>MGFH01000097.1 GCA_001791795.1 Candidatus Wallbacteria bacterium GWC2_49_35
ACCTCACCGGCGCTAAAAATAACAAGAACCATAAATTCATGGAGGTCGCAAGCACGAGCGCGGCCATAGACGGCGCCGAAGCGTCCGGCAGCCAGATACTTATCAAGAACTATGAATAAATTTCAGGGATAAAGGATAAAATTTTCGGAAAACAAGGGGAGAGGAAGGGCCGATGGTCCTTCCTCTCCCCTTGACCCCTCTCTATCCCTGAATTGCCTGACGCTTTATTTCAGCGATCAGCCGCCTTTTCTGTCTCGGCTTTAATTCTATTTATTTCTGTTCATTCTTGCCTATTAGTTATGCCCTGCCGGCTGTTCTTTTGCTGGCAGATACGCTTCGCGTCTCTGCCAGCATGGTATTAAGGCATTCTGGTTTATCAGCACCCTTGCTCACGGTAGGCATTTACAAAATAACGGCATCTTCTGGCTTGCTTTTATATTAAATTACTGGTTCTTTTTCATTTAATGTGGGTAAAAACATTTATTAAAAATATTTTAAAGGTTAGAGCGGGTGACAGATAAATTTTGAAGGGGCGTTGCGGAGTCGCCGGAGCCCATGGATGGGCGAGAGGCGACGAGCACGAGCGGCGAAAATCCCGGAGGGATTTTCGAACGCGTCCCCGAAAAATTATCTGGCACCCGCAT
The DNA here is from genome assembly GCA_001791795.1 of Candidatus Wallbacteria bacterium GWC2_49_35. GTDB lineage: Bacteria > Muiribacteriota > UBA9980 > UBA9980 > UBA9980 > UBA9980. The sequence continues at coordinate 645 of MGFH01000097.1, forward strand.
AAAACTGCCCATTCAAAATGAAAAGGAGCCAACTTACTAAATTCAATTAAAAAGAGCTGTCACAAATATGAATTTGGACAGCTCTTTATTTTTTGATTTATTACGGCGAATTATTTGAGTTTTTTAAGTCTTGATTTGGCTTCTTCGTCGCCGGCGGCCGCGTTTGCCTTGAGTATCTTTTCGAGGCCTTCGGTGAGGCCGGGCATTTTCTTTTTATCTTCGGCGCCGAGCGTGACGAATATGGCCAGGAACCTGTCGATTCTTTCGTAATTGCGGTTTTTAGCGTCGGTGAGAAGGACCTCTTTTATTTCGAAGTAGTTATTCTGCCAGTTCTTGAAGAGTTTTTCAAAAATTTCAGAATTAGTCGAATTTTCCTGGATCGAAAGCAGTTCGGAATATGATGTCTGCATTTTCAAAAGCATCTGGTCGAATGAATGTATGCTTTCTTCATTTGAGAGCGAGTCTGCGATAGTGATGCCGGGCTGCGATTTGAGCGGCAGCGCTTTATCGCCGGTTTTCGATGCTGATTTGATGTATAGATTGTAGCCGCCCTTTATTTTAGGTGCCTTCATTTTCAGAAAGTCGAATACGACGAAACTTGATTTGCCGAACGCTTTAAGGTTGAGGTTGACCGCGCTGAATCCTTTGCGGTTGAATATTATCGAGCCTTTAGGCAGCGGTTTCTGGTCGATGGTGAGAAGACGGACGCTTTCGTTGCCGGTGAGCGGCCAGCGGGCGGGATAGCCTATTTCGATCTTGTCGACGGGTTTGCCGTTGGTGTTGAAAACCATGCTGACGTGTTCGATGTCCTGTTCGGGCTTGAAGTAGAGATTAACGCAGGTGGCGTATGCGGTCGAGAATTGTCCGAATAGTCTTTTGAATTCGGCGAAATACGCTTTAGCCACTTTATCGTTATGTATCACTATCACGTTTTCATCGTTGGTGCGGTCGCCGTTATTAGACGAGTTTTCGGAGCCGGTTATAACAAAGCCGTCGGGGAGCGTCGGATCGACTATGAACACTTTGTGGTGGAACTTGCCGTCAGGGTTATCGGCTAGGACTATATTGATGCTGTCGGCGCTGGTCAGTTTGAAAAATTCGGAATACGGTCCGGTCGAGCGGTATAACTTCGAGTCGAATATGCCGGAAACCCTTATGCCTGATTTTGATTTGTCGATGAGCATGTCGGATATTTCATTCGCGGTGAATGCGAAGTGCATGAAATATATTTCTTTTTTAGCCTGGCTGAGCAGTTCGTGGATCTTTTCGTTCGGTTTGTCTTCGGGGGCGAAGTAGACCTCGACCAGCGATTTTTCGCCGCCGATTGAAATTTCAACCTTCTGCTCCTCGACGGTCGAAGGCGAGGTGATGCCGAAGCTGTTTTTAACGTACATTTCGTCGAACTCGATCTGATAGATGGCCGCCAGCTCTTTTGAATAGAAGCAGAGCGCGTTGTTGTTGTTTTTATAACTGCATGAATCGGTGAGATTGAAGGAACCGGTCCAGAGTTTATTTGAATCGACTATGGCGAATTTATTGTGCATCAGAGCGGAGCGGTTGTCCTGCTTTACTTTGATGCCGGCTTTTACGAGCGCCGTGGTGAAATCGTTGGGATAATAGTCGGTATCGGTGACGAGTCTTACTTTAACGCCGCGCTTGTGGGCGCGTATGAACGCGTCGACTATGCTCTGGAGGCGAAATTCGAAAAAAGCGCCGTCGATGGAGGTTTTAGCGGAATCGATAAGATCGACGAAAAATTTATCGATGGTTTTAGCGCGGTCCTGAGAGGGTCCGAAGTAAAGTTCGAAATTATTCGAAGCCGTGGGAACGGCGCCGGCCGAACTGAAAGCCGCGAAATACAGGCCGAGTAAAAAAGCGATCAAAAGCGCCCTGGAAAATCTTTTCAGCATAGATGTCAACTCCTCGTAATTATAAAAATATATTATAAAATGTCAAAACAAAAGAAAAAAACGAAAATAAAATAATTGGGTCTAATATTTATATATATTTTTTATGTTATGTATCAATTATAACCGCTGAATTTTATTTTGTCAATTTTTCACCGAAAAATTTTGTTTCAGCAAAAAAAACAGGAGTTAAGAACATGGATCAAGGGATGAGGAATAAAAAAACGGCCGTTCGCGAATCGCTTAATGAACGGCCATTTTTAATATGTTTCAGGTTACTTCTTATTTTGTCGGAGAAAACCTGTTTTATTTTAAGAACAGCGCCCATACGAGAGCGAAGATCGGTATTAATACGGGTATCGAGTAAACGAAAACATAACCGAAGAAGGACGGCATTTTGACGTTCATCTGTTCGGATATGTTTTTAACCATGAAATTCGGACCGTTGCCGATATAGGTCATCGCGCCGAAAAAGACCGACCCCAGCGATATGGCTATAACGTACTGAGCGAGGAGCGGGTCGGAGAGAAGGCCGGAAACGTGTTCTACGCCGTTGAGGCCCTTGGCGGCCGAAAGGAAGTTAAGGTAAGTCGGGGCGTTATCGAGGAAGCTCGACAGAATTCCCGAGCCCCAGTAGAACTGGCCCGGCGTTTTGATGCCGAGGGTGGCGGCGTTGGCTTCGAGCCAGTCGAGCGCGGGCATCATCGTGGCGAATATGCCTATGAATAATATGGCGACTTCTTTAATAGGATCGAAATTAAAGCCGTTTTCGGCATGGTTCTTTTTGGGAGTCGATTTATAGGCCGCTACGGCGCAGGCGAGCATAACCAGTTCGCGCCAGGGCGTCGGCATGAATACCGCAACAAGGATTATGAACAGAAATACGAAATTGGTTATGCCCAGAAGTTTGAATTTTAAGGTTTCGTCCTCGTCGGGCAGTATCCCATCGTCTTCTTCGTCTTCATGTTTTTTATGTTTTTTCTTCTTTTTGGAGTCTTTCTTTTCGGCGGCCTGTATATTTTCATCGCCTTTGTTTTCGGACTGATGCGATGCGGCATGCCCGGCCAGGGCGTTCGCTTTTTTCTCGAGGCCGCTCATTTTATCTTTTGAGAAGTAGAAGTAATCAAGGCCGAAGAAAACGCTTATGATCAGAAATAAAGCCACGGCCCACATCTGAATTACATGCTCGATGACCCAAAAGAAGGGGACGCCCTGAAGGTATCCAAGGAACAGCGGGGGATCGCCGATCGGCGTGAGCGCGCCGCCTACGTTGCTGACGGTGAATATGAAGAACATAACGAGATAAGGCCTGATGCGCCTGTGATTAATTCTGATAAAAGGCCTTATTAAAAGCATCGATGCGCCCGTAGTTCCTATGATGTTGGCGAGGATGGATCCTATGAATAAAATCGATGAGTTAATCACAGGGTTTCCTTCGTTTTTGAGTTTGATAACTATGCCGCCGGTTACCACGAACAGGCTTCCTATAAGGGCTATGAAAGAGACGTATTCAAGCAGGGTATGGTAAACCTTCGTAGTCGCGCCGCCGCCGATGGCGAACAGGTAGTAGAAAACTACGAAAATGCCGAGCGCGTAAGAAACATACGGATAGTTATGTTCCCAGAAGTGCTTGTGAATGAATGGCATCAGAGCTATCGCGAGCAGAAGGGCTGCGAAAGGGATCATAAGAAGCGGCGGCACTGTATAAGCCGCTCCGTGGCCGCCTGCCGCTGCGCCGGCATGAGCCGCGTGGGCCGATACTTCGGCCGTGGCCGAGGACCCGGCGACGTTCGTCATGACCTCGGCGGTCGCTCCGGCCGGATAGAAACCTGACGAACATAAGACCAATAAAACGGAAACGAAAGATAAGATGAAAAATTTTGTCTTGAAATTACGGCTAATTTCGGACATATACCTCTCCCTTTTAAAATGGATTTTTGGACTTTCGATTATTATGGATTGTTAAAGAGAATTTAAGAATTCTGCTTATTATATCACGGTCGTCGATAAAAAATCAATAAAAATTAAATTTTAACATTGGCTTAAAATCTGCGCATTTATTTAGTATAAATAGGTTGAATTTAAGGTTTTATTATGTTATGATATGGTTTAAAACGAAAGAACGGCGTGATTTAGTTGAGCAATTTCAGATACTCGCTATATCGCAACGTGGGTCTGGCCGTCGAGCGTTACAATATGATAAACGACGGCGATAAGATCCTCGTAGCGCTTTCGGGCGGCAAAGATTCCTTCGCCATGCTCGATGCGTTGTCGCGCCTTAAACTGAGAGCCCCTGTAAAGTTCAGTTTATTTGTATGTATCGTTAACTCCGGCTTTCCGGGATACGCGGTGGATAGGCTCGAAAAGTGGCTGGTTGAAAGAAAATACGACTATCACATTGAAAAAAGCGATATGTACGAGTCCATTTTTCTGGATCCTGTCAAGGCCAAAGACGGCTGCTTTTACTGCTCGAGACAGAGACGGTCAATATTATTCCGACTGGCCGACGCCAATAACTGCCAGAAGGTCGCCCTGGGGCATCACATGGACGATTTTATTGAGACGGCGCTGATGGCGATGATGTATAACGGAAGAATTGAGACTATGCTTCCGATATTTGACTCGAGCGGCAAAAAATTCAGGGTCATCCGCCCGCTGATGTACGTGAGCGAAGATACCACGCAAAAATATTGCGCGAAGATGGAGTTTCCGGCGATAACCTGCTGCTGTCCGCAAAGCTGCGCCGGCGTTTTGAAGCGCACCAAAGTTAAAAAGATGCTCCTCGAATTCGCGAAAGACGAATTCAAGATAAAAGAAAACATTTTCAGGTCGCTGGCGAATTATAACTCAGAATATATGCTCGATCTGAGGTTCAACGAAAAACTGGCGGCCATTAAATACGAAAAGATAAATATCCGCAAAAAAGCAAGCACTAAAGGCGATACGGTTGAAGGTAACTTAAATGTTTCGTAATCCGGCGTATCAATACAATTTTTATGAGATACTCGAAGTCAGCCCCGCGGCTACATCCGCGGT
>MGFH01000098.1 GCA_001791795.1 Candidatus Wallbacteria bacterium GWC2_49_35
AGAAATCGCATTTATGCCTTCGCGAGCCCTCGCTCGGCCCCGTATTCGGTGTAAAGGGCGGCGCGACCGGGACAATGAAAGCGTCGCTGCATCCTTCGGACGATATCAACCTTCATTTCACAGGCGACATTCACGCCGTCGGTCTTGCGCACAACTCTCTGGCGGCGCTATGCGACAATTACATCTATCAGGGCAATGAACTCGGGATATCACCCGAATCCATCACATGGAACCGCGTTTTAGACGTCTCAGACCGCCAGCTGCGTAATATCGTCTGCGGCCTCGGCGGAAAGGCCAACGGCTTCGTGCGCGAATCGGGATTCGACATAACGGCTGCGTCCGAAATTATGGCGATACTGGCCCTCGCAAAGGACATGAACGATCTTAAAGAGCGCATAGCCAATATAATGATAGCCTCCAACAAGGATGGCGGGCCGGTCTTCGTTAAAGATCTCAAATGCGCCGGAGCTATAGCGATGCTTTTAAAAGATGCGATCAAGCCGAACCTGGTTCAGACATTCGAAGGCCAGCCGGCTTTCGTTCACGCCGGGCCTTTCGCAAATATAGCCCACGGCAACAGCAGCGTCATAGCGACGCGTATGGCGCTGAAACTCGCCGATTACGTCGTTACCGAAGGCGGTTTCGCCGTCGATCTGGGCGCCGAAAAATTCTTCGATATAGTCTGTCGTCAGAACCCCGATCTCAAACCTTCGGCGGTCGTTATAGTCGCCTCGCTCAAGGCGCTTAAAATGCACGGCGGCATGGCAAAGGACAAGATCAAAACCGAAAAGAGCTTCGATGCGCTCGAACGCGGAATGGCCAACCTGGTGCGCCACGTTTCGACCGTCAAAATGTACGGGCTTCCGGCCGTGGTGGCCATAAACCGCTTTCCGGACGACTGCGCCGAAGAGCTCGAATTCGTCAGGGAAAAATGCGTGAAAAGCCTGGACGTGCGTGCGGAAATATCGGAGGTCGCAGCGCGCGGCGGCGAAGGCGGCGAGGCGCTGGCGAAAGCGGCCGTGGAAGCCGCGAATGAAAGGTCCGATTTCAGGATGCTCTATGAAGATTCGCTCACGCTGCGCGAAAAGATTGAAATAATAGCGAAAAAAGTATATCACGCCGGAAATGTAATTATTTCGCCCAAAGCCGAAAAGAGCCTCGCGGGCCTCGAAAAATCAGGGTTCGGGCATCTGCCGGTCAATATCGCCAAGACCCAGCTTTCGACGACCGATACGGCCAACGTTTACGGCGCGCCCGAAGGATTCGCCTTCACGGTGCGCGAAGTTCGCCCTTCGTGCGGCGCCGGGTTCGCCGTCGCCATAGCCGGCGAAATGATGACGCTGCCGGGACTTCCGAAGCAGCCCGCGGCGCTCAGAATAGACATCGGATCTGACGGGACCGTGACCGGCCTTTCTTAATTTTCAAATTTTCAACATTTTATTGACATAAGAGTTAAATTTTGTTAAGATTTTTTATAAGTTCATTTATAAAATAGTTATTTTTTTTCCAGTATCGAGTATTATTTTCAATAGAAACGGCAAGTGCCGGATTAAAACGGGGGATATGAAATGGCTGACATCAGATACGCGGACAGGCTTTTAATTTTAAAGAATTCATCGTCGATAGCGGTCGCCGAAAAAGCGGCTGCGCTTAAAAAACTGGGAAAGGAAGTCGTCGACCTGTCGTGGGGCGAGCCCGATCTCAAAACGCCCGAAAATATAGTCAACGCCGGCATCGAAGCGTTGAAAAAAGGTTACACCCGCTATACCAACAGCCGAGGAATACTCGAATTGCGCGAGGCTATAGCGAGCAAATTGAAGAACGAGAACAACGTGACATACGATCCGAACACTGAAATTTTCGTGACGCCGGGCGGCAAGCAGGCCATATTATACGCTCTCATGGCTTTTATAAATAAAGGCGACGAAGTTCTGCTCATCGACCCGAGCTGGCTTTCATACGAAGACATGGTCAATCTGTGCGAGGGCGTAGCGGTGCCTGTTCCGACCAGACCCGAAGAAAATTTCAAGATACATATCGAAGAAATTAAAAAACGCATCACGCCTAAAACGCGCGCGATAATAATTAATAATCCGTGCAATCCCACCGGCATGGCTATCGAAAAATCCGAGCTCGAACAGATAGCGAAACTCGCCATAGAAAACAATATTATGGTAATATCCGACGAAATTTACGAAAAGATACTCTTCGACGGCCGCAAATTTACGTCCATGGCCGAGATCGCCGGAATGCAGGAACGCACGATACTCATCAACGGTTTTTCGAAATCATATGTTATGACGGGCCTTCGTATCGCCTATATCGCCGCGCCGAAACAGATCGTATCGAATATGATCAAGCTCCAGCAGCACAGCGCGTCGAGCGCGGCTTCGGTAAGCCAGTATATGGCCGTCGAAGCGCTTTCGGGCCCGCAAGATTTTCTTGCTAAGCTCAACAAGGTTTACGAGGAACGCCGCGACTATTTCGATTCAAGAATAAAGCAGATCCCGGGCTTTTCATGGGTCAAGCCGCAGGGAACTTTCTACGGCATGCTCAACACTTCGAAATTTGCTAAAAACTCGCTCGAAGCCTCTAATCTGCTGCTCGACAGGTTTTGTATCGCCACCGTTCCGGGCAGCGCGTTCGGCGCATCCGGCGAAAATCACATCAGAATGTGCCTTATTGTTGAAAATAAGGTAATGGACAGGGTATTCGACTGTCTGAAACAATTGTAAGATCTTACCGATGAAAAAATTCATAGTTAAAAACTGCGTCCTGCTAGTCTGGCTCGCTATATTTTATTTTTCCGCCGTGGCGGCCGTGAGCGACGGGCCGCCCGCCGGAACTTCCCGCTCCGCGAAAGGCGGGCTGAAAGCGGCGCTTATAAATTGCGGCTATGAGCTCGGTTATGAAGTGTCGGTAAAAGGCCCGGACGGCGGGCTTATCGATTTCATAAGCGCGTCGAGCGCGTCAGCTAAAAACAGGGTGCACATTGCCGTCGTGAACGACGCGTCAAAATTTTACGCCGGCGTTTATTTCGGCGATAAGACGGAGACTGTTTCCGAGGCCGCCCGCGCGAAAAATGCCATTGTTGCCGTCAACGGCGGATATTTTGCCGTCATCGACGAAAAAATATATTCGGTCGGGAAATTGTGCGAAAATTTCACTGTTTATCCTCGTCATATTAAGCATGAGCAATACCCTTATTTTTATATAGGCGCGGACGGTATTCCCGGCATAGCGAAGGCGTCGGAATTCGATAAACGCGTACTGAAAAAAGGCGGCGCCGCCCGGGCTTATATACAGACCAAGCCCATGCTGGTTTATAATTCGTCCATACCGTCTTCGCTTAAGGCCAGCAGGGCGGCGAGCGATTCAAAAAATCCGAGAACGGCGATAGCGATAACCGCGGACAAAAAGATCATTTGCGCGGTGGTCGAGGGACGGCAGGAATTTATAGAAGGAATGAGTCAGACCGCCCTGGCAGGGCTGCTTATAAAGCTGGGGGCCGTTAAGGCCGTTAATCTTGACGGCGGGGGCTCTTCGACGATCTTTTTGAACGGGAGCGTTATGAATAGACCCTCAGGAGGCTTGAGCCCGTTCACTCTTCCGGGCGTTCAGAGGCCCGTGCATTCGGTTGTCTTTTTCAGCCTGAAAAAGTAAAGATAAAAAAGAATAAAGAGTCAAAGAAAACTATGTTAATGAATGAAATAAAAAAATAAATCACATATCTTAATACAAATTAAAATATATGATTTAAAAATATCTGGTATGATTTGGTTATTTTCGTTAATTAATCGAATTATAATTCATAATAAATTAAAAAACGGAAATTTTCAGGTTGGACTACTCTTTTTTGCCTTTTTCTTCGAGCATTTTGATGATGTAATTCAGATTCATGATGATAGCGAACATCAAAACGAAGATCGAGGTGAGGAACGCTTTATTGATAAGGTCTACCGAGGTGATTACCTGCTGGGGGCTGGTCACGTTTCCGAAATAGTAGGCGGTGAAGAATATCGAGCCAAAGAAGATGGCTATTGAGAGGGTTAAAAGAGTAAAAGACGCCAGTTTAAAGAAACTGTTCGATAGTTGGTTCTGTTCCATAAAACAACCTCCTGATTAAATTAAAGTCGATTATACAACAAAGTTTTTTTATTGTCAAGTGTCTGAAATACCGGCAAAAACGCATGCTGCCATATATAAAAGCAAAAGCGCCCTTTATTAAAGGCGCTTTTGCTTTTGTTTTATGATGAAAACTATTTTAACTTATTGATTAAAAAGGTCTTGTTAAAAACCGATAACGGTTTTTGCGATATCGCCGTTTCTACTTGCTGGAAGGTCCTACGCCCTGTTTAAGGTCGTTGATCATTTTATTTTTTGTCGCCGTGTCGATCGATTTAGCATTGCGTATGTCGCGCAGTGTTTGATGGACGGTTTTATAGTTACCGGTCTTATGAGCCGTGACCGTGTTATCGACAATGGTCTTTTTAAGGTGTTCTATTTTAGCCGATTCGTTGGTGACGCTGGTTTTTTCGTTCAGCTGCGAGTTGCGCCTGAGCGAGAAGAACGCGCCGTCGAGTTCGGAAACCAGGCTTGCCGCGCCCGAACGGACGTCGCCTGCCTGCGGGCTCAAGCCTAAAAGCTGGCTGTCGAGGAATTCGTCCCACTGGAATTTATTCGAGTAGTCGAGGGCTTTGTAAAAAGCCTTGTATTTGGGATATCTGGTTTTATCGGGCCAGTAAACGGATATTCCGCCAAAACCGGTTCTGAAGCTGCCTGACGCCGAAAAGGCGGAAAGCGATTCGTTCAGTTTTTCCTTTACGATTTTAGCCTGGTTCGCTATTTCAGGATAAGCGGGGTCGTTAGCGAAGGATATTTCTTTTTTGAGTATGCTGTCGGCGATATTTGAAATGTCGGAATATTTATCGACGTCGCCTATTTTAGAAACGCCGGAGAACGATCTTTTGCCTCCGACCTTCAAAATTTTAGTCGCGAGCTCTGAAAAGGCGACGGCAAGGGGTTCGATAGCGGCGGTATTTACGCCGACCAGAATGTTGTCGCCGTAGCTGGAAGACGTGAAGTTCTTCGCGATTGTTTTCGAAAGCTGAAGGGCGTCGGTTTTAGGATTTTTACTCAATTCGGAAGCGATCGAGCGGTAGTCGAGACCGGTTCCGGGAATGGTGCTTTCGGAGCCCATAAGCACCGACGCGGCGTCGCGCAGTTCATAAGCTGCTTCTATCATAGCGAAAAGGCATGCGTCGGCTATGAACATGTCGATCTTTTTCGAGCCGTTGAAATTTTTAGCGGCCATGGTCAGCGATTTTTTAAGTTCTTTTAAAGTGAGGCAGTCCGAAGGATCGTCGTCGTAAGCTATAGCGGTGTTTAATCCGGAAAGATCGGTTCCGCTGAAATCTACGGGCTTGTAAGCAGGGCTGATATTGATGTCCGAATCGAGCTGGACGCCGGTCGAAACCGAGCCGCCGCCGTAGTATGATTCCCAGCCGGAGCCATGGCTGTTTATGATAAGCGCGTAGCGCTCGGCGGGATAATTGGTCATGGAGTATTTAATGAAATCGTAAAATGTC
>MGFH01000099.1 GCA_001791795.1 Candidatus Wallbacteria bacterium GWC2_49_35
ATGAATTCCGACGGTTCATCGCAGGCGAAGATCACCCTCACGCTTCCGGGAAGCATGGACCGCATCGGGCATCCCTGCTGGTCGCCTGACGGCACGAAGATCGCCGTGACCGGCTTTTTCTCCGCGAGCTCGAACATATATTACATAAAGCTTGCCGATTCGACGCTTCACCAGCTTACATATAACGTCGGAATGAACATGGGGCCGGCCTGGTCGCCCGACGGCTCTAAGATAGTATTCGGCTCTAGCATAACGGTGGGATTGGATTCCATATATAAAATTTATGTGATGAATTCTGACGGTTCGAATCAAAAGGAGCTCAGCGCGAGCGGAGCGGAATCGTTTTCGGTCAAATATTGCTGGTCTCCCGACGGGACTAAGATCGCGTTTTCCGAAAAGCGCGCGGCCGACAACAACTATTCGCAGATTTACATTATGAGCTCCGACGGCTCAGCCCAGACGCGGCTCACCGATCCGTCAACCCTGGATAACAGCGCGCCGTCGTTCGCCGCTCCCGGCCGCTAGCCGTCGTATCGGCGCCCGGCGCTTCCAGCGGCCCCGTCTGAATGGCCGTCGCGTAATCAACTTCGGCGGCGGCCATTTTTATGCATTAGACAAAGAGGGGATCAATAATGTTTTTAAACGTATCTTATCTTGACTGGCTCGGCTATACGGCGTCTTTTATCATAGTAGTTTCGCTTCTGATGAGTTCGATAATCAAACTGCGCTGGGTGAACCTTTCGGGCGCCGTCATATTTTGCGCGTATGGCTTTCTGATCGGCTCGGCCCCGGTCAGCGTCTCTAACGGCATGATATGCGCGATCGACGTTTATTATCTCTATAAAATATACACCGAAAAAGAATATTTTCGCGTTCTGGAAATAAAAAAAGACGACCTTTATTTAAAACACTTTCTGGCCTTCTATAAAAACGATATCAGACATTTCTTTCCCGATTTCAACTTCAATTGCTGTGAAGATGAAAACACCGTCAGTTTCTATATTTTAAGAAATATGGTGACGGCGGGCGTATTCATCGGAAAAAAACTCGAAGACGGTTCGCTGATGGTGGCGATGGACTTCGCGGTCCCGGAATACCGCGATTTCAAGATAGGCAGTTACATTTATGGCGAAAACGAAAAATACTTCGCTCATCTCGGCTATACAAATTTCTGCGCGGAGTCACGCGCCGCGAAGCATCAAAACTACCTTTTAAAAATGGGTTTTTCTCTTAAAGCGGAAACCGGGGAAAAAAGAATTTATGTAAAACCCATTAAAAACATCGATATATTTAAGGCCTGAGAACGAATTCCGCTTAATAAAAATATTGACAAATATCCGGTATTAGTATAGTATCATCTCATTGTAAAACCACTTCTATATTAAGACGGATGGCGTGATGAGACACCTCTTTTTTTTGAATAAAACAAATAATTATGAACGCCTTTTTTATGCGGCCGTTTTAATTTTATGCTTTAACCTTCCTTTTATCTCAACGCCGTTTTATTCATTCGCCGCCGAAAACGCGAGCCTCGAGGTCCGGCTTATGGACGTCATTCGCATTGCGGTCGAAAAAGACGCCGCCATCAAGGTTTATGAAAGTCGTGAAGCCGTGGCCGCCGCCGGAGTGCTTGCGGCCGGCGCGCAGTTCGATCCGAGCGTGAAAGCGTCCGTATCCCGTTCCATAGATTATACGCCGCTGTCGGAGGATCAGAAAAAAGCTTACCGCCGCTCCGGCGCGCCCGATCTTACCAAGCTCAAGCAGGGCGCGTTCTCATATAGCGCCGGATACGAAAAACGTTACAGGAGCGGAATATCCATATCGCCGTCCGTCACGGTTTCCACGGGCGAATCCAACGATCCGCAGAACCGCGTCCCCGTAACGAGCGGAAAAGTGAGCTTCGCCCTGATCAAGCCGCTCGGGCGCGGAAACGGCTCCAGGGTCAACCAGGCTTATGAAAAATCGTCTATGATCGAATTTGAAAGCGCTTCTTTCGACAGTCTTTACACGGTATCCCAAACCGTGCGCGGCGTGATACTCGCTTACTGGAACTACGCCTACGCATATAAGGCGCTTAAAATAGCCGAAGACTCGAAGGTTCGCGCTGAAAAAATATATAACGACACCAAAACCCTCGTCGAAGGCTTTGAAGTGCCTCCGGCCGAACTCGACCAGCTGATGGCCAATCTGAACCAGAAACTGGCCGAATGCGGCAAAGCCTCTCAGAACACGCTGCAGGCGCTGAACAGCCTGAAGGCCGCCGCCGGCGTCTCCAACGATTCATCACTGATAGCGGGTCCTCCCGCCGATTTTTTTCCGGCCGGGCGCATAAGCGGCGATACGCTCGAGACTTCCGCGCTGGCGAAAACGATGCTGGAATTCGCCATGGCGAACAGAAAAGATTACGCGGCCGCGAAAAAGCGACTCGAGTCTTATCAATTCACGATTCCCGCGGCTAAAGACGCGCTGAAACCTCAGACGGACCTTCAGATCGCGGCCGGTTATAACGGCAGAAAAGACGACAAGGGCGCGGCCGCCATTCTTTCATCGCTGCGCGAGGGAGTGCCCGGCGTTAACCTCAGCGCCGCGGTCAGCTATTCGTTCCCGATAGGCAATAAATCCGCGCGGGCGGAGATTATCAGGCAGCAGGAGCAGTTATTGCAGGCTAAAATAAAGGCCGAAGAAATAGCGAGGCAGATGGATATCGCTATCGACACGCGCGTCAACGCTGTCGCTTCGATAATCAACCGTTACAAACTCATGATCGAATCCGGCAGGCTTTATTCGAAGGCGCTTGAGAACGAAAAAGAAAAGCACCAGATGGGCGTTTCCACGCTGATGGACGTTCTGAACCTCGAAGACCGTCTCGGCCAGGCCGAACTTGCTCTCGAATCGGCCGTATTCGAATACGCATCCGCCATAACCGAGCTTAAGTTCGAAGCGGGATGCCTTGGCCGCATGGGGACGTCCGAATGTGAAATCAGGATCGAAGATATAATATCGCTGCCGGATGTGAATAACATTGAAAAATAAGACCGGCCCCGATACGAATAATAAATTTATGGCGCGCGGCGTATTTTGGGTTTGCCGTATGTTTCTGCTGCTGGCGGTTTTATCCGCGTCCGGATGCGAATACGAAGGCGACATGATATCGCTTCGCAATAAAAAAACGGCGGCGTCGCCGACTATAAACATAGGCGTGGTGTGGCCGCTTACGTCGACCTACAAGTCTTTCGTGAACGGCGTCATAATGGCGTCGGATGAAATCAACCTTTCAGGCGGCATCCTCGGCAAAAAGTTGAAAATTTATTTGAAGGATGACGAGTCCAGCGTCACAAAAGGCATGGTGATCGCCGACGAGATGGCTGCCGATCCGGAGATATCGGCGGCGGTAGGTTTTTGCGATTCATACGTCACTATACCCGTTTCCGGCATATACGACAAAGCCGGAATTTTAATGATCACCACTTCGTCCGTCGATCCTTCTTATAATTCGTTCAAAAGCCCTCTTTTATTCAGGACCACCGCGACGGCTGTCGATATATCTTGCAAGATAGCAGAGCTTATCGATAAACTCGGCTTCAAAAACCTTTCTATATGCTATGTCACGGATAACTACGGATTGAGTTCGGCCAACGCGTTCGAGGACGAATTGCAGAAACTTTCGATATCAGTCGTGGACAGGCGTTCCTATTCGTCAGGAAATGCGGCGGAATTCAAACAGATAACCGATTGCTGGAAACTTTTAAATTTCGACTGCGCGGTATTTTTCGGCTACCCGTCGGGCGGTCCGCAATTCATCGAATCGATCCGCAGAGAGGGTATTCTCGCGCCCATTTTCTGCGGAGACACAATGAATTATCCCGACTTTATAAAACACGTCGGCCAATATTCGGAAGGAATTATCGTCACCTCGCTTTTTAATCCTTTAGATATAAGTTCGGCGAAAAAATCAAAATTTGTCAGCGAATATAAAAACAGGTTCGGAATCCTTCCTGATACCCATTCCGCGCAGGCTTACGACGCAATGAAACTTCTCGCCGAAGCGATAAAACGCGCCGGCAGAGCCGCGCCGCCGGATATAGCGAAAGCGCTGCGCTCGTTTAAAAAAGAAGAGGGCGTCGTAAATAATTATGAATTCGACGAAAAAGGCGAAGCCTTGAACGAAAAGTTAATTTTAAAGATAGTAAAAGATAAAAAATTCATATATCTGGACTCGACCAATGAGACCGATCTCATTAAAAATATTTTGATAAAACGGAAGTGAAAAAATGTCTGGCGGCCTTTTCAGAAAAGCGGCGCTCGAAAAACTTTCGACGCCCGATCAGCTCGACCGGCTGATAGTTATAACCGGCCCGCGCGGCTGGCTGGCTCTTCTCGCCATAGCGGGGGCTCTTGTCACGGCCCTGCTGTGGGGCGTATTCGGGACGATATCCTATAAGGTCGGCGGCACCGGAATGCTCATTAAAACCGGCGGCCTTTTTAACATCTGCCATAATTTCAGCGGCAGGCTCGTCGACATCCGCGTCCGCGATGGCGATCTTATCAAAGAAGGCGACGTGGTGGCCAGGATCGATCAGATCGACACGCTAAAGCAGATATTCGATCTGCGCGAAAAAATAGCCGAACTCAGCTCTCAGAGAGATAAAACGCTGTTATACAGTTCGGACAGCAATAAAAAGAACATAGAATATATCGAGGACGAAGCGAAGAAACTCAACGATACAATAAAAAGCAGCAGGGAAAACCTGGCTCTTTTGAACGAAAAAATGGCCAATCAGAAAAAACTCGTCGAAAAGGGTCTGATAACCAAAGATACCGCGCTGGCTACGAAGCAGCAGATAAACGGCATCGAAGAGTCCATAGCGGCGGCTTATAATCAGCTCAAGGCGCTCGACGTAAAAAAAGTGGACACCGATAAAAGCCGCAACGATGAAATATACACTATCACGGTTCAGCTCAAAGACCTTAATGATAATTTGAACTCCCTTTTGAAAAAATACGACGATTCGGCTAAGATCGTAAGCCCTTACGCCGGAAAGGTCGTTCAGGTCGTGGCCGTCACAGGCAAAGCCCTGAATGCAGGCGAGCCGGTCGCCACGCTCGAACTTACCGGAAAAAATATCAAGGATATCGAGGCCATCGTTTACGTTCCGATAAGCGAGGGCAAACTTGTCAGCGTCGGCATGGACATCCGGATATCGCCGACCATCGTAAAAAAAGAGGAATACGGCTTCATTCTCGGCAAAGTGACGGAAGTGTCCGAGTATCCCGTAACCTCCGCCAGAATGCTCGAGCTGCTGGCCAACGACCAGCTGGTTTCGACTATAAGCCAGGGCGGGGCCATGATAGAGGTCAAAGCCGACCTCATTAACGATAAAACGACCGTGAGCGGCTATAAGTGGTCGACCGAAAAAGGGCCGCCGCTGAAGATACAGAGCGGAACTTTCTGCGACACGCTCGTCACATACAAAACAGAGCGTCCGATCAACCTGGTCATTCCGATACTCAGGAAATGGACGGGAATCTACTATTAGTGAACAGAGAATAGAGAAAAGGTCGCCATGCCGGAAGAAACAGTTAAAAAAAAGGTATATAAAAGAGTGAAAACGCCTACCGTTATCCAGATGGAAGCGGTCGAGTGCGGCGCGGCGTCGCTCGGAATAATTCTGGGCTATCATGGCCTTTTCATAACGCTGGAGGAGCTGCGCGAAAAATGCGGGATTTCCCGCGACGGAAGCAAGGCTTCGAACGTCCTCAAGGCCGCCCGCGGTTATAATCTATCGGCTAAAGGCTTCAGATACGAGCCGGAAGAACTTAAATACATCGAATTTCCGGCGATAGTGCACTGGAATTTCAACCACTTTCTGGTGCTGGAAGGCTTTTCCGCAGGCAAAGCGTACCTGAACGATCCGGCCGAGGGCCCGCGCGTCGTGTCGCGCGAAGAATTCGACGAGTCGTACACCGGCATAGTGCTTACTTTCGAAAAGTCGCCTGAATTCAAAGCCGGCGGCCGGAAAAAAAGCATGCTCAAAGCGATCCTCAAAAGGCTTCCGGGGACCAGGGTGGCTCTGGCGTATTCTATGCTGGCGGGCCTTTTCCTTGTGATACCGGGGCTTGTTATCCCCACTTTTTCGAAAATATTCATCGACGACATACTGATCGGAAACTCGACCGACTGGCTGCGGCCCCTGATTCTCGGAATGATCTTCGCCGGCGTTCTGCGCGCCTCGCTCACAGCGCTTCAGCAGCACCATCTGGCGATGCTCGAGATAAAGATAGCCCTTACTAGTTCGGGGAAGTTTTTTCAGCATCTGCTGCATCTGCCGATACAATTTTTCGCGCAGCGCTTCGCCGGAGACCTCAGCGCAAGACTCCAGTCCAACGATCAGGTCGCGCAGCTTTTTTCGGGCGAGCTCGCCGTTAACGCGCTCAATTGCCTGCTCATAGTATTTTACGCGTTTTTGATGTGCCAGTATGATATTTTGCTCACGGCGATCGGCGTTGGAATAGCGCTGGCAAATATACTCATACTAAAGTCTGTCGCCCGCCGCAAAGTGGACCAGAACCAGAAACTGCTGCAGATAAGGGGCAAGTTCATGGGCGACGCCGTAGGCGGCCTTTCGATAATCGAAACGCTGAAAGCGTCGGGCTCCGAATCCGATTTTTTTGCCAAGATCGGCGGCCTTCACGCCAACGTGGTATGCGCGTCGCAGGAGATGGAGGTTACCAATCAGTTTATCTCCTGCATTCCGACGTTCCTGAGCGCTTTGAACGGCGCGCTCATTCTCGGCGTAGGCGGTTTTCTTGTGATGGACGGAAAACTGACGCTCGGCATGCTCGTGGCTTTTCAGAGCCTGATGGCCAGCTTCATAGAACCAGTGAACAGGCTCGTCCAGCTGGGTTCTTCGCTTCAGGAACTCGAAGGCAGCATGAACAGGATCGATGACGTAATGAATTACAGCGAGGATAAAAGGTTCGACGCGAAACCGGCCGATGACGGGAAAGTCTCGAAATTATCGGGAAGCGTCGAATTGAAAAATGTCACTTTCGGCTACAGCAGGCTCGAACCTCCGCTCATCGAGAATTTCAGCCTTTCGCTCAAACCCGGAATGCGCGTCGCACTGGTCGGAAGCTCCGGCTCGGGAAAATCTACCGTCGCCAAACTTGTTTCGGGCCTTTACGCTCCGTGGTCCGGCGAAATTCTTTTCGACGGCCGGCCGCGCGATCAGATATCGAATGATGTCATTACGAACTCGGTTTCCATCGTCGATCAGGACATTTCGATGTTCGAAGGCAGCATCAAAGAAAATATTATTTTATGGGACTATTCGGTCCCCGATACTTCGGTATTCGCGGCTACCCGCGACGCCGCCATACACGAAGATATAGCCCGCAGGCCGTCGGCCTATGAAGCCCGGACCGAAGAAGGCGGAAAGAATTTCAGCGGCGGCCAGCGCCAGAGGCTCGAGATAGCAAGGGCGCTCGCGATAAATCCGAGCGTGATGATCCTCGACGAGGCCACCAGCGCGCTGGATCCGCAGACCGAAATGATGATCGACGAAAGCCTGAGGCGCCGCGGATGCACGTGCATTATAGTCGCGCACAGGCTCAGCACCATACGCGACTGCGACGAAATAATAGTGATGAATTACGGCAAAATAGCCTGCCGCGGAACGCATGAAGAACTTATAGCGGACCCCGGCAGCGCCTATTCGCAATTAATAAAAATGCATTGAACGAATGTTTAAAATTTTCAGGAAAGTGTTATGCCGATCGAACTTAAAGCGAAAGATACCTTCTTACTCGAAGGCGATAAAAAAGCCTGGCTTATAAAAGACGGCGCCGTTAACGTATTTCTTACGAAAATAGCGCCCGACGGTTCCTTCGGTCGAAAAAGCTGGCTCTTTACGGCCGAAAAAGGCGATATGCTCGCGGGCTTTGATTTCCGCCCCGGCAACCCTTGCCGGATAGTCGCGGGCGCAGCGCCGTCGGCCGTTCTTGAAGAAAAACCGATCAGCTTTCTGGCCGGGAATGCTGGAAGTGCAGGAAACTCTGACGCCGCGGCAGCCGGCGCGAAGATACTCGACCGCTGGGCCGAAAATATAACTTTCGCCCTGGTCGGCTATAAACTTCCTCCAAAAAGCCTTAAATTCATAGATCCCGGCGACCCGATAACTTTGCAGGACACTTTTTCGTACGGCGCGAGGCCGGGCGAAGTTCTGTGGGTAAAGCTTCTCGAAGGCGAAGCGGAACTTCTGGCCTGCTATTCGGCATTTTTTAAGGGCCATGCCGGATATTTCCCCGTAACCAACCGTTTCTGGTTCAAAATTCAGGCCGGAAACGAAGGTGGCGGCGCGGAGCCTTCGATATTCGCGTGTCGCACGCAAAATTTTCTGGAGCTTGCCGACATAGCCGTCAGTATGTCGGCTTTTCACGCGATCGTACTGTGGCTTTTGATCGAAAAGACCGAGAACGCCGATGCCGAAGAAAAGTCGAGACTCGATAAAAGGACGCGCAACGACGCCGAAATACTCGATCGTTCCCTTTCAGGCTTCGCTTCCATTATCGACGATAAATTCGAAGGCTCTTCCGCGGCGGCCGCCGATAACGAAGAATTCGCCGCGGCATGCCTGCTCGTCGGCGCGGCTGCGAAAATTGCAATAATAATGCCGGAGGCCTTAAAGAAAGGCGAAAAGATCGACGATCCCGTTTCTGAAACGGCGCGCGTTTCGATGGTCCGCCACCGAAAGGTTCTGCTGCGCGACGAGTGGTGGACCAAAGACGCCGGCCCTATCCTGGCCTTTCTTGAAAATGGCCGGCCCGCGGCTCTTATTCCTGAATCTTCGTCGCGTTATAAAATGCATATTCCGGGCGAAGGAAAAGTATTGAGCGTCGGCCGCAAAGAAGCGGCCATGCTTTCGGGCGTCGCCTATATGTTTTACAGGCCCCTTCCGGCGAGGCCGCTTACCATAAGGGACATAAGCCTGTACAGCATAAACGCCGGCATTCTGCCCGACGTGGCGATGATGCTCGCTGCCGGCGCCCTGCTCAGCGTAATCAATATGCTGACGCCCATGGCGACCGGTATCGCCTTCGACACGCTCATACCCGAGATCGAGCGCTCGCAGATGGTCCAGATGACGGCCATTTTAATTTCATCTTCGTTCTGCGTCCTGCTTTTTCAATTCTTCCGCTCCATAGCGACCATGCGTTTCGAGAACAAGATCGACGCGTCGCTGCAGGCCGCCGTCTGGGACAGGCTTCTTGCGCTGCCGGTCGCTTTTTTCAGGAAATTCTCGACCGGCGATCTGGCCATGCGCGCCATGAGTATAAACAACATAAGGCAGACGATATCGGGCACCGTCTTCAGCTCTCTTTTAACGGGGACTTTTGCCATTTTCAATTTTTTCCTGCTGTTTTATTACAACATGAAACTCGCCCTGATATCGGTCGGACTCACCGCCGTAGCGATGATTTTTTATCTGGCGGTATTAATGATCCAGTACAATTATTCAAAGCGCATAATGGAACTCGACGGAAAGCTGTCGGGCCTGGTTTTCGGGCTGATCGGCGGCATCGCCAAGTTCCGCGTCGCCGGCGCCGAGAGCCGCGCGTTCGGATTGTGGGCCAGACTCTTCAAAGAAAAAAAAGAGATCCCGGTATATATGCTCACCAATGTTATGGCCGTTTTTAATTCGGTGTATATGCTGGCGTGCTCCGCCATATTTTTCTGGTGCATCATAAACTATCCGGGGGCCGATAAAGCTATGAGCTCAGGTTCGTTCGTGGCTTTTAACGCCGCTTTTGCCACTTTCTTTTCGGGCATGATCGAGGTCTCGTCTTCGATGATGGCGTTTCTAAGCGTTTATACGCTTTATGAAAGGGCGAAGCCCATCCTGGAAGCAGTTCCCGAATTCGACGAGGCCAAGGAAGACCCGGGCGAATTGAACGGCGCGGTCGAGATAAGCGGCGTCACTTTTAAATATGAGGGCAGCCTCATACCCGCGCTGAACGACGTATCCATAAGCGTTAAACCGGGCGAGTTCGCGGCGGTCGTCGGGCCGTCCGGAAGCGGAAAATCGACTCTGATAAGGCTTCTTCTTGGTTTCGACAGGCCGCTGGCCGGCGCGATACTCTACGACGGCCACGATCTTTCGGGCGTCGACGTCAGGGCGATAAGGCGCCAGATCGGCGTTGTGCTGCAGAACGGCCAGCTGATGGCGGGAACTATTATGTCGAATATAACGGGCTCTTCGACGCTCACTATAGACGACGCATGGGACGCCGCGCGCGCCGCCGGCCTCGAAGAGGACATCAAAATGATGCCGATGGGAATGCACACCATGATATGCGAAGGCGCTTCGACCATATCGGGCGGGCAGAAGCAGCGCGTGCTTATAGCGCGCGCTCTGGTCAAAAAACCGCGCATCATTATATTCGACGAAGCGACGAGCGCGCTGGACAACAAAACGCAGGCGGTGGTTTCGGAAAGCCTCGAAAACCTTCACGCCACCAGGATCGTCATCGCCCACAGGCTCAGCACGATAATAAAGGCCGACCGCATTTTCGTCATTGAAGGCGGCCGTCTGGTCGAAAGCGGAACGTACGACGAACTCATGAGGCGCGGCGGCCTTTTCAAGAAACTAGCCGAAAGGCAGATCGCGTAAATATAATTACAAATTGAATTCCACGACGAATTTAGTTCCCTTGTCGCGCTCGATCCTTACCGCGCCTTTCAATTGACGCGCCATAATGTCTATGAGCTTCAAGCCGAATCCGTCCGACGATGAAAGATCTTTCGGTTCGGGAAGTCCGACGCCGTTGTCCTGGATGGAAATGACGGCCCGCCTGTTGACGTCACTGGCCGTTAATGTTATCAGGCCGTTCGCCATTCCTCTGAAAGCGTATTTCATGATATTGGTGATGATCTCGTTGGTAATGATTCCAAGCTGGGACAGTCTTTTGGAATCGATCGTGAAGTCGTCGATATTTTTTTCGGTTTGAATTACAGCCTGGCTTGGAAAATTGCAGATAATTTCGTCCACCAGAGGCGTGAAATAATTTTTGAACGATATCTTGTTGCAGTCCTCCGCGCAGTAAAGTTTGTCGTATAAGACCATCATGCTGACAACGCGGTTCCTGGC
>MGFH01000100.1 GCA_001791795.1 Candidatus Wallbacteria bacterium GWC2_49_35
CACGTTTTTATTTAACTACTTTGGGATTTTTTTTTATATAAATTTTTAAGTTAAGTGTTATTGGTCAGAGTCATATCGAAAGGAGTTTTGTTATGCAAAACCATGCAATCAAAAGGTATTCGTTTTTATTTATCGCGTTTTTCTGGTTATTTTCATTTTCAACGGAGGCCGCCGCTCAAATTTCAGGCGTCTGCCCGCTTCCGCCAGAACTGTTTATCAAGGTCAACGATCAGAAGTGCACTTTCAACCAGATCGTCGTGGTGGACGAAGATACTCCGGTTAAAATAGAGTTTTTCGTCCATCCTTTCGCGGGCACTACCGCCACTAAAGATTCCGTGACCGAAATACCCGTCAAAACGCTTATCGACGGCGTCGGCTCCGTAGATTCATCCACTGTATCCAACGAAGAAGACTGGCAACCCGACCATGCAAACCATACCAATCCGACCTATTTCGACCACATTGACCCCAAGCCCGCGGAGATCAGCTACAGCTGCTGGAACCCGGCCGGCGGCCACGCCGACAGAGGCGAATCTCACCAGTGGGCGTCGCCCGGCTGGAAGATCAAAGAAGTCAAATTTTCATACGTAACCGACGATTTCGACATAGGCAATAACGCGAATGAAACCGGAACAGATCCCGCCGATCCCAAGATCAATCAATACGTCTATAACATACCTTCGGTGCCCGACGCCTATAACGTAAGGGCTAACCTGAGTATGAGATGGGAATGGAACTCCACGCTGAAACACCGCTGGAAACACGACGGCTATAACGGCACCACCGACGAATGCCAGACGTGCCACCGCGTAGAATCACAGAGAGCTAACGCGATATTCGAAGTAACCAACTCCAAAAGCTCGTTCGCAAACCCGCCGTCGTCCGTCGCCGTAGATGCTCTCGGCGAAATGTACTGGGGCCATTCGCATATAGAAAACATGTCCGGCGCGATACCCAAAGCCAGAATGGATTTTCTTAACTACGGCTCCGCCGGTCCCCCGGGCGGCCTCGGCCCCGTCAGCGACGGCGTAACAGCCGGCAACGTCGGCAAAGTATTGACCGCCCGAGTCAGAATAGTGGTAAAAGATAAAGGCAATATCGCGCACGTTCAGACCGGCTTCGGCAACGACAATATATTGAAGGCGCAGACCGGCCAGAAAGTATCCGCCACCGACGACAATAAAAAACTCACGGTCAGGTTCGTTGACAATAATCCTAACGCCACTAAAGAAAAATTAACCGGCGGCTCGGCCAACATGCCGCTTGCTTCGCTTCCCGCCGCCGCGGACTGCAAGGACGAAAACTTCAAAATGATATTCTGGTACGAGTGGCCTATATATCAATATTCATCGTACAAACTCTTCGAATATTTCGACAAAGACCCCGCCACGGGCGCCAATGTTCCTCCGCAGCACAATTTCTGCAACGTAATGTACGCTCCGATGTTCGTGTGGAAAAAAGGCAAAGTATGGACTAAATTGTCCGATTTCCTGAGTGATACGACCGGCGGCAGCGTTACCAGCGTGAAATTATACAAAGACGGCACGGAACTCACCGCCGCCCCAAAAGAAGATCCTGATTACGCTATCTACGAAGGCACCTTCCCGCTCAGCCATCTTATGACCAGCGCGGACACTTCCAAAGAAGATATCGTCGCATGGCACTACGCTAAAACATCTTGGGGCGACGGCTTCGGCAATCCCGCTTACGACAAGGACAAAGATTCCAGCTCGCTTTATAATACCGTCAAGCCGGGCGGCAAGGACGTAAAAGATTTCTTCAAATATCCGCCGGTCAACTATAAGAATGGCAAAGGCCCCCTCAAATATTTTTTCGAAATACGCGACTGCTCGAATAACGGCGGCGGCAAGGGCGAAACCAGTTTCAACTGCGCCGAGACGTATTTCACCGATTTCCCCACAGAACCGGCTAAGGCATATGTCCATCCGCAGATCAAGCTCAACTCCGACGCGGTTAAATACATGGTAAAATCGAGCCAGCTGCCCATAACGTCGCTTACCAGCGCCGACGGCGCGCAGATATCCACCATCGACATTCCAGGCGGCACCGGCGGCTACTGCGAATCGGACGACTATGCGGCCGATCCGATACAGACCAAATGGAAAGACAACACACTCATAAAAAACTATCTTAATCCGAACGCCGACGAGCCTGATTCTGAAATACTCAAATACTACCAGGCATGGGGAAAGATCGAGATCGAAGATACGATAAAACCCAACGTGGGCATTTATATCAAAAACACGGTAAAACAGAATACCAGAAGGATCTACATGGAAGACGGCTTTGAAAGGCTTTATTACAGCAGCGCCAATTTAAAACTCGACCCTTTCACCCGCACCAGTACCGACTCCGACCCCAACAGGCAGTGGGCATTAATAGATAAAACCGACAAATACAACTATCACTACCTGCCTTCCGGCTACACGCCGAATCCGAATCCGCCTGCAAACAGCGCCGGAAATTTCGACGTGCCGTTCGACGATCTCCGCGATGAATGGGTTTTCGACCAGATACCCAAGAACTCTTCAGGCAAGCTGTATGAAGGCGACGAGCTCAACCAGGACACCAAAAAAGAGGGTTACGGCATGGGCAAGGACATCCAGCTCATCGTAAAACATCAGGACCTCCGCGAGCCCGGCGTCGACGATTATTTCGTGCCGTATTACGCTTACGACAACATAGACGGCCAGCGCCTTCCGAAACCCGGCCAGGAATTCGACAATCAGGACTGGTACAAGGGCGTCGCCTCCGACAATAATTCGCACAATCAGCCGAACAACCCTGTTTTCGCCGACAACAAGATCAACCTGGGTTTCGTTACCTGGGCGATCAAAGACGAAAACTACGATCAGGCAACTTCAGACAGCATTTATAAAGTCGGAAACTACTACACCTACCCGAAACTCACGGTAAGCAGCATCAACTGCGACTGGGACGGCACTCCGCTGAACGGCGGCAAGGAAATATCGCTCTCCTACGCGGTCGTCGATAAAAATAAAAACCACAGAAAGATCAAATTGCACCTTTTCGTGGCGCCTACCGACATGAGCATCACGACTATCGAAAAACAGGAAAAAAGAAGCGAATAATTTAAATAAGCCCTAAATATCCTAAATGTCTTGGAAATTCTGAAAATATTGAAATAAATTTCAGGTAAAAACTAAATCCCGCGGCCGTACGAACGGCCGCGGGTAAATAAACAGGAGAAACCGATGAAACGAATTTTTTCAAAAAAATATATACTGCCGCTCTTACTTATGTTAACCCTGCCGGTATTTTTAAACGACACGGCCGCCGCCAAAGATAAAACGAAAGAAAGAGAAATAAAAATCTTTAAAGATAGTAGAATATCCGAGGTAACGGAGTTCGACGTTGACATATCGACGGGCGAAAGAGTTAAAAAATCAGTGAGCGTTTTCGATAAGAACGGCCTGAAAAAAGAAGTTTCAGAATTCAAAACCACCGGCGCTCTTGAAAAAAGAGTAGAATATACCTACGAAACCGATTCGAACGAACTTACCTGCAAAGATTATAACATCGACGGCCTGCTGCTGTCTTCACGTGAAAGCCACTACAATAATAAAGATAAAAAATTATCGAAAGAGGCCTTTTTCAACGCTAAAAACGTACTGCTGAAGGTCAGAACCTACACTTACGACGAAAAGCAAAACCCCGTCGAGCACAGAATGCTCGATAAAGACGGAAAGCTCATGATGAAGACCGCGAACTCGTTCAATGAAGAAGGTTTTAAAACCGGCACTTCGCTCTATGGCGCCGACGAAAAACTTACCGCTAAATGGGAATATAAATACGATGAGAACAAAAACCTCACCGAAGCAGTCTCTTACGATAAAGACAATAAAATGACCGGAAAATGGGTTTATGAATACGACAAGAAAAAACTTTTAACTTCATTGACCGGATTCAACTCTAAAAACGCCGCTACGCTTTCAAAAAAATACGAATACGAACGGTTCAAGATCGAACCTAAACCGGACGCCGGCCCGCGCGAGGTCATGACGTTCAGATCCCACGCCGAGGCTTCCGCGATGCGCTCTGAAACCGGCGAAGACATAAGCCCTCAAAATTTTATCGCGAGCGCCGAATACGGCACGCCAGACGAACTCGCGCAAAAACTGGAAGCCGGAAAATTCGATATAAACTACCAGTCCGAAAGCGGCTGGACGGCGCTTATCGCGGCCTCCTTTTTCGGCAACGCCGACGCGGTTGAATTTTTGCTTTCCCGCGGCGCCAATATGAATTTAAAGGACACCAACGGCAAGACCGCTCTCGATCATGCCAGAATGAGCCAGCACAAGCAGGTTATAAAATTACTCACCGGAGGCGGCGGCAAATAAAACTTCGCCTTCGATGGTAAAATCCGAAGATAAGGGGTGATTTCAGATGAAAAAAAACAGTTCGCCCTGCTTATTTATTATTATCATCGTTTTCGCGGCATTATCATTTTTTTATTCTCCGGACACCCTTTCAGCGCAGTCATTTAAATTTTACGACTCGAAGTCCAACGCGGCCGTCGCTTCCGGCTTCACGCTTCTGAAAAATTCGGCCGGCCGCATTTCATATCCGCAATCATATCAGGGACGGCTCTGGTTCGCCGAGACGCACTCCCTCGAAAAACCGGCGTACGTTCAATACAGCTTTCTGTCCGACAATTTTTCGATCGACTATTCAAAAACGCCGGCCGGTAGCGTGAAAATACTCAAAGGCGAAACGGCCGCGAATTCTTCGACATTATATACCGTTTATCTTACAGCTAAAAGCGGCGGCGATTCATATCAAAATTCAAGCCAGCCACCGGCGGCTAAATATAGTTTCGGCTATAACCCTAATGCGTCGGCCGGAGGCTCTTCCGGCATTCAAACTCAGAGCAGGACCCAGGTCCAGCCTAATACTCAAATTCAAACTCAAAACAGGACGATATCATATTCAGGCAATTCTTTCGGCTCGGGCGGCGGGTATCAGAACGCGCTCACTACAAGGCCGCAGCCGGCTACGACAAAACCTTCACTGACAACGACACCGGCCACGACCAAACCTTCGCTGACAACGACGCCGGTGAAGTCGATCCCCGCTACTAATACTACCACGACATCTTTAAATACCAGGCAGACCATAACGCCTTCGACCTCCGTAACGCGGCAGACAACTAACACCACCCAGAGCACGGTCACGCCCGCGCAGACCTCCGGAAACACGCGGGGCGGCGTTTCAGGATATATTTCAGGCGGCTCGACGCCCTTCGGCGGTGGAAGCGTCATAGTGAGCGTTACCAACAGCAACAACCAGATCATGGGCAGCCAGATAGTCAACACCGATCCGGGAACGAACACGATCTATCCTTATACGATAAGCGGCATACCAAAGATACTTCCGGGATCCAACGATTATTACAGGATCGGCGTCACATCCAACAACGGGTTCCAGACGACGCAGTACTCCCAGCCTATTTTTAAGATCTACTCCAACAGCCAGACCGTTTATACTCAGCCCGTCGTCATGCAGGCTAACAGGGGAAAACTCAATATCACTTTATATCACAAGACGCCGGGCATCGGCGAGACTGAAGCGGAACTTTCACTCCTGGCGCGCAACGCCGTCATAAATATCTCGGGTTCATCTTCGAGCGCCCGTTTTACCGGCGAATCTCCGGCCCGATTCTACCGCTACACCATCGACGACGCCCCGGCCGGACAGCGCACTCTGGCGATAATGTTCCCCGGCCACGGAACCGGCGGCGGCGGCCTGACGGTCACGATTCCATCTGACGCCACGGCGACCGTGATGTATAATCTCTCTGAAGGTCAGTAAGATATATTTAACGCGCTCTCTTAAACAGCCTAAAAATAAAGGAAAAAAACGCTTGACAATATTAGAATTTTATGATATTATTTTAAACGAATATACAATTTCTTGATATAGAATATTGTAATGTACAAATTTATTATAAATTAATAATCTTAATAATCACTAACGGAGGGATTTTTCAATGGCCGATTTCAAAAAAACAGACTTCATTAAGGTCAGCAACTGCCTGAAAGCGATAGCTCACCCTATCAGAATTCAGATAATCGAACACCTCAGAAAAAAAGAAATGAACGTTACCGAGCTCATTAAAGCCACGAAAGTCAAACAGGCGAACCTTTCCCAGCACCTTTCGCAGCTTCGCGGCAAAGAGATCGTAAACACCAGAAAAGAAGGAAACATAGTTTTCTACTCGCTTAAAAAACACGAAGTGACGGAAATTATCGACCTCATGAGAAAATATGTCTGCAAGTCGAAATAATAACGGCGGATTCGCGAAATATCTTAAAAATATACCATCAAAATCTCTGTCGCTCGAATTTATAAAATCCGGCGGCGGAGATTTTTTTACCCGCGCGGGCGAACGGCTTATTTTAAGCCTTCTCGACAGCGCGACCGAAAAGTGCCGGCAGAATATACTGCTCGGCGTTTATACGGAAGCTTCGCTGACGCGCGAAAACCTTTGCGCCGAAATATGGCGCATTTTAAAAAGTGACTACGAAGAAAAGATAGAATCGGCCATGAGCCTGGTAAACGTTATAAACGCGACCGGCATAGTGATCCATACCAACCTTGGCCGGGCGCCGCTTACGAAGGAATTCGACGGGTTCGACCACGGACGGTACTGCAATCTCGAATTCGATCTCGAAACCGGCCTCAGGGGGCGGCGCGACGACCATCTGAACGCCCTGCTTGCGGCCGTAACCGGCGCCGATGACGCGATATGCGTCAACAACAACGCGGCGGCGGTGCTGCTCATTTCGGCGGCGCTCGCATGCGGCGGCGAAATTCTGGTCAGGCGCGGCGAATCGGTCGAGATCGGCGAGGGCTTCCGCATAAATGAAATGATGAAGGCCGGCGGAGCACGCGTCGTCGATATCGGCGCTACAAATTCGTGCAATCTTTCCGACTGCGAAAAAGCCATAACGCCCGAAAGTAAGATCGCCGCGCGCATACATACTTCAAATTACCGCGTGAGCGGTTATGTCAAAAGCCTCGAAGACGCCGATTTCCTCGAATTCTGCCGCCGGTACGCCCTGGTTTCATATTACGATCTGGGCTCCGGACTTCTGAATCGCGAGATCATATCCGGTAAAGACCGGCTGACTGACGGCGAACCAGCCGTTTGCGGCCTCATCGAAGCCGGGTTCGACCTGGTGAGTTTTTCCTGCGACAAACTTCTCGGCGGGCCGCAGGCCGGAGTTATCTGCGGCAAAAAAGAGCTGATCGCCGCGCTCAGAAAGCACCAGATGTACCGCGCGCTCAGGGTGTCAAAAGAGATAATCGCGGCCCTGCAGTCGGCCATCGCGGCTTATTTATTCTCGGACCACGCTAAAAATATCCCCGTCGTTAAAATGCTCAACGACACGCCGGAAACTATCGGCGCCCGCTGCATCTCGCTGATCGAGGCCGTCCGCGCGCTCGATTCGTATAAAACTGCCGTCACGGATAAAAATATCGTCAAAATTGAAATCGCGGCCGCCAGGGCTGCCGCCGGAGGCGGCACTACCCCCGAAAAAACCCTCGCCAACCCCGCCGTACACATCAGATTAGACGAAGGCGCGCCCAAAAACGTGACCCTCGAATATGTCGCGCGGGAGATGCGCATGTCGAAACAGCGCGTGGTGGGCTATATCGATTCAGATTCTTATATTTTGAATTTAAGGACGGTATTCGACGGCGAGATCGAAATGATCGCGAAGGCCGTAGATTCTCTTCTGCAGAGCATGATCAAAATTCAATCCAATTAAATTATATATCTATAGTAAACGAAATTAATTGGTTGACATGTAAGGCCGGCAAAAATTTTTCGGAGCGAAGCCTCCGCAGGCGCCTAAGGCGCCGAGGACCAGCGAGCGGAGAAAAGATTTTTGTCGGCCGCAATAATTTAAATTCCGATTCTATTTCTATTTTAAATTTTAAATTCCGATTTTAATGATTCAACGCGGTCAAAATTCGCGGCGACGATTTCTGGCTGAACGGATCTTCCGCACTGCAGCGGTTGAACAAGGCTATGATGATTATCAATAAAAATGTTATCGCAACGTAATAATAATAATTTTTCACGCTTTCTCCTTTTATGCCGCAAGACTTGCTTCCACGGCTCTTATAGCATCAGACGCGGCGCTGGTGATGCCGCCTGTGTAACCCGAGCCTTCGCCTATCGGATACAGATTTTTTATATTCGACGATTCATATCTTTCGCCGCGGACTATCTTTACGGCTGAGGATGTCCGCGTCTCCGGCCCTAGCAGTATGGCCTGATCGGAGACGAACAGGGGGCAATCGGCTTTCCATTTGTTGAACGCCGCAAGAAGCATGCTGCCGACGAATTCGGGAAAAATTTCTTTCATGTCGACCGGCGCCGCGCCCATTTTGAATGAATTTTCATTCAGAGCGGATGAAACCCTGCCGAGCATAAAATCCGTAAGATTCTGCGCGGGGGCCATCCAGCCGGAACCGGCGGCGGCGAACGCTTTTCTTTCGATCTCCTTTTGAAACTCTACGCCGGCGAGCGGGCCGGACGAAGCGTAATCGGCGGTGCGGCAGGTCACGATTAACGCCGCGTTCGAAAATTTCGAAGCGCGGGTGGAATAACTCATGCCGTTAATGGCCATCATGCCGTTTTCCGACGAAGCGTTGACGATCTCGCCGCCCGGGCACATGCAGAATGTATAAACGCCGCGCCCGATCGCGCGGTCAGTGTAATTGAATGAATAAACGGCGGCCGCCATATCCGGATAGTTTTTGTATTTATCGCCGTATCTTATAAGATTTATGACCTTGGCGGGATGTTCTATTCTCACGCCGACCGATATCGGCTTCTGCTCCATGTCGACGCCTTTTTGAAGGATCATTTCAAAGGTGTCGCGGGCAGAATTTCCGACCGCCAGGTATATCAGCGAAGAGTGATATTCCTTCTCTGCGTTTATGACCACGCCCGAGGCGGCGCCGCCGGATATTATCATGTCAGTCATTTTTGAACTGTAATGTATCTCACCGCCGCGCTCCAGTATGTAATTTCTGATGTTTTTCACGATGCGGCACAGGACGTCGGTGCCCAGATGAGGTTTGGCCAAATATCCGATCCCGGCCGGAGCGCCGAATTTGATGAATGTTTCCAGCACGCGCTCGGCGTATCCGGAATTATTGAGCCGCGCGAAAAGCTTTCCGTCGGAGTACGAGCCGGCGCCGCCCTCGCCGAACTGAATATTGGATTCGGTGTTAAGCGCGCCGCCCTTGATGAAACTTTGAATATCGCATGAGCGCTCTTCTATCTTTTTGCCTCTTTCGAATATCAGAGGCTTGATGCCGTAGTCGATGAGCTCGAGCGCGGCGAACATTCCGGCCGGGCCGAAACCTATTATTATGGGGCGTTCTTTGACTGTTTTAGGTCCGCGCGCCGGCCGGGCCTCTTCGGCATGGACCGGAAAGTTTTCAATGCCGGCCAAATTATCAGCGACCGAAACCACGATCGTAACCTTATGGTAAAATTCATGTTCGTCGCTGAAATCGAGCGACTTGCTAAGTATTTCGACGAATTTTATCCCGCTTTCGCAGGTGTTGAGTTTCAGCGAAGCGGCTTTTATATATTCTTCAATCCCGTCTTTTTCGAAGGATATCATAAGGCCGCTTAATATTATGTTCAATGTTTTTTGCATATGCGTATTATACCATAATATCAGGCGGCTTTTCGCAAGGCGTTAATAATATCGTGGCTTGCCATGGGTTTGGGAAGCGGATTGCCATCTTTTTCATGAATTTCAACGATTTCATCGATTATTTCGCACAACTCGGCAAAAACGGCTTTAGGATCGTCACCGTGACAGCCGCCGTAAAAAAGTTCCGGGCATGTGCCTATAAAACAAGAGTCTTCGTCAGACCATTCAATGATTTTTATATATTTGTCGGACATTTTCATTTTGACGCCTCCTCGATGGCCTCTTTTATTTTCTTTTCTTGATATTTTTTAGCATCGTCGCCTTTATTACCAGAGAGCGCAACGGAAACCTTAGCCATCGGATGAATGAAATTGCGATGGCTCCCTTTTCCACCGCGGTTTATAAAACCGGCCCGTTCCAGATCGGCTATTAATTCTAGAATTTTTCTCGGCATTATTAAGCCTCTCATAAATGCAGGTCGGATAAAAGAAAGTCCGCTGATTAGATAATTCCATTGTAACACAATAGAAAAACAAAGTCAAATATATAGCCGCGGGTCGAAACCCGTTCTCACGGAAAGGCATATGAATGAATGACATTTGTTCGACCACAGGGACGAAATGCGCTTTAACAGTTTATCCCTGTCCGGGAAAAAAGACGGAAAAAGAAACAGCAGCGAAAAAATTAAATGATTCCAGCCAATATCCATTTTTTTCCGGATCCACATAAGATTTCACCTCGTTTTGTTTTAAAAGGGCTGGCGCGGGCCGGGCGCCTTTCACAAGGCAAAAAAAAACACTCTGAAATCGTTAATTTCAGAGTG
>MGFH01000101.1 GCA_001791795.1 Candidatus Wallbacteria bacterium GWC2_49_35
ATGGCGGCGACTTCCGATTCGGCCTGAACGAACACGCCGTCCCTTTTGGGCATGTGTTTGGCCAGGTACGCCGGAAGCTCCGACTGCGGAGTTATCGGGTAGCCGAAATAGTGCCTGCAACCGGCTATCATGGCGGCTTCGCCTATGGCCTCGTTGCCCTTCATCAAAACTTTACTTGCCATTTATATCAACCCCTTAAAATAATTCGAATATCAGCATATTGTAATATTTCCGGCGCCGCGGGCCGCGCAGAAGCGCCGCCTAGCGGTAGATCTCGAAAACTATGTCCGGGCAGACCCGGAAGCAGCTGGCGCAGCCGGTGCATTTCGACTGGTCGATGCAGGATACGGGATGGTATCCGCTTTCGTTGAGGTGTTCGCTAAGTTTCAAGATCTTGGCCGGGCATACAAGAACGCACGCCTCGCAGCCTTTGCAGATTTCTTCAGATATTATTACTCTACCCATACATTCCCACCCTTTTCTTAAGTGATGATCCGGTTCATTCTCTCTAATCTAATCGGTTATACTTCGTGCGCATAGCGCAATACCCTTTTCAATTCGAACCATTCTTCATTCTCTTTTAACTTTATGTCTTTTAATTTGTCCATCATATCGCCGGCGGCGCAGATGTATTTGAGCGGCGTGGCGGTAAAAGGCATTTCGCTGGCCAGAAGATAGCCTTCCCTGACGGTTTCGGCCGTCGTTTCGCCCATCAGATGATTGTTCAGTATTATGTCGGAGACGGCGGTCTTGCTGGATTTTTCGATCAGCCTGACCATTTCGGCTGCCTTATCGTATGAATTCGTGTCGGGGCGGTTCAAGTTAAGCACCATGTAGTGTGAAAAACCTCTCTGGTAAATAAATTCACTCAGATGCCCCAGGACGATAGCGCCGCCGTCGCCGCCTACCTCGAGAACCACGGAGGCCCCGCGGTCGAGTACCATCGATTTTATGCGGCCCGATATGGAAGGCATATCCGCCATTGAAATTTCACGGTCTTCGGGCGTTACGACTTCGATCCCCATTCCGTTGAGATATTCCTTGTGCCTTCTCGACCGGAAATACGGATTTATAAAATCGAGGTCGCAAAGCGCCACGACGCTTTCAGGAGCGCGCTTCTTTAATTGTGTAACGTAATTTAAGCAGAATTCAGTTTTTCCAGAGCCGAGATGGCCTGAAACTATTATCAGATTTGAATTTGACACACCATACCCCGTATCTTCCCGGAATTATATTTTTTTTACGCTTACCGCCCGCGCTTTAACCGCGCAAACCATAAGTCCGTTTTCCGGTTTTATTATTTATATAATTCTATAACAAAAATTTTTTTTTTGCAACATTTATTTAATTTTTTATTTGGATTAAAGCAGTCTCGATTTCGGCGCGAAATTTCCGGCAAAATATTTCTTTTCGTCTGCGTAGTTGTTCGGTGATGGAACGTCGGCGCGGTCGATATGCCAGGAAACAGTTTCGTCGACGGCCTGCTGGTAAGGCGTGAACGGAAAATTTTCCTCGCCGAACAGCGCCTTCATCTTACCGGCGTCAAAAGCCGTATGGTAGCGCGTATAAGGAAAAGACAGGCCGCCGGCCGCCTTTTTATATTCGTCGTAACTGACGTGCACCAGTTTCACTTCCTGCGAAAGGCTGTTGCCTATGAGTTTTAGGAATTCGGAAAAATAAAGCGAGTCGTTCGAAGCGGCGTTATAGATCTGATTATAGGCGCCTTCGTTCAGAAGCAGCCCGGCGATCTGGCGCGCGAGATCTTTGACGTATATCGCGTTGAACATAGGGTCCTGGCCACCCGATGGAAAGAAAATCGGCACCTGCTTATATATGCGGTCTATGAAATAAAAAAGCCTTTCGGTGTAATCCCAGGGACCGTAAATATAGGTCGGTCTTAGAATCGTGACATTAAAATCCTTGTTCTTCGCTGAATAAAGCAGCTCCTTCTCGCACTTGATCTTCTCGCGGCCGTACATCGAATTGCTTTCGCCCGTATCGAGAGGATGCTCTTCGCTCGCCGGAAGATATTTAAGCACGCCGTAAACAGAGCAGGTCGATATGAAAATATACTGGCTGATCTTTTTTGAAAACGCCCTGATGGCCGGCGTCAGCTCTTCCTTCGTGTAGCAGGACATATCGATGACCGCGTCTATTTTTTTCAGCGCGATCTTTTCCAGCGCGTCGCAGAAGTTCAGCGGTGAGCTCCTGTCGGCGATGTGCCGGAAAACTCTGCCCGGCCATTTTTTTTCGTAATCCCAGACCGCCGGCGTGACACCGCGGTTTATAATGTGAAGCTCGATATCTTTTATTTTTTCGGCGAGCAGCGGGACCAGCGCGGTCCCAATAAGACGGCTGCCGCCTAGAATGGCTATCTTCATTTCATCTCCCGGACGATTTATATTCGTCTTTCGTAATGGACATAATGACGCAGTCTATGTAAGCGCCGTCCCTGTAAAAACACTGCGGAAGCGAGCCGCGCTTTTTGAAACCGCATTTTTCATAAGAGGCTATCGCGCGTGCGTTATCGGCAAACACGTTCAGAAATATCATGTTCAGCCCCAGCGTGCCGAAAGCGTAGCCGAGGATCAATTCCATCGTTTCCCTTCCGAAGCCGCGGCCCAGATAGGACTTTTCACCTATGGCGATGCCGACCGACGCGTTGCGGTTGATAAGATCTATCCCCTGCAGCTCGACGTTGCCGATGTGAACGCCGCCTTCGTTGTGGAAAATACCGAAAAGCGCTGTCGTGCGTGAGCAATTAGCACTGGCGATGAATTCCTTCGATTTTTCGAGTGTGTTAACAAGCGCGGATGAAGAAAGATAACGCCTGATCGCGGGGTCGATAAACCACTGATAGCAGGCCGCCGCATCGCTCAAGTTGAGCGGTGCAATAAATATGTTTTCGCTTTCTAAAAATTTTACGCGCATACGCGCCTGACTTCTTTCTGTTAATTGAGTTCCGACAGTATATTATCGATTTTTGCATTATCGAGGTTTTCATAATATTCTTTATTTATTATCATTGCCGGCGCACTGCCGCAGCTGCCGAGACACTCTACGAGCGTGAGCGTGAACTTGTTGTCAGGCGTGGTCTCGCCCGGCGATATATTCAGTTTGCCGCATATATGCTTTAATATGTCGTCCGCGCCCGCGAGCATGCAGGATATATTTTTACACAACTGCAGATGGTAGCGGCCGACCGGCTTCTGATCGTACATGCTGTAAAAGGTCGCGACCGAATAGACCCGGCTTTTCGGAACTCCCGTCAGTTCGGATATATACGAATAAGCCTCGTCGTCCAGATGACCGAATTCGTCGTTGGCCATGTGAAGGACCGTCAGAAGCGACGCTTCCTTGTTCGGATAGCGCGACTGCAGATTTTGAACGCGCTTTTCATTTTCTTCGCTGAATTTTTTCATTGTATGATCGCCTTTTATCTCGTCTACATTCAGAATATCTTATTCAAATTTTTCGCCGCGGAGCTCGTCCTCGAATACCGATCTTTCTTTTTTTATAAGCACCGCCAGCGGCTGACGCTTTTTAATATCGTAATCCTTGCGCAGAGGATGACCTTCGAACCCGTCATACATCAATATCCTGCGCAGGTCCGGATGATTTTTGAAAATTATGCCGTACATGTCGAACGCTTCGCGTTCGAACCAGTTCGCCGCGGGATACAGCCCCGTAAGAGATTCGGCCGACGGATCGTCCGCGCTGTAATAGGTTTTGATGAACAGCCGCTCGTTGGTCTTCGAAGAATATAGATGCGTAATTATCTCATAACGGTCGCCGTCGGGCAGCGGAGTCGAATAAGTCAGATAATCCACGCAGAATAGATCCATCAGAAAATCAAAGGCGAATTCGTCGCGCAGTATCGCGGCCGCATTCAATATCTTATCGCGCGCTATGAACGCATAATCGCGCCCGCGTTCGCTCCACGCCAGAAGGGTTTTGTCGTTAGCAAACTCCTTCTTCAACCGCTGCTTTATATCCTCTAAACTCATTTTTTACTCCACGCCAGAAACGATAAAAACAATTATCGCCAATTAAAAATTAAATTTATATTATCATCAGAAGATAATATAAAACAAATCGTCATGCATGTCAATATTTTTCATAATTTTTTCTGATTTTTCAGCCGCGACTTCTTCAATTTCGCCTTTTTGATAAGGGGAGGCCAGGGACTTATAGCCCCTGCCTCCCCTTAAAAACCCCTCCCACCCCTGACATTAAATCATCGCAGCTGCGCTGCGATGATTTGTGGCATCGCCCGAAAATGCTTTTCGGGCGGGCGAAATTGGCTGCCACGGTCTTGGCTGACGGATTTGTGTTGCCCGAAACTTCTATCTCAATGTTTTTTCTTATGTAAAAACGATTGATTCAATTACATAATTATTGAAATCTATATTTAGCAATAGTATTTTTAGAGTATCTTTAATTATGAAAAATTTTCCGTGAGCAGGAGAATTGACATGCCGGAAGCCGTTATAGCCACTCAGGCGCAGACGCGAAGCGGATGCGCCTGAAAGAAGCAGGCAATCAAGGCAGAAATTTAAGGCTGGAAATAAAAAAAAAGATTAAAGCCGGGAACAAAAAGCAGGCGCGGACAATAATAAAGCGTCAGGCGAAAAAGGGAGAGTAAGGGGTGAAATGAGGGGAAAGAGAGGGTTATTAACCCTTTCTTTCCCCTCATCTAATAGGAGCTTACCCGTTGAGCGGGTTCTGTATTTATTTTTGAGTTATATTATTTCTGCTGGCCCTGAAGCGAGTTAGCGTAGTTGGTATAGAGCTGTTTGTACTGGCTGAGAGCCTGCTGGCATTCTGACGATTCGCCGAGACCTTCGGAGAGCAGCTGCGAATAACGTTTGTAAGCGTTGGTCATCTGTTCGTAGGTGCTCTGAGCGTTGCCGCTGCCTGTCGAGGAAAGGCCGGTAGCGTTCATGACGTTCTGCGACGGGGGCGGAACGACCTGATCGCCGTATATGATCTGGCCCCTCATTGCGTTCACGCCGGATATGGAGGTTTTACCGCGGTTGCGGATCTTATTGACGATCACGTTAGCGATCATGCCGCCGACGAGGCCGCCCACGATCGAGCCGATGCCGGGGAACAGCATTGAGCCGATAGCCGCGCCGACTGTCGAGCCGACAGCCTGTCCGAGGACGGCGACTTTATCGATTGAAGCCCATGCTTTTTTGAACGAGAATTTCTGGCCGGTGGCAAGGTCGTTGCCGAGAGTCGAGCCGAGCTGTCCGCCTGCCGCGCCGAATATCGCGGGCATGAAAGCGCCGAGGATCGGGCCTACGACAGGTATCGAGGAGCCGACGAGGCTTCCGACGACCGAGCCGGCTGCCGAGCCGAGGCTGCTGCCGACGAACG
>MGFH01000102.1 GCA_001791795.1 Candidatus Wallbacteria bacterium GWC2_49_35
AAACGCGTCGAAGACGAAGAAGAATATTACTGGATAATGCTCGACAGCGAATACGACAGGTACCGCTACAACTCAAGATACCGCGGAAGCGATTATTACGATTCATACGGGCCGTCGGGCGGATATTCATCCACGGGCGGCGGTGAAAGGCGCGAAGAGGATCGCGAGCGCGAGAATAAAAAGACGCTGTTCGACGATATCAAAAATTCAGAATTCGCTAAAGGCGCCGATCGCGCAGCTTCTAAAATAGAGAACTACGCTTCCGGCGTCGCTAAGGGCGTCGAAAACAGAGTATCGCGCACCACCGATTATCTGTCGGCTAAAATGGCTGCCGTCGGAACCGCTCTCGGATATTCGGCATGCCACAGCGCCTGTCACAGTGCCTGCCACAGCGCTTGCGTCCATTCGGCATGCCACAGCGCCTGCGTTCATTCGAACTGCCATAGCGCCTGCCACAGCGCATGCGACTGTCACAGCGCCTGCCACAGCGCTTGCCACAGCGCATGCGTTAGCGATTTTTAATTAATTTAAATAACCGCCGCGCCGCGACAAAAACCGCAATTGCGCCATAGATATTGAAATAACCTTAATCAAAAATCAAAGGCTGATAATGAAAACTTCCGTGAACAAAGATAAAGATAAAAACATAAATTTAAATAACGAATATATATCTCCTGCGATAGCCGACGATAAAAACGCCTGCGGCGGCGCGCGCCCTGAAATTGATTTAAACGCGCTCGAATCCGCCGCATCGCAGATAATATACACTACCAGGGAGCAGATATTCCTGCGCGACTGCGACCGGCTTCTTATTTTAAGGCCGAACCGCATGTATTTCGTCAACAAAACCGCGCTGTATATTCTGAATTTATTATATAACCCTAAATACCATTCTTCCGAAGGCGGCGACGGCGAAAAAAATTTCAGGGTGGATATCGGTTCCATCGCCTCTGAATGCGCCGCAAAATACAAAATCGAAAAAACTATCGTTTTAAGCGATATTCAAAAACTTCTGCAGACGCTCGCTTCGCTTCTCGCCTCGCAGAACGCGACGCCGTATGTCGACCGCTATCCCACGCCGCAGCTTAAAATGACGGAATTCGGAAGCCACGAATTATATTATCCCGTCCTTTCCGAGATCGCACTCACATACCGTTGCCAGCTTAAATGCTCGTTCTGCTACGCCGGTATAGGCTCGTGCAAAAATCCGCGCCTCAGTCGTAACAACCATCAAAATGAGATGTCCGCCGACGAAATAAAAAAAACTATAGATATAATCTGCGGCGGCGCGCACTGCCCCACTATTTCATTCACCGGCGGCGAGCCAACCCTGCGCTTCGACGAACTGCTCGCCGGTATCGCCCACGCCAAATCAAAAGGCATGAGAGTCAACCTTATTACCAACGGTCTGGTATTATCGGACAGGTCCAGAGCCGAAGCACTTAAAAAAGCAGGGCTCGATTCCGCGCAGGTGAGCATCGAAGGTTCGGACGCCGAAACGCATGATAAGATCACCGGCGTGACCGGCTCTTTCGATAAAAGCATCGCGGCCGTTAAAAACCTCAAAGCCGAAGGCATCCACGTTCACACCAATTCCACCATCACAAGCGATAATTTTCAGAGCGTTTACGGCGTCGCCGGACTCATCGCCGGACTCGGGCTCAAGTATTTTTCGGTCAATATGGTAATTAAAACAGGCAGCGCCAATATCAACGAAGGTCTTCTGATCAACTACACAAATATTGGCCGCCATATCGATATCCTTCAGAAAGAATCGAAAACTAACGGCGTTAAACTCGTATGGTACTCGCCCACGCCTTACTGCCTTTTCAACCCGGTTTCTTCCGGACTCGGCTCTAAATCGTGCGCGGCCGCCTCGGGGCTGCTCTCTATATCTCCCTATGGAGAGGTCCTGCCATGCTCGTCTTTTAAAGACAGCCTCGGAAATATCCTTAAAACGCCGTTCGAAAAAATATGGTCGAGCCGGGCCGCCCGATATTTCCGCGATAAAGAGTTCATGCCGCCGGTGTGCTCGGATTGCGATCATAAAAATATCTGCCAGGGCGCATGCCCGCTTTACTGGGACGCCTGCGGCAGTTTTGCCGAAATAGAAAAGGTCGCCGGTAAAAAATTATATATCAAATTTAAAAACATAGCGTGGAATATCAAAAGAAAGTTCGCCGCGCCTAAATACGGAATTTAATTAATTATAAACCGTTACAATACAATAAATCATAAAAAAGTTGCAAGAGGATTTTTATGGCAAATTACGATCTCAAAAAATTCAAATCGTGGATAGAAAAGACCATCGCGAATATCGATGGCGCCGTCAAGGAAACCGACGAAATGCAGACCGCCTTCAACAGCGAATACGTCAATAAATTCAAACTGGGCTATGATTCGCTGTTGAGCAGGATCTCCGACGAAACAGTTAAAATGTATTTCAACAAAACTCTCGATAAATCAAGCGCTTTCGGTAAAAGCCTCTCTGATAAAATAAAGGTGAAAACGGTCGAACTCACTAAAAGAAAGACCGAGCTCGAAAAACAGCTCGGCGAGATTGAAAAAAGACTCAAATCCATCAAAGAATCGAATACTAAACTTATCAGTGAGCTTAAAAAAGTGAATCCGGAACTCAACGAAGAAGAAGAGAGCCTTAAAACGATCGTATCGCGCCACGAAGGCTCCGCTATGACGCTTAAAAAAAATATCGAGACGATGAGAAAAGGTCTCGGATTCTTCTATAATTACTTCACCATATCCAAACTCAAAAAAAACCTCCTTAAGGAGATCGAAAAAATCAAATCTGAAAAAGATAAACTGTTCAAGGTCAGAACAAAATATTTCGAAATTAAATCCGTCGCCGACAGCGAAATTACCGACCTCGAAAAAAATTACGGCCATAATCTTTCCACCGCCGCCGCTATCCGCCAGGAACTTAGCGCGCTTCAGAGCGGATTCGAAACGGCCTGCGTTCTCGAAAGCGCCGTTGCGCTGCTCGAAGACATCCCGCAGGAGACCGTTATGGAATTATCGGCAAAGATCGCCGGAATTGCCGACCTGCTTAAAATGCGCACGGTTAAAAAAGATTATGAAAAGAGCCTTAAAATGGTCGCTGAAGAAATAGGATTTCTTAACGGCATTAAATCAGGATTCACTAACCTTGCAAAAACCGCGGATTCGCTTCTTACCCAATACAACCAGTACAGCTCTTACCTTAAAGCGATCAATCTGAACATTTCTGAAAAATGTGAAGCGTTCAGTAATAATTTCAAAAATTTCGCCAATAAAATAGTCGACGACGCTAAACTTTCAAAGACGCCCGCCGATTTTTTGAGCCTGGTCGCGCCGTTCCATAAAGACCTGCTCAACGAAACCGTCGTTAAATCCGTCTTCGAAGAGATCGCTGGTTCCATTAAATCGGCCACAGCTGCCTGGAAATAATCAGTAAAGGTGATAAGTACAATGCCGTTTTTCCCAACCGGCCTTAAAGAAGTCAAAATATTCGAACCCGCCGTCTACGAAGATGAAAGAGGCTGCTTCTTCGAGTCATATAACGAAAAATTATTCGGCGATAACGGCATCGACGCCAGATTTGTCCAGGATAACCAGTCGTTTTCCAGATTCGGCGTCCTGCGCGGCCTGCACTATCAGCTCGCCCCCTACGCCCAGGCAAAACTAGTCCGGGTCGTCAGAGGCGAAATATTCGACGTCGCCGTAGATATCAGAAAAAATTCGCCCGATTACGCTAAATGGACCGGCACTATCCTTTCCGCCGATAATAAAAAACAAATGTTCATCCCGCGCGGCTTCGCACACGGCTTTGTCGTCCTCAGCGATTGCGCCGAGGTTATATATAAATGCGACAACTTTTACTCGCCCGCCCATAACGCCGGAATTATCTATAACGATAAAACCATCGGCATAAACTGGCCTATCGATCTAAAAGACGTGATGCTCTCAGCAAAAGATATCAATAACCCCACACTTGATCAGGCCGAAAATAACTTCATTTACGGACAAATTTAGAAGTTTTAAGTTTTTAATATAATTTTAAGTTAGTGTTACACGGAAATCGAATAATCAAATAATTTTATAATTGAATAAGGGGGAAGAAAGGACTGATAGCCCTTTCTTCCCCCTTATGAACCCCCATCTATCCCTGATATTAAAACAACGCACCACGGCTGCGCCGCGGTGCGTTGTTTTGTTGCATCGCCATAAAAGTCTGCGCGGCAGACTTTTATGGCGGACGGAAGTTGCTGCCGCTGTCGTGACAGCTGTCAGTTTTGTGCCAATAAGCTCTGTCTTGACATCTTTTCTATAACTTAACTGTTTGCTAAGTAATTTTAAAAATTCGGAATTATTAATAAAAAATATGCAAACGAAAAGTGTTTTTATTTTGGTCATATTTACCGTGAGCTGTGGTGCTGATATATCAGGGTGCCATAATGCCCTGCAGGCGAAGACGCGAAGCGTCTTTGCCTGCGAAAACAACAGCCGGTAGGACAAAAATTAAAGGCAAGAAAAAATGAAATTAATGAGTGAAGAGTTAGGAATGAGTAATGAAAAAATAAACAGAATTAAAGCCGGGACAGAGAAGACGGCAGCCCACTAAAATAAAGCGTCAGGCAATTTTTGGATAGGGATGGGGATTTTAAGGGGAAGGGAAAGGGCTATCAGTCCTTTCCCTTCCCCTTATCCAAAAAAAATAAAGTACGTCTTA
Source organism: Candidatus Wallbacteria bacterium GWC2_49_35 (assembly GCA_001791795.1). Classification (GTDB taxonomy): domain Bacteria; phylum Muiribacteriota; class UBA9980; order UBA9980; family UBA9980; genus UBA9980. The sequence goes on from MGFH01000102.1 coordinate 4,727, forward strand.
TATATTTTTTATATTATATAAACAAAATAACAAGCAAAAATAATATGTAAACTTATTAATTAAATTATTTTTTATTCGATAATAATAGCGAAGTGTATTTTTTTAATCGAAATTAAAGAATAATATTTTTATATCTATAAATTTATGATAAGTAAAAATTAGAAGGCTGGTGTAATTCAAATGGACAAATTCGTGATCAAGGGCGGCAAAAAGCTAAGCGGCACCGTCAGTATCAGCGGCGCGAAGAATTCGACGCTGCCTATTCTCGCCGGCGCTATATTATCCGGCGACAACGTGCTGATCAGAAACATACCCGACCTGAAAGACGTAAGAACGATGATGGACGTTTTGCGTTCGTTAGGGCTGCGTCTTACGGAGGATTTCGATTCGAGGGAACTGCACATAAAGCCGTCCGAAAAACTCAATATTGAAGCGCCTTATGAACTCATCAAGCAGATGCGCGCGTCGTTTTTCGTGCTCGGTCCGCTGCTTGCCCGCATGGGCAAGGCGCGCGTCGCTCTTCCGGGCGGCTGCGCGATAGGCACGCGTCCCGTCGACATTCACTTAAAGGGTCTTGAGCAGCTGGGGGCAAAAATTATACTCGGCCACGGCTACGTTGAGGCGAGCGCGACCAAACTAGTCGGAAACAATGTATATCTGGATTTCCCGTCGGTCGGCGCCACTGAAAACATAATGATGGCAGCCACTCTCGCGGAAGGAACGACGCTGATCGAAAACGCGGCGAAAGAGCCTGAAATTGACGATCTGGCGATATTTTTAAACACTCTCGGCGCCAAAATAAAGGGCGCGGGCACCGACATCATCGAGATCACCGGAGTTAAATCGCTGAAGGGCGGCACTCACAGCATAATACCCGACAGGATAGAGGCGGGGACGTTCATGGTAGCTGCTGCTATGACGGGCGGCCGCGTTAAAATCGAAAACGTAAGACTCGACCATCTGGAAGCGGTAATAGCCAAACTCCAGGACGCCGGGGTATCTTTCTTTAAGAGCGGAACCACCATCGAGGTAGTAGCGCCTGAAAGGCTGAAACCGGTAAATATAAAATCGTTTCCGTATCCGGGTTTCCCGACGGACATGCAGCCTCAGTTCATGGCGGCGATGACGCTGGCGAAAGGCACATCATGCATCCAGGAAACAATATTTGAAAACAGGTTCATGCATGTGGCGGAATTAAAGCGCATGGGCGCTAACTTGCAGATAAAGGACCGCAGCGTCATACTAGAAGGCGTTAAGCATTTATCGGGCGCGCCGGTAATGGCCTCCGACCTCCGCGCCGGCGCAGCGCTAGTCCTGGCGGCTCTTTCAGCGACCGGCACGAGCGAAATACTCAGGGTTTATCACATAGACCGCGGTTATGAATCGTTCGAAAAGAAATTGATAGGCCTGGGTGCGGAAATATCGAGGGAAAAATATAACGCGCTGTTTTAAATTCATAATTCATAATTTTTATAATAATCAAAAATCAGAAATAATAGTGGGAAGTCGGAAACATGGATCTATTTGAAAGCATAAGGAACAAGAATAAAACATTATCGGATTTTTTAAGACCGAAAGCGATCGGCGAAGTTGTCGGCCAGAAGCATCTCATAGGCGCTAAAATGCCTTTCAGAACGCTTCTGGAAACCGACAGGCTGAATTCCGTAATAATGTTCGGCCCTCCCGGCACGGGAAAAACCACGATATCGCGCATATACGCGGGAATGACCGGCTCGCCGTTCATCCAGCTCAACGCCGCGCTCTGCGGCACCGCCGATATAAAGACCGCCGCCACCGCCTATCTCGATAAAAAGCCGGTCGTATTCATCGACGAGATCCACCGTTTCAATAAAGCTCAGCAGGATGTGCTCCTGCCGTATATCGAAGACGGAAAGATAAAATTCATAGGCGCGACCACGCATAATCCGCTGATCTACATAGTACCGGCGCTCCGCTCGCGCTCAATGATTTTTGAATTAAAGCATATAACCGCCGAAGACATGCTCGAGTACGTGAAGTTCCTGTTCGGTCAGGGAAAGATTCTCGAATACGTGAACAAGGAATTAGGCGTTAACGTAACTAAAATAAACGCCGACGAAAAGCTGATAGATTATCTTTCCAAATCCGCCAACGGCGATGTGAGAGTAATGCTGAACGTCCTGGAAACCACTCTGATAACCAAATTCAGCGTCAAAGAAGAATACGAAGGCATGGAAGCGGAGCTCGCCATAGAGGACGCCAAGGCCGTAATACCCGAAAAAATAGCGTTTTACGACCGCGACCAGGACGAGCACTACAACGTAATATCGGCGTTCATCAAAAGCGTCAGGGGCAGCGACATTCAGGCCGCGGTATATTATCTGGCCAAAATGATCCACTGCAAGGAGGACCCGCGTTTCATCGCGAGGCGGCTTATAATACTGGCGTCGGAAGACATCGGAATGGCCGACCCGCGCGCGCTGCAGATAGCGTGTGACGCGCTTCTGGCGGTGGAACACGTGGGAATGCCTGAGGCAAGGATAGTTCTGAGCCAGGCGACCATTTATCTGGCGGGCGCGCCAAAATCAAATTCAGCGTATCTGGCCATAGACGCGGCGATGCAATATTGCGAGAACAATCCCGACGTCGTGATCCCTGATTATCTCAAAAATGTAAGGATCGAAGACAAGCGCCAGCCAGGTTATAAATATCCGCACGATTTCCCGAACCATTATGTAAAACAGCGTTATATGCACTGCGATGAAATATTTTACAGACCGTCCAATATAGGCTATGAAGCTAAAGTGAATAATTACCTGAAGGAGATAACCGGTGATAGACCATCTCGTTGATAACTTCATTAACTATATAACCGTCGAAAAAGGGCTCGCTAATAATACGATCGAGTCATATTCGCGCGATCTGAAGCAGTTTACTGATTTCATCTCAGGCTTCGGCATATTAGAGATAGCTCAGCTCACCAAGCAGAATATACTCGAATTTATGAATCACCTGAAGCAGCACGGCAAGCGGCCGACGACCATATCGCGAAACATAACCACGCTGCGTAATTTTTTCAGGTTTTTAGTCAGGGAAAAAGTGATAGAGATCGATTTTTCAAAATACTTCGAAATACCGCATATCTATAAAAAACTGCCTGAAGTTCTATCGATCACTGAAATAAACAATCTGCTGGACTCGCCCGATCATTCGACCAACCTGGGATTGCGCGACAAGGCGATGTTCGAATTGCTTTACGCGAGCGGGCTTCGCGTATCTGAATTATTGTCGATCGAATCGGCCGACCTCAACTTTGAGATGGGTTATATACGCGTTCTGGGCAAAGGCTCCAAAGAAAGGATCGTTCCGGTCGGAAGCATAGCGCTGGAATGGTGCCGCAAATATATAAACGAGTCGCGTCCCAAACTTATCATCGGAAGTTCTCATACATCGCTAATGTTTTTAAACAGAGACGGTCACGCTCTTTCAAGACAGGGATTCTGGAAAATAATAAAACACTATGCTAAAAAAGCAGGCATATTAAAAAAAATATCACCGCATGTAATACGCCATTCATTCGCGACACACCTGCTCGAAAATGACGCAGATTTAAGAGCAGTTCAGGAAATGTTAGGACATTCGGACATTTCAACGACTCAGATCTACACCCATGTATCAAATAAAATGCTCCGCGATGTTTACAAACGCACGCATCCAAGATCTGAATTAGAAGATGATAAGAAATAATACAGAATATTAAAAATGTAAAAATCGAAATACGGTCAATTGAAATGTTAAATAAAAAATGAGCCAATTTTACACAGTATAAGTTTTACGCAGAACAATTCACAATATCAGTGATTAAAAATTAAGAAAACATCACGGCAAATTCTAATAGAAATTAAACTTAAAATTAATTTAAAATGTAAATGTGAATGTGAACCTAAAACTGAAACTAAATGATAACATCTTAATGTAACTAATAATATCAGGATTTTCTAATATTGTTGAACACAGTGAACGTTATAAACAATAAAAAAATAAACGGCGGAAACGCATCCGGCGGCACTAAAATAATGAGCCGCGGCCGAAGCTTAAAGCGCTCCGGCGGCGTCTTTTTCGTTTTTATATTTTTAGCCGCATTTATAGCGTTTAACTCAATCAGCTTGATATTGACGGTTTCAAATTGCAAAGCCTCCGCTTTAATAATAAATTCAATTTCGTCGTCAAACGCCATAAATAACATCAACGCAGCTAAATTAGCGAGCGCCAACGGTTTTACCGGCGCGGAGATCAATCTCAGGCCCGGCGCCCGTTCAGGGCTACTGCCAGGCGAGATCCAGCCGGTCGAGACCGCGGCCGTCAGATCATTCCAGCCTACCGTCGATAAATGCGTTCCGGTCATAAGGCCCGCGGCCGCCTCTGAAAATATAATAATAACCGGCGCCAACGCTGCAGGCGAAGTATTTGAAACGCCCGACAGCGCGCAATTCTCACAAACCGAAATCGACATAATCAACAAGATCAGGCAGAGGGAAGAAGACGAAAAAGCCCGCATAATAACCAACTCATATAAAATGCAGCAGCAGTCCCTCGCGCATAACACCGGCCAGACGGCATCCGCCGCTTCCGAATTATCTGAAAGGCGCCGCGGCAGAAATTCTTCACGCCCATACAAACCGCTCGAGATAACCGGCGAAAAAGTATTCATACTCGACGACGTATCTGTCCAGGGCGATTTTTCGAGATTCGCCGCCGACAATTTCGGCGCATATCCAGGTTTCAAATATTCGTCGGAACTGCGCCTGAACATCGACGGCAACATCGCTGAAAACATAAGAGTTTCGGCCAACCTTGACGACACCAATATCAGCCAGGAAACAAAAAAAGTGACCTTATATATCGACGGACGTTATTGGAACTTCACTCTCGGCGATTTTACAACCTCGTTCAACGACACCGAATTCACGCTTTACAATAAAAAACTCAAAGGCATCGAAGCGGTCGGAACGCTCGCCGACGGCAAATATCAGATAAAGGCCATCGCCTCGCGCTCGGAGGGTAAATCCCAGTCCGACGTATTCACCGGCAGCGGAATGCAGTCCGAATACCAGTTCTCGCAGAGACCGGTCGTCCAGAACTCTGAAAAGATTACTTTAGACGGGCGTTTCCTCAAAAAAGGAAGCGATTATACCATCGACTACGAAGACGGATCGATCATAATAAAGCCGCACCTGCTCCCGCTCGAATCCAGGAACAGGATCACCGCCGACTACGAATATTTCGAGAACGGCACGCTGTTTAGAAGAACGCTCGTCGGCGTGCGCGGCACGGCTGCGCTGAAAAACCTTAATAAGATAGGTTTCAGCGTCATCAGGGAAGAAGACGACAAAGGCTCGGTAAAAGGCGCCGCGGAAACCGACGTCCAGGTTAAACCGACATCTTCGACCATTTACGGCTTCGACTATAAGCTCAATCCTCTATCTAATCTGAAACTCGACGGCGAGCTGGCGCTTTCGGTACTTGACCAGAACACGCTTTCGAACGAAAAAGCCGAAGACAAAAATATCAATTCAGCCGCGTTTTACACCAAAGCCGCCTATACGGCTAAAAAATATTCGCTCGACTTAAGAAAACAGAAGATGGGCAGGGATTTCATCTCGATCGGCAAAAACAGGCTCGACATCGACGAAGACAGAAACGAGGCAATTTTAAAATTAATGCCGCTCGACTGCCTTAATTTTCAGTTCGACTATGAGGACAGCAGACGCGCTTCACTCAACGATCCCGACCTTCCTTCGAGCGTTAACGCGCGCGTCGATATCAACAACAAGGCGCTTAGGACCTTTTCGACCTATTACTTCAGAAATAAAAAATCGTCAGCCGATTTCAGCACTTACGAGCGGCTTAAACGCAACGACTCCAGCATGCTCGATTTCCACGAACAGATCTATCAGGGCGAATTGAAGAACGAGCACAATAAAACCATCGAAAGGCTCAGATATAATTTAAGGACGATCAATTCAAAATACGACCTTACCAGGAAACAGAACGAATATACGCATAACCTGGGAGTGTCTTCCACACTGTGGGACAGGCTCAACTACGCGCTCGAATTTTCAAATATTAAAATCGACGCCGGCCAGGCCGAGAACCCGGTATCTAACATCAAAAATTATTCTCTGGACGTCACTTCGAACCTTACAAAAAAACTGTCATTGAACACCGTTTTTTTATCGAGGATCGAAGAAAACATACAGACCAATAGAACGGACAATCTGATCGCCACGGACGCGAAGATCAGGTATAATCCCTCGAAAAAAGTTCAGGGTCAGGTGCGTTACAAGGAGAGCCATTCCAAAAAATTCCTGCTCGATAAAACTTACAACGAAAAGATCCTTCAGGTAAAAGAAGGCACCACCACCGAAGATAATTACATAACCGTCGAAGAGCCCGTAACGACCAGGACCGGCTCGTTTCTCATCGACATATTGCCGACGGCTAAGATCCGCTCCCAGCTGCAGTATCAGTTTAAAAATCTTGTGAACATAAACACGAGGGCGCGCATGTCGGTGTCAGACTCCGCTATGATGGAATTCAAATACGCGCCGAACAGGAATCTTTCATCGATCTACAGGCTGATGAACGCTAAAAATACTCAGAATGTCGGCGAATATATGGCGAGCCGCAATCTGAACCACAACCTCGAATTAAGGAAGAGCCTTAACACAAAAACGGCGCTTATATCCAACACCGAGGCTGATTATAAAACCGATGTTTACAGGCCTCTGGAAAACGCTGAAACTTACAGCCAGGGACTCCGCTTCGAAAAAGACCTGAGCTCCGCGCTCAACGTAACTTCCGGCCTTGCATACGCCAGGATCGACCGCATTTCTCCTTATTACGACTCTAATAAGGTGTCCGTGCTGGGCGGCTTCCGCCTTATCCCGAAAAGGTTCAGAATGACGCTGCGCTCTAATCTCGACTACTCGATCGAGGACGACGAAGTTTCCAAAAGGCACAGAACCATCCTGGATAATTTCATAGACTACGATCTGGGCGGCGACACCGCGTTATCGGCGAACTACAAGTTCGTCAACTCAGGCAAAACCTCCTACGAGGAAGGTTACAAGGCCCGCATCGGCAAAATGACTCTGACAAAAAGGTTTTAAAATATATAAATTAAAAACTTCTTTTGACCATTTCATTTTAATCGTCAAATTTTACAATGCCTCATTAAAAGTCTTGTTGCAGAACCATTTTAATCTCATTTCAGTCTCATATCAGTCTCATACCAGAATTATTTACAAACAAATAATATTATGCTATAATTTGATATACGGCATTATTTATCGTTATATTCCAAATCAATATAATGCGATAAGCGCGTCTGGTTATCGTTAAATAAATACCTATATAACTGAAAAATTATGAATAAAAAAATATGAATATTATAAATCTG
>MGFH01000103.1 GCA_001791795.1 Candidatus Wallbacteria bacterium GWC2_49_35
CTGCGCTGACGGCGTCTTCTTTCGTCGCGTATCCCATCTTATATTTTAACAACAGTTTCACGCCGAACAACGCCGCCATTTTCACCGGGTTTTTGCGGTTATTGAACACTTCGAAGATGATCTTTTCGTTTTTGAAAAACACCTCGGGCTTCATGGCGATGAAATTGCCGCCGGTGTAAGTCGAATCCATGCAGTAGTACCACGTCCTGCGCGTACCTTCGAACCTCGCGTCGTAAACGGGCTTTTCGACCACCGGATAGATCAGCTCGGCCTTCGAATTCTGTGAAAAGCCGATAAAATTATCGACGGCCTCGTGGCCGATCAGCGGAATGTCGCAGGAGGTTATCATGACTTTTTTGTTCCTGTCGATCTTTTCGTGAGACAGCCCTCTGGAAATGTTTTCGAGGATATCGCCGCCCTCGTATATAAAATAATCGTAATATTCCGCCGGTACGCGCTTTTTAATATCGTCGTTTCCGACCAGGAATAATTTATCTCTTAATCTGGCGTCTTTAAAAGCGCGCAGCGTAAGATTTACCATGAAATCGCCCTTGATTCTTACAAGCGCCTTGCGCCCGCTTTCGGATACCTCCGCGAGTTCCGGCCCGGCCGCGCCTCCCGCGAGCATTATAACGTCCATTAATCGACATCTTCTTTCAAATAATTTCCAGTTTTATGACTAAAACTGCACATTTTTCTGTTCCATCTCTGTTCTCTATTCTCTATTCTCTGTTCCTCGTTCTCTGCTTTTCCCGCCCATAAAGTGTTTCGGATGATAATATATCATGTAAAACACGCTCCAGACGGCGAGCGCGCCGAACGAATAAATGTAAACGCAGCGTTCGATCGTTTCCGGCGAATATCCCGCGAAAGCCGCCGCTATGAAGGCTCCCCCGAGCCCGGCGAAATAGAGGTTCGACATTATCGCGTCGGGCCAGTCGGGGCTGTACCTGCTTATGAAATCGGCGTAGCCCGAGTGCCTGTAAGGCTTCAGCGACGGCACGAACCGGTTCACTTTACTTAAAAACTCGGCGTAGCCTTCGCCGAATTTTACCGCCATTTTCTTTTCTTCGTAGCGGGCCAGAAGATAACTGTGCAGCGTCAGCAAAAACGCCATTATTAAAAATCCCGCCGGCGGAAGCGCCAGGCCTATCGCTGAGGCTCCCAGAATATCGCCTGAATAAAGCGGGTTTCTCATATACATGAAAGGTCCCGCGACTATCAGTTTATCCTGGTTAGCGTCTTTAGCCATTACCACGTAGGACGAAAGATACGCCGCGCCCCAGGTTCTGAGTAAAAATGCCGCGAGGCATATCGAGCCGATAATGACGTATAATGTTTTTATGCCGGCCAGCTCAGCAACTCCTAAATATTCGAATGTTCGAATATTGGTGAACATAGGCGTCACCAGCGCGGCGGCCGAGATCATAGAGGTTATCTGCAGTCTGAGATTGAATTCTATTTCGTGAAGCCTTTCAGGCATCATTGTGTATTTCCGCACTTTCTATAAATTAATTCTGCCGCCGAAAAAAATAGAACAGACTCCGAAGGAAACGTTGCCGGCGAAATGAACTATCATCGACGAAAGAACGTTTTCCTCCTTCTCGTAAACGTAGCCGAAAAAAGCGAACGAAACGAAAGCGGCGAACGTTAAAAACAGGGCCGAATAACCCATGGGCCGGCACAGGATCGTAAACAGCGCGAGGTGGCGGGCGGCTACCAGCAGCGCGGGCACGCATACCGCGAAATAAATGTTGTAATAACGCTTCAGGCTTTCCTGCATGTAGCATCTGAAGAACAATTCCTCGCATATCGGAAGCAGTATCGCGAGCATCAGCCCGGCCTCGCCGATGAATTTGTTGCCGGTCTTAAGCCCCGCCTTTTCCTGAATATGCAATATCAATGAATCTATATATTTAAAAATTGAATATTGTCCCGCTTCGATCCCGGCGTGATTGAAAAATAATTCAATGGCCCCGAAGTAAAGAAAGCAAGCCAGAAATACGAGCACGCTGTAATTATTTATGCGGAACACATTGATCTGGAATGAAAAATTAACCCTTGAATAATACAGCGGCACCGCGGCGTACGCCATGAATAATATGGTGAAAAACGAATATACGAAATAGATCCACGACCTGGCGTCGAGGGTCCCCCAGGCTATCGAAGGCATGAAATAAACGAGCGTCGTTATAAAAATGGATATCATGACGCCGTCTTCCTGATTGATGAATCTTCTGTTTTCGATCATTTCAATTTCACCGTTTCACCGTAATTTAATTTCGCGTCAGTTTAACTTTTCGATTTCCGGCGTGAATTTTATCTTATTGATCAGCTCGAGATATTCGCCGGGATAAAGCGCGCGGTTTCTGCCTGATATCGCTATAAGCAGCGCCTCTATTACATTTGCGCCGAAAGCCCTTCCATCGATTCGCGGATAGGTCGTCACAAGGTAAGCTGCTTTGCGCCGCTTCAGATCTTCCGCATTTTCTTTCGTCACGCTCGTGGTGACTATTATCTTTCCACCGAGATCGAGCGGCGCCCGACGCTTTATATAATTGAAATCGCCCGCTATTATATCGGCCCACCTGAAGTAATCACCGAATTTTTCGCGGTGCCCGCCGTCGTCTTTTGTAACGGGATAAATGAATCTGTACGGCAGAAGCTTTGTTACGATCGGCGCGAAGATAGCGGCGGCGATCCTTCCCGCGTTAAGGCTTTTTATGGGTATCGGCAGCCCCGCCGATGTCATCAGGTCGCCGAATATCATATTGAAGCCGGCGTTTTCAAAACTTTCGGCCATCATGGCCCGGTTCGTCGCGCACACGAAGAAAACGTTCGCAGCGGCCGGGTTTATTTTAAGTTCTTTTATTAAAAGTCCCGCTATTTTATCTTCGACGGAGTTTTTGAGCCCGCTTCCGTCTACCATGGGCGTTTTTTTCGCGGCGCCCGCTATTTTGAACGCGTCGGGCAGAACATATTTATCGCCTTTGATCGAAAGATAAAAGTCTATGCCTCCGAGCCCCATGGCGTCGACGCGCCCGTCGAGTGAAGCCGCGAGCCTTCGCGCCTTTTGTATGTCGCCGTCGGAGCCGATGCGACTTATGTGGATCTTTTTACCGAGCAGCTCTATTTGCGCTTCGTGGTCTCTGTCGGACGCGCCGAGAGAAACCGATACGACCTTCAGCGTCTTCATTGGTTCTGGCTCATTACAAAGGCTTTACCGGCCTCTTTCATGCTCGAAACGACATCGGCTTCGAGATTGAACGAAAGTTTTTTGTCGTTGAGCTGATACGCTATGAAATATACTTTAGCTGCCGATATTCCATAAGAGGGCACGGCTATTTTAGCCTGGTTGTTTTTAAGAGGGACCTCGCCCACGGTTATTTTTCCGTCGGGGTCCTCGATTATCTCGAGCAGGCGGAATAATTTATTTTTGTTCGCTTCCGAAGGTTTTGATCCCCTGAAATTAACTACGAGTATATTTTTTTCGGCCATGCGGGATTTTACCGCGCCGCTTCTTCCGGAAGGGCCGATAATGTTTATGGTCTTTTCATTCGAAACGGTCCCGTCCTCGTATCTCAGTTTATAATTAAACGTATCGACGGCGGCGGCGCCCGCAAACGGCCCGATCTCGGCGAAATAGAACCCTTTTTTGTCCGGCCCGCTCATTTTAGTTTCGACGAAACCGCCGGTTGCGTCCGATCCCTGAGGCACATATTTTTCGGACGGCGTCTGCCAGCCGTTTATTCCCCATACCATGACGGCTGGTTTCTGCGAATAAACCGCGAATTTTTCGATCAGCGTCGGAGTTTCGGGAAGATGCTCGGCGAACGGCGTGAATAATATGTTGGCCGCGCCGTGGTTGAGTGACTCCGCTTTCTCTATTTTAGCCGGAAGCGCGGTTATATTGTGCGTCGTGTGAACGCGCATCGTGAGGCTTTCGTCGTAGCCGTACCGGCCGTCGCCGGCGTCGGGGCGGTTGATGAGATTGGCTACCAGCCAGTCTTTGTAGATATCCTCGAAAGTTTTGTTTACGTTGAATTCTTTCAGCACGGCGTCGATGCTTTCAATGTCTTTAAGCGGCGAGGCGACGAGCGAGCGGTAAAATCTCATTTTTTCTTCGGGCGTCGAGCCTGCGTATTTGCGGTATATGTAGTAATGCAGCAGGTAGACGGCGCCGTAGTCTTCCATCGAATTCTGCCATACGGTGGCGTCGTCTCCGGGATCGGCCGCGTAGGACAGAATCTGCGACGGGTGGTCGTAGCCGCACGCGTAGAAGGCGAGCTGAGAGCAGCCTTCGTTGAGCCATTTGTCTTCGCGCGGGTCGTTGGCGAAATGTATCATGTGCTGGAACTCGTGTGCGATAACACCCGGATAGAAAGGGTCTTCGGGATTGGCCGGATGGCAGTCGAGATAGATCATTTCGCGCTCGTTCGAATATTGAACGACCTTCGACGGATAGCAGTCGAGCGGCGAAAAATAGCCGCCGACGAAGCCCTTTCCGGGTTTCCAGCCGTCTTTAATATCGGCCATGAGTATCGTTACGCGCTCGTCGTTGTCGATGCCGGGTTTCGGCTCTGAGCCGAAAGTTTCAGTGCTTATCCTGTATATTACGTTGTCGAATCGGTCCACGATGTTGCGTAAGACGCTTTCAGGAAATTCCCTGCCTTCTTCCAGATAAAGATAGCAGTGTTTTCCGATCTTTTTGAGTATCGCGGCCCGTTTTTCGGCTTTGTTTTCCACGATATTCATTATGAAAAATTCTTCTTTCATGCCTTCGATTTTGATTTCCGGCGCGGCGGTCCTCACGCGCGTGATATTATCCTGCGGGGTGCCGTGCTCGTCAAGGATTTTCTGCGCCGTTTCGTGGAAATATCCGGTGGCGTCGATCCAGGGCGCCGATTTATAAGAAGCTTCAACGGGGTCGTATACGGGAAGCGTAAAATCACCGGCGGCCGATTCGAAGGGGAACGCGGCCGTGAAAGTCGTTGCCATAGCCGCTATGCAAAATAATTTGAGCAAATATGAGTGTTTCATTCTTAAATCCTCCACGCGTTTCGCTGCTGATGCAGTCACAATATCGACTTCAGTTATTATATCATATTATTAATAAAAAATAAATCGATAAAGTGTTAAAATTTTTTTCCGATATGTTAAGCGAATTATAATATTTTTAAAAATTTCGGGTGGAATTTTAATGGATAATTTCAATAAAATGCAGTTAAACTTTATATTGCTCACGGCCGTGTTCATGTTTTACCTTTTTAACTGCCTCGGCTGGCATCAGGGCGCAGTTAAAAAAATATCCAGACCGTATAGCCTGGCTTCGCTTAAAAAAGCGCCGCCCTATCCCGGCAAGATATTATCGGGTACCGCCAAGGCTTCGCATCGCGCGGCGGCGGGTGCGATGCGTTCGATATTGAACGAAAAAGTGAGCAGATCTGCGCTTGCCGCGAAAGGCACGCTGAAATTGATAGCGGTAAGATGTGAATTCGCGCTCGAGACCGGCAATCCGCTTATTACCGGCGACGGAAAGGCCTCGCTTTCAGCCGCCGCCGTCAGCGCAAATCTCGACAAACTCAAGAATTATTACAGCAAGGCTTCTTACGGCGCGTTAAGTCTTTCGATAGATCTCGCCGGCCAGGTTTTCGAACTGCCGAAGAAAATGTCGCAGTACGGCTCGGGCGGCGACGCTCCGGCAGTCGTCAAATCTCTTGTGAGCGATCTTGTTTCGGTGTCGTCGCTCGATCCCGCGGCAGGCCGGTCTGACGCGTCGAAGTATATAGATTATTCATCCTACGACGCGGTGATCGCAATACATGCCGGCGTTGGCGAGGAAAGCGACGTTGCGGGCGGCGGCGCGGGGGATACCCCGGACGATATCTGGTCGATGGCGTTCGACGATCTGAACATAACGCTCGCCAACGGCGGTATTTTAAATTACGCCATTGTCGTGCCCGAATCGGAGGCGCAGGACAATAACGGCGAAAACGGTCCCGCCGGAGTGATGTGCCATGAATTCGGTCATCTTCTGGGACTTCCCGACCTTTACGACGCCGATAATTCATCGCTCGGCGCAGGTGCGTGGGATCTTATGGGATACGGCGCCTGGCGCGATAATGGAAACAGCCCGTGCATGATTTCTTCGTGGTCAATGATCCAGCTTGGATATCTTACGCCGGTCGAGGTAGTTTCAAACGCCGCTTCGCTTTCCGTGGCCGCGCTCTCCGATTCGCCCGCCGCGCTCAAAGTTTACGCTTCATCAAAAGAAAAAAATAAAAACGAATATTTTCTGGTCGAAAACCGTCAGAAAAAAGGCGTCGATTCATTTATCGAAGGCGGCGGCATCCTCATATGGCATATAGACGATGCGGCCGGAAGCGTTGAAAGTAATAACGTCAACGCCGACGAGACTCATAAAAGGGTCGATCTCGAATCCGCGGAAGGACTCGATTCGTCGAATAAGGACAGGCTCGATTATAACGCGGCCGGAACGAAGCCCATGAGCGATAAAGACCCGTTTTACGCCGGCTATAAAACCGTTTTAGACGCGTGGTCGAATCCGTCATCCATGTCATATAATATGACCGACGCGCCAGTTTCGATCGAAGTGCTTTCGCCGAAAAACGATATCATGAACGTTAAGATCGGCGTAGATAACAAAGAAACGCCTTCAGGCGTTCAAATTTCAAAAACATATTTCTATCCCAATCCTGTTTCCGACGGTTTTGGCAAAATTTATTACTTCACCGCTTTCAAACCCGACGAGGTAAAAATAAAAATTTTTGACCGCAACCGCAGAACGGTCCTGAGCGCCGATCATTTTGGCAGAAAGGGCCATAACGAATTCGGCTGGAATCTTGCCGACGATAATTTGAACGAAGTGCCCAACGGAACATATTTTTATAAGATAACCGCAAAAAGCGCCGCGGGCGAGGCGGAAAAAACG
>MGFH01000104.1 GCA_001791795.1 Candidatus Wallbacteria bacterium GWC2_49_35
TGTTCGGATTCGGCGACGAGGAGGAGACCGATGAAACGACTTCCCTGGCACATTATTATAAAAACGCCCTGATTGAAGGCAATATAAAGCATCCGCTTCTGACCGTCATCGACGAGGCGTGCAGCTCTTGCGTTAAAATAAATTATTTCGCAACCAACGCCTGCCGCGGCTGCGTCGCGCGCCCCTGCATCAGCGCTTGCCCGAAAGATGCCATCCACATTAACGCGGGCCAGTCAGTCATAGACAGTAAAAAATGCGTCAACTGCGGAAAGTGCATGAAGGTCTGCCCCTATCACGCGATAGTTTACATTCCGGTGCCGTGCGAAGAGGCCTGCCCGGTGAACGCCATATCAAAAAACGAGCACCAGAAGGAATGCATCGATTTTTCAAAGTGCATATACTGCGGAAAGTGCATCAATAAATGCCCGTTCGGCGCGATCATGGAAAAATCGCAGATATTGGACGCGCTCAACGCCATAAGATCGGGCGCGAAAGTTATCGCGATGCTCGCACCTTCCGTCATGGGGCATTTCGACGCGCCGCTCGGAAAGATCGCCGCCGCGGTCAAAAAAATAGGATTTTACGGAGCGGTCGAGGTGGCATCGGGCGCGGACCTGACCTCGGAAAACGAGGCGCTCGAATTCATCGAAAGGATCGGAAGCGGCGAAAGTTTCATAACCAGCTCCTGCTGCTATTCTTACATCGAGCTTATTGAAAAGCACATCCCCGGCCTGAAACGGCATTTCTCGACGACGAAAACGCCCATGATATTTTCGGCGGAGCTGGTTAAAAAAGAGCATCCGGACGCGGTAACGGTTTTTATAAGCCCGTGCGTCTCGAAAAAAAGCGAGGCGCTCAAATCGGGCGAGGTTGATTTCGTTCTAAGCATAGAAGAACTCGGATCAATAATGGAGGCGCTCGATATAGCCCCCGAAAACTGCGAAGAAGAACTTATTGAAAAGCCGGCCACGCCGCGCGGCAGGGGATTCGCAGCGAGCGGCGGAGTGATGGCCGCCATGGACAAGGTTATCAGGTCGCGCGCGGACGCCGCGAAAATATCAGGCGCGGAAGAAGGCGGTCGAAACGACGGCGCCGCACCGGAGATCGCGCCCATTTACATAAACGGAATTTCAAGACAGTCGATAAAGGAGCTTAAAGGATACGCCGAAAACGGCTGCGGCAAATCAAATTTCATCGAGGTGATGTCGTGCGAGGGAGGCTGCGTGAACGGCCCGTGCGTCATAAATCCACCGATCATAGCACAAAGAAAATACAAGGAGTTTAACGAAGTTAAAATATGAACAAATTAAAATTCACCGAACTGAACATATCTGAAAAAATCCAGCGGGCCGCCGCCGACATGGGCTTCGAAGAAGCCTCTCCCATACAGGCCGAAACCATTCCCATACTTCTGGCGGGACGCGATCTGATAGGCCAGGCGCAGACCGGAACCGGAAAGACCGCCGCATTCGCTATCCCGATACTCGAAAAAATAGATCATGAAACCAAGGAACTTCAGGCCCTGGTGCTCTGCCCCACAAGAGAGCTCGTAATACAGGTCACCGAGGAATTCCGCAGGCTGACCAAATATTTCTTTAACCTGGCCATAGTGCCCGTTTACGGCGGGCAGGAGATCGACCGCCAGATAGACGCGCTCAAAAGAAAGCCGCAGATCGTCGTCGGCACCCCCGGAAGGCTCATGGACCACATGCGCCGCGCCACTATAAAGCTCGATAAGCTCAGGTTCGTCGTACTCGACGAGGCCGACGAGATGCTCGACATGGGTTTCCGCGAGGACATGGAAACCATACTCAAAGACACTCCCGCCGAAAGGCAGACCATCATGTTTTCGGCCACCATGCCCGAAGACATAGCGCAGCTCACCAAAAAGTTCCAGAAAAACCCCGCCCGCATCGACGTATCCTGCCACAAGATGAACGCCCCTAAAATAGAACAGTTTTATTATGAACTGCTCGAAAAATCAAAACCGGAGGCCCTTGCGCGCCTTATCGATTTTTACGGCGTAAAACTCGCGCTCGTTTTCTGCAACACCAAAATGCGCGTGGACGAGCTCGTCGAGGTTTTAAAGACCCGCGGCTACCTCGCCGAAGCGCTTCACGGCGACCTGAACCAGCGCATGCGCGATAAAGTCATGAGCGGTTTCCGAAGCGGACTCATCGAAATACTCGTGGCGACGGACGTTGCGGGCCGCGGTATCGACGTGAACGACGTTGAGGCGGTTTTTAATTACGACCTTCCTCGCGACGACGAAGATTACGTACACCGCATAGGCCGCACGGCGCGCGCCGGAAAATCCGGCAAGGCGTTTACATTCGTGACAAGCCGCCAGCTGAGCAATCTGAAGCGCATCGAACGCGATTTCGACCTTAAAGTGTCTTGCCGCCGCGTGCCTTCGCTGAGCGACCTCGACGAGACCAGGCTTAAATTCTATTCGGAAAAGATCAAAGAAATCCTCGCTCAGGGCGGGCTTACCAAATATGTCAGGATCGTCGAGAACCTCATCGAAGAAGATTACACGACGCTCGACATAGCCGCCGCTCTTCTGAGAATGGCCTTAGGCGATAAGATCGAATCGAACGAGGAGATCGAAGAAACCGGTCATCAGTACCGCTACGACAAACAAAAAGACTATAAAAAGAACTTCGGACCGCGCAGCGACGAAGACAGATACGCTAAAAAACCTTACAAACAGCACACTTCAAATGAGTCAGGCGAAAGAAAGTTCGAAGATAAAAAGCCCGGATACAAGAAATTCGAAGGTAAAAAATTTGAGGGCAAGAAATTCGAAAAGAAACCGTACGAAGGTAAAAAATTTGAAAATAAGCCGTACGAAGGTAAAAAGTTCGAAGGCAAAAGAGATTTCGGGCCGCGCACTGAAGAGGCCGGAACCGACGCAAAGCCTTATAAAAAATACGGTTCAAGCGATTCTGGCGAAAGAAAATTCGAAGATAAAAAGTCAGGATACAAGAAATTCGAAGGTAAAAAATTCGAAAAGAAACCTTTCGAAGGCAAAAAATTTGAAAATAAGCCGTTCGAGGGCAAAAAGTTCGAAGGCAAAAGAGATTTCGGGCCGCGCGCTGAAGAGGCCGGAACCGACGCAAAGCCTTACAAACAATACAGATCGAACGAATCAGGCGAAAAAAAATTCGAAGGCAAAAAACCCTACAAGCAGTACGGACCTAAAAAAAACGGTGGAAAGCCTTCATACTTCGATAAATTCAAAAAAGGCCCTAAAAAATAATTAATTAAACAAAAAGGAACCGTCCGAAAGATAAAACTTCGGCGGTTCCTTTTTTTATGGTCGGCGGTTCTTAGATCTTCATTTACAGAGTATTCACTCAATTCGGTGATAAGCAGAAGATGAAACCCCAGATTGGCAAGTATATAATCGAGCATATTTTTACCTAGCAGTTTGAAAAATTCGCGAAAAGACAGCCGGCTGATATGGATATTTTAACACCGGCGGAGTTTATTGTCAATATGTGCCTTGAAACGCCTTATTTTCGAGCATTTATTAATTTTTATGGCGTTTTATTTGATATTATGCCGATATATACTAGAATATACACAAAATTCGGGGAGCGGTCATAATATTTGATGATCGGCATAAAAATATCTTGATATTTTTAACAAAATCTTATACAATATGTTTGCTGAACTGCCTTAAATCAACGCGAACAAATGTTGAGATTAGCCGAACTTAAAAGCCTTATTTATGGCCGGTCTTTAAAAAGCGAGGAATTGTCATGAAACTTGAAATAAATAAACTTACGCCTGTAATTTTTAGAACCGCCGGTTTTTCTTTCGCGAAAAACAAAATCTCTTTTTATAATATTCTTTTTACTTTATTTTTAATTTTAACGGCTTCGACATTCCCGCTAATGCCTTCGTCTTTCGCGGCAGCCGCCGGCATAAACACCGCCGGATGCGCCGATTACGCCGCGCTTCCCTGCGACAAACCTGATATCAAAGAATTCAAAAAACTCGCCATCTTGAACAAAGAAGATAAAAAGCCTGAATTTATGGCTTATACCATCGACGCCTATCCCGAATACCCTTATAATATAACTTCTATCGACGTCGATTCCGACGGCCGCGAAGAGCTTATAGTTTCCAAAATAGTATCTTCGCATGATCCCAAAGGTTTCGGCGCCGTCGATATTTACAAACTCAACAACCCGGCCGACCTGACCACGTGGACTAAAACCCGCATAGCAGCCGATATCAGATTTCCAAATAAAGTGAGCGCCGCCGACATCAACGGCGATCAGAAACTCGATTTCGTAATTCCCTACGGCTCGATAGTCCACGACGCCAACTTCGGCGGCGGTATCGTCTGGCTCGAACGCCACGGCTTTTCCGGCTTCAGAAAACGCGTCATAACCGCGGCGCCTAAGCTTATGTACCGCCACGCGGTGTTATGCGACATCAACGGCGATTCGCTGACCGACATCGTCGCCGTAGCTGAAATGACCGGCGCCTTCGGCGACGGCGAATCGGCCGTCCATATATTCCGCGGAAACAAATCGGAAACGCGTTTTGAAAGAACGCCGCTGGTAGCCGGAAAAGGCGCGGGCGGATTCCCCTGCGTTTTCGACATCGATAAGGACGGCGACCTGGATATCGCCTCGGCCGAATTCTACGGCTCGTCAGGATCGTTCTCGTGGTTCGAAAATCCCGGCAGCGGCCAGTGGACCAAACACTACATCGACGAGACCGCCGGAAAGGCATTCCAGCTCGCCATCGTTCCGAACCTTTTCGGCGACGGCACATTTACCGCCGTAGGCACCAATCACACAAATATCTTCGATAACCCTAACGACCGCGAATCGGCGCTTTTCGTATATGAAAAACCGCTTAACCCGCGTTTCAGCTGGCCGCGCGTCAGAGTGTCGGCTGATTTCCGCCCCCGCCAGTCGAACGCCAATTCGGTCGTCAGGCAGAAAGCTCCCGGCGCCTTCGCCTGCGGAAATATCGACGGGGACCGCGACCTGGACATAGTCGTCAACGGCGCGGGCGATCCTAACGTATATCTTTTGACCCAGACCAGCCCCAGAAAATTCGCCATGAGCGTCCTGGCGGCCGAAATGCCCCACGGCAGCGTAGCCATAGCAGACTACGACGGCGACGCGGTCAGCGACATAGTATTGTCGAGCGCCGAGAACAACAGGCTCATGATTTTTAAATATAACAAAACTTCGCAGACGCCGAAGTTTTAGATTAGAAAAACTTATCTTTATTTTCCGATAAATTTTCTCATTTTGATTGTGGATGCGATATCTTCGTATCCTTCCCACGCTTCCGG
>MGFH01000105.1:0-12325 GCA_001791795.1 Candidatus Wallbacteria bacterium GWC2_49_35
AGTCCTACTTCCGGAGCCTTAAAATAAAAACCCGCTTCTTACATAAGTTTGAAGCGGGTTTTTATTTTATAATTTACAGTTATAGTTCATAGTTTTTTGGCCTGCCTGTCGTCTTCGCATCAGAAAACCGGAGCGAACTTAACTACGCGATGGTTATAAAAATCGGAAACATAGACTATGCCCGACGCGTCCAGCGCGATGCCGTAAGGTCCGCTCAACTGGCCGTCCCCTCTTCCGTAAGTGCCGAATTTAGTCAGATAATTGCCGTTCGAGTCAAATTTCTGGATGCGGTGATTGTAATGGTCCACCACTAAAACGTTGCCGGCTTCGTCTATGGCCAGACTGCTGGGAAGATTGAATTTGCCGTCGACAGCGCCGTAAGAACCCCATTTGAGAAGGAAATTACCGTTCGAGTCGAACTTCTGAACCCTCTGGTTGAATGAGTCAGCGACGAATATATTGCCCGACGCGTCGACCTTTACGCCAAGGGGCTGGCTGAGCTGGCCGTTGCCTGAGCCGTAACCGCCGAACTTGAAAATGAAGTTGCCGTTCGAGTCGAATTTCTGAACGCGGTTGTTCATTCTGTCGGCCACATAAACGAAGCCCTGGCGGTCGGTGGTAACGTCGAACTGGCGGTTAAACTGGCCTGCGCCAGTGCCGAGCGAACCCCACTTCAAAATGAAGTTGCCGTTGGAATCGAATTTCTGGATGCGGCTGTTATATTCGTCGGCGACGTAAATTTCGCCGGCCGGGCCGGCCGCTATGCCGCCGGGATAGTAGAATTGACCGTTTCCGGTGCCTAGCGAACCCCATTTTTTCACCAGAACGCCGCCGGGAGAGAATTTTCTTACCGAGTGATCCTGGCTGGTCGCGTATACATATCCGTCATTATCGACCGCGACGCCGCATGTATAAGAAATGCCGTTCAGCTGCATCATATAAACATATTTGACAGGGTCCTGGTTCTTTATTTCATAAGCCGTCTTTCCGGTAGCGGGCGCGCAGCGATTGCCCGAGGCGTCGAATGCGGTAACCGATACCTGCTGAAGGCCGTAAACCGAAGGCTGTACGTTCCATGTGTAGGTCCAGTGAAGATTGTCGATCATGGTCATGGTCGCGCCGGCGATAACGCTTCCGATCGATATTACGGGAGCGGGGGCTTCGGCGATCCTGTCGTTATCGTTAAAGGTAGCTGTTATGACAACGACATCGCCTTTTTGAACGACGGCGTCGGGATGGTTATCTGAAAGAACGACCGACGGAGGTATAAGATCGACAACTGCAAGGCTGAAAGATGCCGTTTTAACGATGCCGGCTTCGGAGTATGCGGCCGAGAAGACCGCGGTCGAAGGCGCGGATGCGGGGGTATATACTTTTCCATTCAGGACTCCCTGGCCGGAAACGAGCGTCCAGAGGGTTGCGGGATCGTTAGTTACGTTTTTAGAAACGCCGTTGGAATAATTAGCGGTGACTTCGACTCCGGCGAGGTCGTAAAAATTGGGGCCGGCGGCGGTCACCGAAAGGCTGTCGGAGGTTTTAGCGATCGAAATGGATGCCAGCCCGACAACGCGCAATATGAAATCGGCGGTGTTGACTTCGCCGCCGTGGCTGTAGATGGCTCTGAAAACGGCAGTTTCGGGTGCCGACGATGCGTAAATTCTGCCGGTGAGAGTTCCGAGACCTGAAACAAGCGTCCATTCGGTGTGCGGATAATCGGTTCTGTCGATCGGTTTTCCGGCGGGATTCGGCGCAGTAACCGTTATCTGAGAAAGATCATAAACCGCCGGCGAGGAAACGAACATTATCTCGTCGGAGGTTTTGCTTAAAAATATCGTGTTCTTGTCGGCGTTTTTAGCAGCTGCCTTGTCCTGAGCCTGCTGAGCGTTAGGTGCCGCAAGCGAAGCGCCGCCGGCCTGAGCGGAATGCGCGACAATGTCAGCGCCGCTCTGCCCGACCGAACTCATAAGCACCGATCCGCCGCCGTCGTCATTGCCGCCGCATCCGGCGAATAAAAACATGGAACACAGCAGAACGGCAAAAAAATGTACTCTATTACGGTTGAATATTTTTTCTCTTTTCATAATCGCACCCCGCTAATTTTTATTTATGTTCAGGGGCGGCACCCATCCTTAGGCGCCGCGGTTAACGATCCGGCTTCATTGCAAAAAGTTGGCACTTAACGAAAAGCCCTTTAATCGTTACCGTACGTACACTTAAACCATTGTGACCTGAAAAATATTTTTGGGTTCAAAGAAGCGATTGTTGGAAAAGTTTCAAAATGATGATAATAGTGTCAGCATTTTTATAGCATTAGTCATGCCGTAAATTGAACATCCTGATGATTTCATCACAACGACCTGTAATTCTGTTTTTCAAGCATAACAATCATCGGCGGCCGCCTTTAATAATGTCGGTTTTAATATCACCGTTGGATTTGCCAACAAAATAAAAATAAAAAGTGTTGTATTTTACAACGTGTTGAAAATTCCATCACATTTATTTGATAAATAAAATAACTGTATATATAAGCACGGAATCTCTATGAATCGATCAAACTTGTCTAAGTTAAAACTATTAATTTTGCTGGTTTCTTATTGACTGCTTTCCATTAATTATAACAATATGACCGGCAAATATGAAAAGGCCCCGGGATATCATTTGTATCCGGAGGCCTTTTTATTACAGTTCAGTCCTATTATGTGCGGGTAAAAACCGCTTTTTATAGTGGAGAGTTAAGAGTGGAGAGTGGAGAGTGGAGAGTGGAGAACTAAAGGATTTTTGACAAATAGAAATAAAACTTTTATATTTATTACGCCCGCTTTAATTATAAAAAAATCCACATCTGTTCTCTATTCTCTGTTAACTATTCTCTAAAAAAAACTCTCCACTCTCAGTTCTCAACTCTCAACTAATAATCGCCAATTTTAAAAAAAGAGCCAATTATTTTATAAGCTTAAGCGCCGTATCCAGGTCGTTTAAAATATCGCAGGAGTCTTCGATGCCTATCGAAAGCCTTATTCCGCCCGGATCGATGCCGAATTTTTCCTGCTCTTCGACGGGTATCGCCGCATGCGTCATCGAAGAAGGATGCTCGATGAGGGTTTTGATCATGCCGAGGCTGACGGCTAGCGTTATTACAAGCGATTTTTCGGCGAGATAATCTATTATCGTGGAGCCGGACTTCCACGCTACTGCGGGCTTGCCTTTAAGAACGAAATAGAGCATGGAACCCGGCGCGAAGTTGCCGTCGCAGTCAATAAGCTGTTTTCTGGCGATCTTGTACTGCGGATGCGATTTTAGACCGGGATAGATGGCGCGGGCGACCTTCGGATGATTTTCAAGGTAACTGGCAACGCGCATGGCCGTTTCCTGCTGTTTTCGCATTCTGACGTCGAGCGTCGGAAGGCCATAAACAAGCGTCGGCCATGCCGATTTGGGCGCGAGCACTCCGCCGAAGTCTTTACGGTACATCATAAGCGGATGGCGAAGCTCCTTCGGCCCCACTACGATGCCGCCCATATCCGTGCCGAAACCGCCGATGCCTTTCGTGAGGCTCGCCAGGCTTATGTCGGCGCCCAGAGAGATGGGGCGCTGGCAGAACGGCGTAGCGAAGGTGTTGTCGACGACTATTTTTATCGTTTCTTCTTTTTTGCGTTTGGCGTTGATCTTATCGACGGCCTTGCGCAGCTCGCCGATGTCGATTATCTCCAGGATCGGATTGGAAGGAGTTTCAAGATAGATAACGCGCGTCTCTTTTTTTATCTCGCGCATCACTTTTTCGATATCTAAAAGATTGGTGAACGTTACGCCGCGGCCGTCGCGCGGAAACCAGTTGGCAAGTAAACTGTAAGTGCAGCCGTAAAGCGTGTGGTGCGCGATTATATGCTCGCCCGTTCTGGTCAGCACGCCCAGGATCGCCGATATGGCGGCCATGCCGGTCGTGAACGCGATCGCCATTTCGCCGCCCTCGGCGAGCGCGAGACGCTCTTCGAGCATGTTGCGGTTGGGCTCCTCGAGGCGGTCATATATCAGGATTGGGGTTTTGTGGACATCTTTGTCGCTGGCGAATTGAATGAAGCCGAGAGCGCCGCGCTGGGCTGAACTTACGGCGTAAGTGACCGAAGAGGACTGCGGCGGCACTACGTGATGCGAAAAATCCCACTGTTTCGTCATCAGCTCGGGACCGTGTATAAGTTTCGACGAGACCCTGTATCCCTTTGCCGCGACTTTTTTCGAATCTTTCGAGTCATTTTTGATATTTTTCTTCATTTCCTCATCCCCTTATCGATATTTTTTCTTCGTTTTTATTTTTTTATTTTCTAAATTTATTTTAAAATTTTTTATCTTTTTATCTTTTTAATTATTATTTATCTCGTTTTCTAATTTTTTAGTTTTTTATGATCTTTATATTCAGCGTCTGCGGCGCGAACCCCATATAATAATCGATAGTTTTTTCGAGCCCTGCGCCGCCCGATGCGTTGATCTCATAAGTTCCGCTGGCGATGTGAAGCGTATAGAAGCCCGCCTGATTAGTATAAGTATATAAGTTGTTTTTGTCAATAGAAACTTTGGCGGCGGCAAGCGGCGCGTTGTCGACGTCGGTGACAGTTCCCGAAAGCGCGTACAGGGCGGTAAAATTACTCTTTACGAGAGTGAAATTAATTTCAGCGGGCACGTTGACATACGGGAATGCCGAAACCCGCACGGTCGCTTCCGCGTATCCGGGCTTGCCGGCGTAAAGATCGTAAATGCCTTCGGAAATGTTTATTTTATAAGAGCCATCCGCGCCGGTGAGGATCTGTTCGCTGTATGGCACGCTGCGGACCTCGGCTCCCGCCACTGGATTTCCGGAGCCGTCGCGGACCCTGCCGGCTATCGTATAATAGGAAAGTCCGCTCCTGGCGCGACTCATGATAATACTCAAGCTGATATTTGCGCCCGAGGCAAGGCTGACGGACCTGGTCTGGTTGAAATAATCATGCCTGATAAATTCGACGATATAATTTTTCCCGGCGGCCGCGCCGATCGAAAAAGACCCGGAGCCGTCGCCATACGCGGTTTTATATAAAATCAAGGTTCCGCCGCCCGTCGATTCGTAAAGTTTAATAAAAACGGCGGCAAGCGGCGCGCCCGTAACATCGTCCGCCGTGGTCCCGCTTATGGTCCCCGCGGCCGAGGCGTCGGGGTCGAGTGTTATGAGCTCATTTATCGAACAGACCTTATTTTCGAGGGCGTTCACCGGGCCGTATCTTTTAGCGGCATAGCCGTCGCGAGCGATCCTTAAATAAACGGCCTGTTCCGACGGCACCGCATCTAGCATGAAATAGCCGCCGTCGGATGTGAGAGCGGCCGCCGGATAGTTTTCGAGCGAAACCATAAAACCGGAGGCGGCCCCGCCGTCAGACGCGGCGACGCGCCCGAATATGGATGCTGATTTTTTCAGAACTATGCTCTGGGGATTAAGAGTTTTTTCACCCGCGCGAACGCTGACTGCAGAATAATTTATATAGGCCAGCCCCTCGCTGTCGGTTCTTTTGGCAAAAACCGTGTAGTTTCCGGGAGCGAGTCCCGGAAATTCGTAATATCCGTACCTGTCGGTATATGTGAAAAGCCCCGTTTCAAGAAGAGTTACCGTCACTTTATCGACGGCGGCCATGGCGCGCGAAGGCGCGTTGAATTTATTATTGGCGTCGCTGAGCACGAAGCCGCCGAGCGTTCCGGTGGCGCCGGTAATAACGTCCGTGCTCGCCGGATCATTGGTCAGCTGCGCCTGGAGCGCGCCGTCGTCCTGATTGCCGAAACAGCCGCAGCACGCCAGAAGAACGGCGGCGGCGAAAATAAAAAACGGTTTAATTCCGATATAAATTTTAAACCTATCCATAACTGAACCAAACCTTTTTATGCGGGCGCCGGAAGCGCCGGCGCATATGTTATTTCTTGTCTTTCTGGGTTAAAATCGAATTGATGACTTTGAGTTCCTGCTTCATTTTGACCTGATTGGTGATTATCTGTATCTTTTTGTGCATCGTTTCGACGTATTTCTGATCGATGGCAGGGCGTTTCACGGCCAGTTCCAGCACGTAAATATCTTTTACGTCGGGCAGCACCAGGGGAAAACTGGTGTTTTTGATCCCGGGCGAAAGCGTCGTGAGTTCGCTGTTCGCTTCGGCCTCTCGCTTTTTCAGGCCGTCGATATCGAATTCGAGGCTCATTTTGCGCTTTTTAAGTTCTACAACACTTGCGTTGGCGTATTCGGTAAAATAATCGAGAGTGGCCGACTGCACGTCTTCGTCGCCGGAGGAAGTTTCTGCCTCGAGTTCTATGCCGTCTTCGGTGAGGATCTTGACGTCCTCGGGAATCTGTTCTATCATGCGGCAGTTTCCGCGCTCGGTGTGCGTCACGGGATGAACGAGGTCTTTCGAGATCATCGTCGCTACTTCTACGTCCATCGCGCCGGTGTTGAAATCTTCGTTGATCTTAAGGCCGGTCACGTTGACGCCGACAACTGTGTCTTTTCCCCTGACGCGCCTGGTGAGCTTCGGACGCTCGAAAAGATAAAATATAGGCATCAAAGTGTTGTTGTCGAAATACTGAAAAGTGACCTTGGCGCCGGTTTTGCCCACGGGAGTGACCTCCATCGAGCCCTTCTTCGATTTGGTCATATCGGCTATCAGAGAGTCCATGACCTTTTTAGCCTCGGCCTTTACGGTGTCTTTGACGCCGGCTATCTGCTTTTCGGTGCTCGTCTGGTGCCAGTAGACCGCCGAAAGCAGCACGATCAGGCTTGACACGATGAATATGGCGATGATCTCGCCCTGCGTGTAAGCCCGATGGTTCAACAACTTTTTTTCGCGGCCGGAGCCGTTAAGTAAAACGCTCATATCGATAATTTTAACACAGTTTCATATTTTTTTCAACTATTTAATATTTTTTCGACGCCCCAAAGAAATTAAAAACCGGACAATATTATATATAACTAATATTTAATAAGCCCGGCCAGCGAAGTGTATCATGTATTTTCATTTGCTCATCTGAAAAATAAAATATTTAAGATAGAGGGATTCGGGCATCGAAGATATGACGGGATGGTCGCGTTCGTCCTGGAAACCCGCGCCCGCAAGATATCCTACGGCGCCGGCGTCGGAAAAGGCGGCGCACTGCGAGTCGTAAAAATCGGTCATCGTGATGTGGAACGAGCAGCTGCAGGTGAGTATGAAACCGCCGTTCTTCACGAGCCTGGCGGCTCGCAGGGCAATCTCTTTATAACCGCGCAGGGCTTCCCCTACATGTGATTTCGACTTGGTAAAAGTGGGCGGATCGAGGACCACGAAATCGAAGGGCGGCTCGTTGCCTGACGCCGCCTTGTATTTCGACGATTCGTATTTCAAATAGTCGAACGCGTTCGCGCAGACGAATTCGCACCTATCGTAAACGCCGTTGAGCCTGGCGGTTTCCCTGGCCAGTTCGACGGCTTCCTTCGAAACGTCTACGATAACGGAACTTTTAGCGCCGTATTTAAAGGCGTTCATCGAGAAGGCGCCGGAGTATGAAAAGCAGTCCAGCAGGGCCCCGCCGTTGACGCGGCCTTCAAGGAGGCCGTAAGCCTTTCTCTGGTCGGCGAAAAAACCCGTTTTCTGGCCGCCGGCAAGGTCGACGATATAATGGACGCCGTCGGATAAGATACGCAGCGGGCCGGAGGCGCTTTCGCCGCGCCATTGTGAATACATCTCGAGCCCCTCGAGTTTTCTCACCTGGGCATCGTTTTTGATAAGTATTCCGCGGCACCCGGTTTCTTTTTCGTAAAAATCGAGCGCGGTATCGATGAACTTTTCGGCGCCGGCCGCCAGCGACTGCAGCACAAGGTAATCGCCGTATTTATCAACCACGAGCCCCGGAACGAAATCGGCCTCGGAATTAAGGAGACGCACGATAGTTATCCTGCTAAGATCAATAAGTTTGCGGCGCCTGTCGAGCGCGGCAAGAAGCCTCGCCCGCACGAAATTTTCGTCGATCGGATCCTGGGCGCGCCTGGTAAGCACGCGCAGCGATATCTGGGAAAGGCCGCTGAAATAGGCCTGAGCCAGAAATCTGCCGTCTTCGTCGGTGACATCGACGATATCGCCGTTGGCGATAGAACCGGCCGCTTTCGCGGCGTCTATAAGGTCGCTTTTATATACCCACTGATTTAACGACTGTATTCGCTTTTGCGCCCTTTTGCTTACCGCAACTGTGCGATTCAATTGTATTAGTTCCTTTCATAAGGCCTGAGTTGTAGTTGGTTTTGATGTGGCCCACCGCGAAGTTAACGACCTCGGAGATGATATCGTTGAGATTTCCCTCTATGGTGGCGCCTGACGCGCGCAGATGGCCGCCGCCGCCGAAGGCGTTGGCGATCTTGTTGACGTCGATGACCGTTTTCGAGCGGAAATCGACCATGGTCTTGCCGTCCGGGCGTTCGTTGAATAAAACAGCCACTTCAACGCCTTTTATCGAGATCATCTGATTGACTATGCCGAAGCAGTCGGACGGCAGGGCGCCGACCTCTTTGATCGTCTTCTGATCGATCTTTCCCCAGCAGATGAGGCCGTTATCGATGAAATTGAGCGAAGATAGTGTCTTGCCTATGATAATGATATTTTTCATGGACTTGTTCTGGAACATTTCGCGCGAGATGTGGTTCGGGCTGGCGCCGCATTTTACCAGGCTCGACGCCATTTTGAACACGTTCTCGTCGGTGTTGGACGTCTGAAAACCTACCGTGTCGGTCATAAGGCCGCAGTAAAGGCAGGTGGCGATATCCGAATTGAATTTGAGGCGCGCCTTTTTGATGAGTTCGAACACGATCTGGACGGTCGCGCTGTAATTGGTGTGCACCAGATTTATATTTCCAAAATTATCGTTGCATACGTGGTGGTCGATGTTTATAACGAAATCTGAATATTTGCCGAGATCGGGCACGCCGGTCCGCTCGATCGACGAAGAGTCCAGAACGATCAGCAGGTCGTACTTTTTATCTATTTCGGCGAGCCTTTTGATATCGGAACTGCCCGGAAGGAATTTCAGGATTTCGGGCACCGCGTCGAAAAGTGCGCAGTCCACTTTGTATCCTGAAAGCCTGAGCGCGCCCGTCAGCGCGCATACGGAACCGATGTTATCGCCGTCGGGCATGATATGCGATGTTATCAATATATCGCCCGCCGCCTTGATTTTTTTTACGATTTGCCTTTTTACTAATTCTTTTTCTTGCATTAACCTGATTACCCCTTTATCGTATATTTATTTTTAAAGTTCTTCGAGCTCGAGGACCTCGTTCATTTCGACGACGGCCTCGTCGAGTATCTGCTTCGGCGATTTGCTGCTCAATACAAGCGCTTCGGTCACCTTACCCAATATGGCGCGGCACTCGAACCACGCGGCCACCTGAGGCTCGAAATCGATTTTTTCAAGCATGGTAAGCGCGACCTTCATATTAGGATCTTTTTTAATGGCTTCTTTTACCATCTCGGTTTCGTACGCCGATTTTCTGACCGGCATATACGTCGTATCGATGCCCCAGCGAGCGGTCTGATCGGTGTCGGTGAACCATTTTATGAACTTCCAGGCGGCCAGCGTTTCGGCCTCGCTGAAATAAGCGAAGACGGCGACGTTCGTGCCCGAAAGAACGGACGTGTTGATCTTGTTATAAGGAATGGTCGACATTCCGAACGGGAAGCGAAGGCTCGACTGCATGAATACCTTCGAAACTATCGTACCCTCGATCATAGCGACGCGTTCCGCGATGAATTCGTTCTGGTGCTCGCGGCCCGAAGTGCGCATCGCGAAGCGGTGCTTTTTCATCTTATCGACGAGGTAATCGGCGGCGACGAGGGCCTCTGGACTGTTTATGACGGCCTTTTTGCCGTCTTCGCTCAATATGCGGCCGCCGTTCTGGAATATGTAGTTTTCGAACGACCACGGATCGGATATGAAGGCGTTTCCCCAGATCACGGTATGTCCCGGTTTAAGGCTGCGCGGCGGAAAGGAACCGGCGCCGTGCTCTTTTTCGTAATCTTCGAAGTTGACATATTCGTTAAATAAAAATCCTTTATGTTCGATCGTTGTGAGTTTCTTGCCGTACTCGATGAAATCGTTCCATGTGACGGGCGGCTTTTCGGGATCGAGGCCGACCGCTTCGAAAAGCCTTTTGTTGTAGTAAAGAGCGGGTATGCTTTTGTTGAAAGGCATGGAGTAAATTTTACCGTCGTCCATCGTGACGTTTTTCAAAAGCGCCGGCACGATATCGTTTTTGTCGATGCCTACCTCTTTGCTGTCGATATATTTATCAAGGGCGACGACCGCGTCTTCCCTTTTCAGCTTTACCGTCCAGGTTTCGTATACCTGCGCGATGTGAGGCGGAATTTCGGCGAAAACGGCGGCGGCTATCTTCTGGTTCAGCGTGGCGTATTCGCCTATGAATTCGGTTTTAACGAAAATGTTGTCTTTGTTGTTCTTATTGTATTCGTCGATCATGGAGTTCAATATTTCACCTAGTTTTCCGGCCATAGAATGCCAGAAAACTATTTTAAGCCTGCCGTCCGCCGTATACTGTGGGCCTCTTTTTCTGGGCCCGCATACGCAGCCTGAAAACATCAGCGCGGTCAAAAGAACCGCTATGGTTATAAAAAGTTTCGATTTGATCGCTGCGGCGCCGCGGCCGTTGTTCAATGCCATTTTTTAAATCTCGCTTTCTTTATTTTTATAAAAAAATCGTTTTACTATCGCTTGTTTTCAAATTATTCTTTGGAGCCCGTGTGCGCGATACCCTGTATGAACTGCTTCTGCGCCAGGAAGAACATTATCAGCAATGGCAGGACGCAGAACGTGGAGGCCGCCATCAGAAGATGCCATTCGGTGCCCTCGGACTGGTTGAAGTTCGAAAGACCGACCTGAAGAGTATAGTAGGTCTGGTCGTTGGTCACAAACAACGGCCACAGGAATGAATTCCAGTTACCGACGAAGGTGAATATGCCGATAGTCGTGAGCGGCGCGGTCGAAAGCGGCAGCAGTATCTTGAAAAAGAATTTGATGCGCGAGCAGCCGTCGATTCTGGCGGCGTCCCACAGATCTTTCGGCAGCGTTATAAAGAACTGCCTGAGCAGAAATATTCCGAAAAAGCCCGCCGACCATGGCACTATGAGCGCGTAAAACGTGTTGAGCCAGCCGAGCTGCTTCAATATGAAATAGTTCGGCACCAGCAGAACCTGCTGCGGGACCATCATCGTCGCCAGAAGCGCGCTGAAAAGCCATTCTTTTCCGTAAAATTCCATGTGCGAGAACGCGTACGCCGCGAGCGACGACGAGATCAGCTGCAATATGGTACAGGAGATCGCGATGAAAACAGTATTGAGAAGGTATTTGAAGAACGGCGCTTTCGTCCATGCGATTATGTAGTTTTCGTATATAAACCTCGCCGGAAATATTATGGTCGAATCCAGCGCTTCGAACTTTGTTTTAAACGAGGTCAGAATCATCCAGATGAACGGGGCGAGCATGGTTAGCGCGCCTATTATCAGGACGATATGGATAAGCGTACCAAGAAATTTTTCTTCTGCCTTGACGGATTTAAACATTATATAACGCACCTTTCGTTTTCATGTGGAGGATTAACCCTTTAAAATTAGGTATAATGGACCCTTTTCGCCGTGAACTTTTTCTGGAAGTAGGTGATCGCGAATATTATCAGAAACAGAATGAAGGCAAGCGCGGAAGCGCGTCCCATCTTGTGTTCTACATAAGCGAGCTGGTAGAGGTAATAAATCACGACCGTCGTCGATTCCTGAGGGCCGCCGCCGGTCATCATGTAAACCTGCGCGAATACCTGAAATGACGATATGGTCGACATTATCATGACGAAGAACGTGGTGGGCGATATCATCGGCCAGGTGACGTTCCAGAATGTTTTCCAGCGTCCGGCGCCGTCGATCTTGGCCGCGTCGTAAAGCGAGGGCGGCACGTTCTGAAGGCCGGCGAGGAATATGATGACGTTATAGCCGAGACCTTTCCAGATCGACATTATGATGATGGCGGGCATCGCCCAGGTCGTGTCCATGAGCCAGTCCGGGCCTGGAATGCCGGTCAGGAAGCCGACGAACGAGTTGAGCACGCCGTATTTCTGGTATATGTATTTCCATACTATCGATATGGCGTTCACCGAGGTGATAACGGGCAAAAAGTATATTACGCGGTACATTTCGAGACCTTTGATCTTCTGGTTGAGCAGGATCGCGATAAAAAGCGAGAGGAATATCTGCGCCGGGACGGTGCCCAGGACGTAATAGACGGTGTT
>MGFH01000105.1:12438-12661 GCA_001791795.1 Candidatus Wallbacteria bacterium GWC2_49_35
AAGTTAAAATTATCGCCAGGGCCGGGAACAAATAAAAATATGCCGACCATTCGTATCTCTTAAAAAAACTTTTTTTTCTTGTTACAACTTTTTTTTCGTCATTTTTCTTTATATCTATCATTTTATCTTCGTTTTCGCCATTTCCCTTTCTAACTCTTCTTTAATCTTGGAAGCTGAGTCCTTGCCGCCCTTTGCTTCCTTCTGTTTGCCCGACGCCCATGTC
>MGFH01000106.1 GCA_001791795.1 Candidatus Wallbacteria bacterium GWC2_49_35
AATCAAAAATCAAGATCAAAATCAAGATCAAAAAAACAATAATCAAATTTTACAAAAACTTCGCGGCCGAACCGTTTTATTTAGATTCTATGAACGCTACGGCCTCTTCGATAGTTTTAAAGAAATTGACGACGCCTTTGAATCCGATGATCCCGAAAACCTTTTCGATAGTGACCGGCAGGTTGCAGAACGTTATTACGCCGTTT
The DNA here is from genome assembly GCA_001791795.1 of Candidatus Wallbacteria bacterium GWC2_49_35. GTDB lineage: Bacteria > Muiribacteriota > UBA9980 > UBA9980 > UBA9980 > UBA9980. The sequence continues at coordinate 207 of MGFH01000106.1, forward strand.
TTCGACACGATAGTGTTCCGCGCCGAAATAATGACGGAAATGGCGGACGAATCGATGTAAGTAGTTTTACTGAAGTTGACTACGATCTTGTACTGGCCGGCGTTAAACGCTTCATTAAAAATACTTTTGAATTCGTTGTTGTTAAGTATGTTAACTTCGCCTTCAACCGAAATTATTCCATATGTGCCCATGTTTTCAAATTTAGCGGTTATCATCGTGAGATTGTTCTCCTTTTTATTGTCGATGCCGTTACTTATGCTTCATGCTTGATATTTTACGCTTTATGTTTTACGAAGACCAGAGTAATATCGTCGCTTTTATTCGTGGAAAAAGCTGTGAGTTCCTCGACGGTCTTTTCTATTATCTCGTTTGGCGCCAGGGGGTATAATTTTTTAAGCAGCTCGAGAAATCTTTCGTCTCCGAAAAAAACGTTCGAAGACTGCTCCAGCTCTGGAATTCCGTCGGTATATATCGCCAGCAGGTCGCCTTTGTCGAGCTGAACGCTGTCGCCGGTTATTTCAATGTCCGGAAAAGCGCCAAGGAAAGGAGCGGTAGTATCGAGCACGGTCACGCTCAGGTCCTTTTTTATTAAATACGGCGGCAGATGTCCCGCGTTCACGTATGATTCGAAGCAGCCTGTCTCCATATTCAGAACGCCGATGAACATGGTCACGAATTTTCCCATGCCGACGTCTCTTATCAGCATGGCGTTGATCCTCTGGCATATATCGACCAGGGATAATCTTTCGGCCAGAAGCACCCTTATGATCGTCCTTATCATTATCATCAGAAGCGCGGCCGTTATGCCCTTTCCGGAAACGTCGCCGAGGCATATGACCACCCTGTCGTTTTCGAAGGGGATAAAGTCGTAAAAGTCGCCGCCTACTATTTTTGCCGGTATCATTTTCGCGCCGAACTGAAATTTTTCGCTGACCGGGAATAATGAAGGCATTAAATTAAGCTGTATGGTCGAGGCTGCCTTAAGGTCGTGGCCTAAAAGATCTATGTCCGCTTCGCTGGTGTCGTTTCCCAGTGTGGAAAGAAGCGTGCTTACGTATTTATTTTTTTTGCTTTTCTTTAAGAACGATTCTATCCGGGAGCTAAGTTCAAGAAGGTTGAACGGCTTGGTGACGTAATCGTCGGCGCCGACGGCGAAGCCCTGAACCTTATCTTTGACCTGATCGCGCGCGGTGAGCATTATTATAGGTGTGGCAATGAATTCAGTCGACTGCCGCAAATTTTTGATAAGCTCGACGCCGTCCATATTAGGCATCGTCCGATCGATAAGAAAAAGATCGGCCTTGAAATATTTGACTTTTTCAAGCGCTTCCATACCGTCGATGGCGACTTCCACTTCGTAATCGTCTTTAAGTTTCGATAAAAGCAGCTTGCGGAATACTTCTTCGTCGTCGACTATCAATATTTTCTGTTTTTTAACTGCCGCTTGTTTATTGATCAAAGCGCACCTTGTAATGCCTTAAATTGCAGATTATAGTAAAGACATAAATTAATTTTGCTGTCCGGCAATAATCTTTTCTACGCTCGCTGTTCCTCGGCGCATACGGCGCCTGCAGAGGCTTCGCTCCGAAAAATTATTGCCGGCCTTCCTGATGTAAACTAACTAATTTCGCTTACTATAAATTAATCTTTCAGTGTTTCAGGTTCGTATTTGTGGCTTCTTTTTTTGATCATGGTTACTTTATCCATGAGGTCGCCCTGCTGCACTTTATCGACTATTTCGACGCCCGATATGACGCGTCCGAATACGGTGTGTTTGCCGTCCAGATGCGGTGTGGCGCGGTGCGTTACGAAGAACTGGCTTCCGCCGGTGTCTTTGCCCGCGTGCGCCATCGACAGAACGCCGCGCGAGTGCTTGGTTTTGTTGGTCTCGGCTTCACATTTGATGCGGTATCCGGGGCCGCCCGCGCCGGTTCCGGTAGGGTCGCCGCCCTGAATAACGAAATCGGGCACTACTCTATGGAATTTCAGTCCGTCGTAATATCCTTTTTCGATAAGGCTGACGAAATTGGCTACCGTATTGGGAGTTTCGTCTTCGAGCAGTTCGACGATCATATCGCCGTATTTGGTAGTTATTTTGGCTTGCGGAAGGGCTTTATCGTCTATAGCGACTTCGTCCGTGCCTTTATTTTCCTGAGCCATCGCGATGCCTGCTTTGATAAAGGGAGCCATCGAGAAAATCAAAACAAAAGCTATTATTCCGTAAATTTTCACTTATCGTTACCTCCGTAAATTTTCGTATTTAGTTACTTAAACTTATATCATTTTTAATAAAAAATGTCAACTAAAATCAAAATCCCGATTACCTTCGACAGCTCGCGATCAAAGTTTTTAACCGCGCCGCCGGCCGCGAAATGTCTATCTGATTAAGATATAATATTGAAGGTGCTTATAGATGAATTCGGCCGGGCCGAAAACGAACGGGTCGAGCTTCCTGAAATACACAAGGGCAAGAATAATGAAAAGACCGTATGTTTCGAGTTTAGCGAACTGCCGCGCCTGTTTTTCAGGCAGAAGGCACATGATCACTTTCGAGCCGTCCAGCGGCGGCAGGGGCAGCAGGTTAAAACACATGAGTATGAGATTGATCTGAACGCCGCCGATTATCATGGCTTTTATGATGAGCATGGCCGCGTAAACGCCGGGGTCTTCGAGGTTTGAAAATAGATTTATGCCGGCGAACCTCATAAAATATTTTATGATTGTGGCAAAAATGACCGCTAGCGCGAGGTTCGACAGGGGACCTGCGAGCGCTACCAGAATTATGTCGCGCCTGGGCTTTTTGAAAGCGGTATAATCGACCGGAACTGGTTTCGCCCAGCCTATGTGCGCCACGATCATCGCGAGCACTCCGAGCGGATCGAAATGCTTTATTGGATTAAGCGAAAGCCGGCCCGCGTCGCGAGCGGTATTGTCGCCGAGCGCGTACGCCATGTAACCGTGCGACACTTCATGGACTACGATCGCAAGTATTCCGAAGGCTATTATTACGCCCTGCGTGAACACGAAGCCGAGATCGATCTTTTTCATCGCGAGAAATGTGTTGGCCAGATACAGCGCGATGATAAGAATTATAATATTTATGAGCTTTTTATTGTCTGAAACGGTCATTTTAAATGTTTCTTTCCTGAATTTGCGCGGTAAAATGTTTTAATTCGGTTAGGATCGTAGCAGGGAACATGGCTGAGATTTTAACTTTTATTTTTTATCAGTTTTGATCAGAGCCTTCAAAAACATTCCGGCTTTCAGTTTATGCTCCGTGTTTTTGATCAGGGCCGTCACCTTGAAAAAATGCGTCAGCGGATCGCCGACGGGGCTGAGCTCATATATTTCGCCGCTGAAGGTTTCATCGGGATAAACGTCGACGCTGATATTTATTTTATCGCCCTTTTTTATTTCAGATATGAGAAGTTCGGGGACTTTAAGGTTAGCCTTGATGATATCGAGATCGACGATATCGTAGACCGGTTTTGCCTTGTCGGCATAATCGCCGGGTTCGCGGTGTTTTACCGACACGAAACCGTTCATGGGTGCGCATATTTCAGCGTTATTGAGCATATTTTCGGCTATTTTAAGGCTCGCTACGGCGGTGGCGAGGTTTGCCTGCGCCGATAATTTGGCGTAAAGGGCGTTGTCTTTCATCTGAACCGACGCCGAATTGCTTTTTACGAGTTCGTTAAGTCTGCTGAATTCGAGGTTGGCCTGATCCAGAGCTATTTTAGCGCGTTCGACCTGTGTGCGCGCGAGGGCCACCTGCAGTTCGTAATCGGTTTTTTCGACGCGCAGGACCACTTCGCCTGATTTGATATAGTCGCCTTCGGCGAACGGCATGTATTCGACGTTGCCGGCCACTTTAGCGGCGATGCTGACCGTTCTGTACGCGGCGGAAGCGCCGAAGACAAGTATTTCGTTTTCGGCGGTGGATGAGGCGGAAGCGGCTGCGCGCTGCGCCGGTATTATTTGCGTGAGTAACACTATAATAAATATTATATTTTTGATCCAGCCCATTTTATTTATCGCTCCTTTGAATTTCATTCATTTTATTACATTCAGGGTATGCCTGTCAACTTATATTAATCGCCACTTCTAATAAGCGGCTATTTGCCGGCCGCTTCTTTTTTACCGCCGAAAAAAACTATCAGATCGTCTAACAGCGTGTAAACTACGGGCACGACCACCAGCGTGAGAAGCGTCGATGTGATCAGGCCGCCGATAACGCAAACGGCCATAGGGCTTCTGGTTTCGGAGCCGGGGCCGTTCGCCAGCGCGATGGGCAGCATGCCGAATATCATAGCCAGCGTAGTCATCAATATCGGCCTGAGCCTTGTAGGCCCGGCTTTTATCAAAGCGTCGAAACGGCTGGCGCCGCGATCCCTTAAAGTTATCACGTAATCTATGAGCAGTATCGCGTTTTTAGTGACGAGCCCCATGAGCATTATTATGCCGATAAGGCTGAATATGCTCAGATATTCGCCCGCGATCAGAAGGCCGCCGAGCGCGCCCACGATTGAAAGAGGCAGCGAGAGCATTATCGTGAACGGGTGGACGAAACTTTCAAACTGCGACGCCAGGATCATATAAACTATTATAACGGCGAGAAACATTGCGAAGAAAATGTTTTCGAACGATTCCTTCATTATGTCGGCGAACCCTGCGAAGCGGAATGTATATTCGGGCGGCATTTTCAGGTCTTCGGCTATCTTTCTGACGCTCGAAATGGCGTCGCCGAGAGGTATATTTTCGAGGTTAGCGTACAAAGTGATCTGTCTTTGCCTGTTGAGGCGGTCGATCTGGGTCGGGCCGAAACTTTCCTTCGAGGTGACCAGGTTTCTGAAATCAATTGCCTGGCCCGTGAGCGAGCGGACGTAAAAATTGTTTATGCTCCCGAGGTCGTTTCTTTCGTTGAGCGCGAGTCTTAAATTGACGTCGTACTGATTGCCGCCGTCCTTGAATTTTGATATTTTTTCGCCGGCGACGAGCGTTCTTACGGCGGATGCGATCGATGCGATCGGAACGAAAAGCTGCGAGGCGCGGTCGCGGTCAATATAAACGCTGAGCTCGGGTTTGCCGGTTTTATAAGTGGTGTCTATATCGACGAACCCCTTCTGTTTTTTCATCTGTCCTATTATTTTATCGAAGTATCCGTCTAATTTTTCCAGATCGGGCCCCTGTAAAACCAGCTGGAACGGCGACTGGCGGCCGCCGCCGATGGATATGTCTGAAACTTCTTCGACCGATACGATCCCGCCTTTGAAGTTTTTTAACTTTTCACGGTATTCTTTCATGAACGCCGTTTGATTTTTCTGGAGTCTTTCAACCTTCGGGATCAGTTCGACGAATATGCTGGCCGCGTTGGCTTTTTCCTGCGCGTCGGCGCCGATCGTCGTAAATACGTTTTTAATATATTTTTTGTCGCTTAATAACATTTCTTCTATTTGTTTTACCGCGTTCTGGGTGAAATCGATCGAGGAACCGGTCGGCATTTCGATGTTCACGCCGAACTGGTCTTTGTCTTCGGCCGGCTTGAACTCCGATTTAATGTTCTTTGCGAGGATCAGGCTCGAATATAAAAGCAGCGCGCTTAAAATAATTACTACAAGGCGCATATTAAGGCTTTTTCTTAATATCCATATGTAAGCGTTATCTATTAAATTATATATTTTTTCGAGAAAGTTAAAGATAAAACCGTGCTCTTTGTGGACGCGCATAAAGCGGGAACAAAGCATCGGCGTCAGAGTGAACGATATGAAAAGCGATATTAAAACAGCGAATGTGACCGTCATGCCGAATTCGAAGAAGAACTTTCCTATCATGCCTTTCATGAATGCCACCGGCACGAAAACCGCCACTATCGAAAATGTGGTGGCCAGAACCGCGAGGCCTATCTCGGCCGTGCCGTGCAAAGCCGCTTCGCGCATGTCTTTTTCTTCTTCGGCCTGGTGGCGGTATATATTTTCAAGAACGACTATGGCGTCGTCTATGAGCATGCCTATCGAGATCGAAAGCGCGAGCATGGTGAGATTATTGAAAGTGAAATTCATGTATTTCATGAACGCGAAGGTCGATATGACTGATGTCGGAATGGCCATGGCAGATATTAACGTGGTTTTAATGTTTCTCAGGAAAACGAAAACTATGAAAATCGCGAGGCCGCCGCCGAACAGCAGATGAAAGAAAACCTCTTCTATGGAGATTTTTATGAATTTAGACTGGTCGGATACTATTATCATTTTCATGCCGGCGGGAAGGTTCGATTTCAGCTGGTCGACGGCTTTTTTAACGGCGTCGGCCACTTTGACGGTGTTGGTGCCGCTTTGCTTCGAAACCTGGATGGCGACGGCGCGGCTGCCGTTCAGGCGGGCGAAGTTTTTCTGGTCTTCGACGCCGTCCTCGATCGTCGCTATGTCGCCGAGTTTGACCACATAGCCGTTTTTGATGGCGACGTTCACCTTTTTAAAATCTTCGACCCTTTCGACCTCGCCTTTTACCTTTACGACTATGTCTCTGGGGCCGGTTTCGAGGTTGCCGCCGGGTATTTCGATATTTTCGGTCTGAAGCGCGCGCGCCGCCTCGCTCACGGTAATGTCGTGGCGCACCATCTTCTCGTTGTGAAGCCAGATCCTTATCTGGCGCTCGAGGCCGCCTATTATTTTAACCGAGCCGACGCCGTTGATCTTTTGAAGCGATTCCTTTACTACGTCCTTCGCGTAGCGCGTCGTTTCCTTTATGTCTTTATCCGACGACAGGACCATAGCCATGATCGGCTTAGCTCCGACGTCGAGTTTTTCGACGATCGGGGTTTCCGCTTCGAGCGGCAGATCGCCCTTCACGCGGGCGACTTTGTCGCGGACCTCCTGCGCCACTATGTCGACGTTCTTTTCCAGCTCGAACTGGATTATTACCTGGCTTATATTTTCAAGCGAGACCGAGCGCAGCTCCTTGATGCCGCTTATGGTATTCACCGCTTCTTCTATCTTGTCGGTGACCTTGAGTTCCATCGTTTCAGGCGAGCCGCCCTTTAAAATGGTGGTCACCGTCACGAACGGGAAATCTACGTTCGGGAACAGATCGACGCCGATCATCGTATAGCAGATCAAACCGAAAACCACGAGCGCCGATATGACCATGGTCGTAAAGACAGGCCTTGAGACGCTGACTTCAGCTAAATACATAAAAACTCCTTAATGGTATGTAAATTATTTTGGTAAAAAACGAAAGACGATAATTATGAGCTCTTAACCGGAACCGCCGCGGGTAATATATTTACGGCATCCGCGCGCCGTTATGAACGCGTGTTCATTTAACGGGATTCTTATTAACGATATTTTACTACTTTTTTTGATAAATGTCAATAAAAATAGAAATTAAATGAACGAGTGTTCATTTAAAAAAAGATAAATGACGCTTAAAAAATAATAAAGACGTGATTTTTCGAGGCCGGGTCCGGACGCTTTTTAAAATAATGCTATTTAGCGCCGCGTTTTCTCAATATTTCCGAGGCCTCGATCCTGCCGTTTTCGAGCGCCAGTTTCAGCGGCGAATTGCCAAAATTGTCCGCGGCGTTCACGGCGGCGCCGCGAGCGATCAATAATTCGATCATGGTTTTAGATCCGTCCATGGCGGCCAGATGAATCGCGGTCTTTCCGTCGTCGCCTGCGGTATCTATTTT
>MGFH01000107.1 GCA_001791795.1 Candidatus Wallbacteria bacterium GWC2_49_35
GATTTAATATTCCATATTTTTATTTGATTTTTTTTATTTCTCGATGGGAAGTTCTTCCTTCGACGACCATTCGGTCCAGCCGCCGTCGTACCATTTGACGTTCTTGTATCCAAGCAGGCTCTTCATTACGAAAAAAGTCTGGCTGGCCTGATGGCCGGTGCGGCAGTGGATTATGATCTCGGTCTCCCTGGAAGGAACGATCTTCAGGTATTCTTTTTCGAGCTCGTCGACAGGTTTCAGTGATGCGATATCGGCCGTTTTGACGATGTCTTCGGTGTAGGGCCTGTTTAACGCGCCGGGGATGTGGCCGGCCCGGGCCTCATCGGATTTTTTTCCGGAATAAAACTCGGAAGGGCGAACGTCGATTATGACGGCGCTTTTTGATGACGAGGCTTCCAGGACTTTTTTATAGCCTACGCTGAAATCGTCGGGGCCTTTGGGCAACGGATATTCGGAACGCGTCACGGCCGGAAGGCGGTTATCGACCGGATATTTTTCGGCTTCCCATTTCGCGAATCCGCCGTTGAGGATGGAATAACCTGCGTGCCCGACCCTTTCGAGCGCAATTGCGAATATCGCGGCGTCGTGCGGTTTGTCTCCATAGCATATCACCACATGGTCGGTGCCGGAAAGGCCCAGCATCGAAAAATGCTCGACGAGCATTTTCGCCGGCAGCAGCATGGAAGGCACTGCGTCAACGAAACCCCTTATGCTTTCGACGTTAAGCGACATGGCGCCGGGGATGTGCGATCTGTTGTATTCAGGCTGCGGCCTCAGGTCTATGATCTTAAGCCCGGCGGAGCCGAGTTTGTCTTTAAGCCAAACCGTTTCGACGAGCCTGAGATTCGCCGTCGCGGGCGGAACCTCTGTTTTCAGTACCGGAGCGGCCGGCGCATCCGTTTTATCGGCTGCAGCGCCGTCGCCGGCGATGACGCCTGCGGTGCCGGCGGCGTTGAAGAAGCGCCTCCACTTTGCCACCTTTCCGGCGTCCGAGGCCGAAAGCGGCTCTTTCCTCAACGAAACGGGCTTCAGGCAGCGTTCCGTGAACCCGGCGAGCCCGTCGGTAAGGATGTAAACGTTCTGGTAGCCAAGCCGCGCCAGAGAGTCGCGGGCCTGAGCGGGATGCGTCATTCCATTCGAATAAAGCACCACACGGCCCGAATTTTTATAAGGCCGGATGAAATCGGCAAGGTCTTTGAGCTCGACGTTGACGGCGCCGCGTATGTTGAATTTACGGAATTCATCGGGCGGCCTCACGTCCACTACGAGCAGGCCTTTTTCACCGTCCGCCAGGGCGTCTGCGAGCTCTTCCGGCTCGATGTGATCGGCGGCTTCTCCGACGCCTTCGAGGATGGCGGCTTCAGAAATGGCCGGCGGCGGCGCGGCGCCGGAGCCCGGATCCATTTCACCGGATGCTTCCCGGGCCGAACCGGTGAAAACGAAAAGCATCGCCGCGCAGGAGACGAGCGCCAGAGAAAAGGCCTTCAGAAAAGGCGTTCCGAGATATTCGCCCGTGCCCGAAACGGCCCGTTCGACATATTCGGAGCCCCAGAAACAGGCAACGGCAACCAGCGTGAATAGAAAGGCGAAAGCCGGCTGCGACATTCCGAGGGCCGAGTAAGCGAAACTGACGCCGCTGTCGCCCATTGTATAAAGCGGTTTTATCAGAGAAAAAGATTCGTTGAAAAGAATGCTTCCGGCGAACGAACCAACGATGAAAAGAAAAGCGTCGATCTTGCCGGATGCCATTCCGACGGCGGCCGTTCCCGGACACCAGCCGCCCATGACGAATCCGGCGCCGAATATAAGCCCGCCGGCAATCTGCGCGCCGTAAACGCTGGGCATGTAATATAACCCGGCCGGATCTATTATTCCGAGATTTATGCAGTATATCAGCCCTATCATAGCGGTTATGACGGCGGTGAACATGACCTTGAGCACCGTCATGTCCCTGAAGTAAAAGATGGCCGAAAGCCTCCGGGAGCTGCCGAATCCGGCCCTCTCGAGGACCCAGCCGAAAGAAACGCCGATAATGTAGGCCAGCAGGAACCCTTTAGGAGTGTTGAGCATGTCCGAACCGTATAAACTTTCAATCATTCCACTGCCTCCTCACAAAGTACGCGAAGCTGTATCCGCCGACGAACACCGCGACTAGAAAAGCGAGGCTGCCGCTCAAAAGCATAGCGCTGCCGGTCAGCGCCTGGCCCGAAGTGCATCCGCTCGCCAGACGGCTCGCGAAGCCGGCAACGACGCCGCCGGCAAGGCTGGCGGCGATCCTTCCGCCCGAGCTGAAACTGCGGCCCTTTTCGAGAGTGAAGTTGACGCGGCCGGAAACGATAGCTGAAATGGCGCCGCCCGTGAGCGTTCCGACGAACATGAAAACAAGGTAGTAATAAAGCGGATTGGAGCCCCATTTTCCGAAATACTCGCTGGAAGCCACATGCGCGGTAAAAATGCAGCTCTGGGCGCAGGCCGCGGCCCTGGCCACGGCGTTGGAGGCGCCGAGACCGACTCCCAGAATGACGAACGAGGCCAGCAGCGTCAGGCCGAGGAGGAAACCGGCGAGATAAGGGTTCATTATCTTTTCACCGGGCGGATTTAAATTTATTTTATTTTCCATTGATCAACACCCCGCGCTTTTCTTTTTAGCCGGCTTGGGCGAACCGGGCCTGGAATTTTCATTTCCCGGAGCCGAAGGCGCCGGCGCGGTCGAGGGCGCCGGCTGTATCGTCGTGCCGGATGGTTCGGAGGCCGGCTTCGCCGTTTGGCTTCCGGTGCCGCCGCCGGGGGCCGTGGCGGAATGCGTAGCGGATTCGTTCCAGTACGCGTCGAGACCGCCGTAAAGGACCTTGATGCGGCGTTCCGTCTTCTGGGAAAGTATGCCGCCCGCCATCATAGCGAGTGAACCGTCGCGGTCGACTATTATAAGGGGGCCGGCGCCCGTCAGAAACGACTGGTCATTGATAAGAATCGAAAAGTCGACGTTCTTCGACCCCTGAATGCTGTAATCGTTGAAATGCTCGGCAGGCCTGATATCGACGAGGTCGAAGGTCCCGGGAAGGTCCATCAAAAGCCTTTTCAGTTCGGCCGCCGATATCCTGTCGGCTATCTTTACGTTCTTGCGCGGCTCGGGCGCAGCCTGACTGTAAGCATTCTGGTTGCCGTACACGGGGTATCCGGCCTCTATCCACGCTTCGCTTCCGCCCTTCATGCTGGCTGCCTTGCTGAAGCCGCGGCGTTCGAGCAGCCCGACGGCCAGGCTTGAACGGAAAGCCGAGTTGCAAACCGCGACCACGGCTTCGTTAGTATCTATGCTCACGGAGCTTTCGTAAAGGGTGTTGATGGGAAGGTTCACGACGTTGCCGATGCGAAGGCCCATCCACTCGTTCGGAAGCCGCACGTCTATTATTATTGGCGCCTCGCCCTTCGTCATTTTGGAATAAAGCTCGGCGGCGGTTATCATGATATTCTTGTTTTCGGACAGGCCTGATTTTTTCCAGGAATCGTATATCATGACGCCGGCTTTGTATCCTATCCTGTGAAGCCGTTTCAAAGCCTCTTCCAGTTCGGCGCGGCTGCCGGCCAGCACGAGGTTCGCTTCGACCGGGACCATTATGCCGGTCCATGTTTCGAATCTGCCGCGCAGCCCGATATTGATCGAATTCGGTATGTGGCCCTGAGCGTATTCTTCAGCGGAACGCAGATCGACCACGTAATTTTTTGAAAAGTCGGCAAGAGCTTCTTCCGCTTTAACTTCCTGCGGAAACGGCGCCTTCCAGTCTACAAACTCCGGACCTTCCTTATTCATTTTCGCGTTATAGAAAAAATACTTCGGCGGATCGCCGAGTCCTTCGAGATCTTTCGTTATGAAATCGGCGCGGCTCATGGGCTGTAGATATGGATTCGACGCCCTTTCCTTGCCGATGGTCGAACTGGGATCGTCGCCGAGCTTCGTACCGCAGAGCGATCCCGCGCCGTGGGCCGGAAATACCGCCGCGTCGTCGTTGAGTTTCGACAGTTTATTCCACCATGAATCGTACATCATCGAGGCGAGCTTGCTGGATGCGTATCCCGCTCCTCCTACCAGGTCAGGCCTTCCGACGCCCCCTATAAAAAGCGTGTCGCCGGAAAATATCGCCTTAACCGCTTCGGCGGCGCCCCTGGAATAAACCAGGCCGCAGGTTCCGTCGGGAGTATGCCCGGGCGTTTCAATTACCTTGACGACGGCTTCGCCTATCGAGATCTCGGAACCTTCCTTGACGGGCTCGTGCTTGTAACCGGCGCCGGCCGCCTGATTTATATAGACAGGGCAGCCGAATTCCTTCGCGGCTTCCAGATGGCCGGCGACGAAATCGGCGTGCGAATGGGTAAGGTAGATGCCCTTTACCGACAATTTTTCCTTTTTAACGTATTCGACGTATGCGTCTATGTCGCGGCCCGGATCGACGATCAGCGCCTGAGATGAGCTGGTGAGTATATACGAATAATGGGAGAGAACCGCCAGATCGAACTGGACGATCTTGAACCCCGGAAATTCATAAGTATCGACGACTGCGTAACTCGCGGCTTCGTCCGAATGGGAAGCGGACTCAGAGTCCTTGATCTTCGGCTCGGCATAAGAATCTGCCGAATAAAAGAAGAAAAATAAAAATAACACTAACACTAACAAAAGAGAAAGAACCTTTTTCATTTAGCACCCTCCTGATTATAATTTGACTTGACATAAATAATTATATGAAAACCATGTTAACAAATACTTAGTTTTTTGTCAACATCTTTGAATATATGCAAATTATATCAGGATTCGAATTTTTAGAATTTTTTGTTAAATGATCATAGCAGACTTGTTTTTCGGGTTTTATAGTTTATTACTGTGGGTAAGCGGTCATATCGACTTCATAATTTTTACTTTATATAGTTATCAATTCGTATTTTATAGAACCGAGTCCGATCTTTTCAGCATAGTCGAGGGCGTCGCGGCCGCCGTAAACCGCGCGGCCTTCGTTTTTATCGATAATATCCATGCAGGCCGTATCGATAGCGACCGGATCGCTCGATGCGAAAAGACCGGCGTCGCGGGCCACCATCTTCATTTTATGGCCCTCGCAGTCGCAGCCCTTCGCGAGATTGAAAGCGTAAGTTATGTAAATATTGCGCTTGCCTTTTTGCGCCGCCAGGGCGTATTCGACGATCTTCTCCCTGAATTTGCTCGAAAACTGCGCGCGGAATATAT
>MGFH01000108.1 GCA_001791795.1 Candidatus Wallbacteria bacterium GWC2_49_35
TGCGGCGTCGAGGTGGCCGGCCTCAATATTTTTAATCCGGCGCCTGATTCGTCTCTGGATATTTATCCGATGAAAATAAAACTCGACTGCCGTTCAACATATAAGGCCTTCAAGAAGTTTTTATGGGGACTCGAAAAATGCAGCAATACAGTATTGATCGAGAGGATCAATATAGGTTCGCGCATCACCGACGAGAAAATAAATTACAGTTATCTTCTTCTCGGCTATATTAAAAATGAGAAATAATCAAAGTAACGGGTGATTATGTTAAAGAGCAAATTCACGCTTGTGGGAATTATAATTATCATATTCTCGGTCTTCATGCAATACCGCGGAGGCATATTCGAGTGGGCTGCATTTTTCGAAGGCGGCGCCCGTCCGGGCGGCTCCGTTGAAGCCGACGCGGCTCCGCCCATAGCTTCAGGTTATATTAAATCGACGGCAACGGCCGCGGCCCAGCCGTCAACGATGAAGCCGTTCAAAAACGAAGAATTTGAAAAATTGTCGGACGCCATCGGCGCGGTGGAAAAGAGTTTGTTGAATATGTCCGCCGTCGTCAATATCGGCGATTATCATGATGATTGCATAAATATTTTCGCCACTAAGATCACCTCGTCGAAGGAACACGGCATGCGTGAAAATGAAGCTGACCGTCAGGCAAAGTTTAAAGTTATTTTTAATTCTACCGATATAGAATATGCGGGCTATTACAGCACTCCAAAAGGCATGGCCGCGATCATAAAGGTCAGAAAGATCTGGGCGGGAGCGCTGAACGTGGGCGACACGCTTTCCAATTCAAACCTGAAGCTTAAAGCTTTGAACGAGCGATGCGCAGTCTTCGAAAATATGTCAAGCCGCGAGGACGAAAAGGTCAATATAATTCAGAGGTGAACTTTTTTGAATAAACTTTACGAAATAACTAAAATGCTTAACTCCGGTGATTATTACGTTAAGCAATACGCGCTCGACGCGCTGCGCAGATTCGATTCCATACTGCCGTCGTGCGTTTCAGAACTAAAGGATTTTTTCGCGGCGGAGAAGGACGCGGCGTTGAAATGCGCCGTGCTTAAGCTTTTCACGCAGAAAAAAATATCGGGCCACTTCGAATTTTTCGCGGGCAATATTTCAAACTGCGAATATATCCTCAAAAACGCCTTTCTGGATTATATCGGCGAGACCGGCGAAACGGCCGCCAAAGATTATCTTGTAAATCTTTTTTACGCCGAAACGGATCCGAAGGTGCGCTCGAAGGCGGTCAAAACCGTCGCGTTGCTGAAACACTTCCAGACGGGATTTCAGCTTGAAAAAGAAACCGTTTTCGATTTTTTGAACGACGCCGACGCGCGGGTGCGCGCCAACGCATGCGCCGTCGAAACGGATTTCAACGACGTGATAGCGAGGGCTGAATTCAAAAAACTTTTGAGCGACTCGTCTCCGCGCGTCAACGCCGATGCGGCTGTGCTGCTTTATAAAGCCGGCGATAACGACGTTTTAAGATATGCAGTGGAAAAACTCGAGGGCGCATCTTCGACCGCGGGAAGGTCTTCCATGCTCTATGCCATAGGCAGAATGCACGGTGCGGACAATTACCCGATAATAAAAAAATATCTGAGCGATCCCGACCATAACGTCAGAAGGAACGCGATATTAAGCGCCGGAGCGCTCAAAGCGAAAGAAGCCGTCACAGACCTTTTGGATTTATATTTTTGCGAGATGAAGCAGTGCCGCGAAAATTTATCCGTAATAATCGGCGCTCTGAGATCTATCGATGAATTCGATTCGACCATGGCCGCGCTCGATATGCTCAACACGTCGGGCGAAGACAATTACCGCCGGGCGACCCTGGTTAAGATATTTGCCCATTTCGCCACGGCGGATATGGCGCATTATCTCGTCACTTATCTCGACGACACTGACGACCGCGTCCGGGCGAACGCCATCGAAGCTGTGTGCTTTTTAAAGGAGCGCGGCGCGATCAATTCCGATTTTGTCGTCAAAAATATTCTGGTAAGCATGTGCGATCCGAACTCGCGCGTGGTGGCTAACGCCGTGAGAGCGTTATATCTGTGCGGAGTGGTCAGCGTCATATCGGTTTTACGCGAGATGCTTTTATCGAACGTTGACGCGGTTCGCGATGCGGCGCGCCACGCGGTTACATATTTTCCTGACGGGCTTTTCGTTCTGAATAGTTAAACGGAAAATCGAACATTCGATCGATTTTATAATATTCAAGAAGATAATCATATTAAAATTCGACAAAATCAGCGCTTGATATTTAATGTTGTTTTCTTTTTGAATTTTTCTTGATCCAACGCATCAGCCTTTATGTTTTTACGTCTTGTATATTATCTTGTGAAGCCTAATTTTTCATACAATTTGGGCGGTCTTCCTTGACGTTTCTTAAGTTTCAACTCATTCGCGCCTTCGCTTTCAAAAGATTTGCGCCAGGTCCTCAATGTTTCTCTACTGACTCCGACTATTTCGCAAATATCCTCTACTTTTTTACCGTTTTTAATCGCGATCAACGCCGAGCATTTGACTCCTTCCCAACGTTCCGAAGACTCGTTCAAAAAATCGGTTAAGACCTGTGTGTCGATATTTTCATTCTTTACAGGTCGGCCTCTTTTTTTCGTGTAACCATGATTTCAAAAATTCGAGAATAAGTCGAGTTATTTATTGCGTTTTATAGCGGTGGTCTGGATCCGATCGACCCATAACGCTTACATCCAATATTCAAAGAAAATTGCGGAGTGGCAGAGCCGGAACGCCCGGCTTATGCAGAAAAAAACGGTGTTTTTGTTCTTCGACGGCTTCGAAAAATCGCCGACCGGTTAGATATATATCAATAATATTTCGTTGAAAGATAAAAATATCGAATTCAGGGTTGAAGGAATTAGTTCTATGCCGATAATATTAGCGGATTCGTAAAAAAACTTCAGGCGTGCCCGGTTTTTTCAAAAGCTGAACTGGTAGGGATCACGGGCGGGAACGCCGAAACCAGATACATGAATTTCAGCGTGCCGCTGGTCTATTCCGCGTATGTTTCTTTTATCTTAAATCCAGGGCGGCCTCGCTGGATAAAGAGTTCGAAGAGCTGTCCGGAACGGCGCCGGTTAAGACCGAGATCAAAAATAACCGTTTCGAGGAAAGCGAAAATTATAAAAAAAACGTTCACAAAACTCGACAGCATGGAAACCCAGATCAAAAAGAGCCTGCCGTTCCACTTATAAAGCCTTCAAGAAGTTTTTATGAGGGCTTGAAAAATGCAGTAATACCGTGTTGATCAAGAAAAACAATATCGGCTCGCGCATCACCGAAGCGAAAATAAATTACGGTTATCTTCTTCTCGGCTATATTAAAAACGAGAAATAACCAAAGTAGCAGTTGATTATGTTAAAGAGCAAATTCACGCTTGTAGGAATTATAATTATCATATTTTCGGTATTCATGCAATACCGCGGCGGCATAGGCGACTGGGCTGTATTTTTAGAAAGCGGCGGCCGTTCGGGTGGCTCCGTTGAAGCGGACACGGTTCCGCCCATAGCTTCGGGTTATATTAAATCGACGGCAACGTCCGCGGCCCAGCCGTCAACGCTTAAGCCGTTCGAAAACGAAGAGTTTGAAAAATTATCGAACGCCGTCGGCGCGGTGGAAAACAGTTTGTTTAATATGCCCGCCGTCCTCAATATCGTCGATTATCATGATGATTGCATAAATATTTTCGCCACTAAGATCACTTCGTCTAAGGAACACGGCATGCGTGAAAATGAAGCCGACCGTCAGGGAGAATTTAAAGTTATTCTTAATTCTACAGATATAGAATATGCGGGCTATTACAGCACTTCAAAAGGCTTGACTGCGATCATAAAGGTCAGAAAAACCGGGGCGGGAGTGCTGAACGTGGGCGACACGCTTTCAAATTCAAACCTTAAGCTTAAAGCTTTGAACGAGCGTTGCGCGGTCTTTGAAAACATGTTAAGCCGCGCGGACGAAAAGGTCAATATTATTCAGAGGTGAACTTTTTTGAATAAACTTTACGGAATAACCAGGATGCTTAAGGATCCGAATGTTGCGCACTAAGGCGGTATGCGAGATGCTTTTATCGAACGTGGACGCGGTCAAAAACGCGGAGCGTCATGCGGTTAATTATTTTCCGGACGGGCTTTTTGTCACGAACGCGTAAACAAACAAAATAGGTAGATAGAAAAAGGTTAGTAATTAGGAACAACGCAGAACAAAACTGAATAAATATAAAAATAAAAAACTGATAAACGATTTGTTTATCAGTTTTTTATTTTGTCTTAGTGTCTTATTAAATTTCAGCCGTTAATATGCTTGCAAGATCGGCTTTTTGAGAATTTACTGCGCCGGCGGTCCCGGGCTGGTCCAGGGGGCGGGATACAATGATGAATATGTCGACGAATAGTAGATAACATATCTATACATTCCGGTCGGAGTGGTGCAGAGGTTTCCCGCGCGGTCCCGGGCAGCTATTGTGACATAATACCATCTGTAAGGTGCGTTGGGAACGGGGTTCCAGGTATACGTCCATCTGGTGGAGGTGGACTTCGTCATGACCACTGCGTTGACCACTGCAGTGCCCGTACTTGTTTTGATGGATATTTTAGGCTTGTTAGCGGTGCTTTCATCCAGAATGTCGTTATCTGTGAAGTCGGCATATATGACAAGTCCCCAGTTTACTCTTACAAACCATTTACCGTTTGTGTATGAGTCGTTTGTGGTAATACTGTCTGATAAGACTACCGTAGGCGCCGTCGTGTCGGGACAGTTAAGCGTGAACTCAGTCGTTTTAGTGACGCCGAGATCGGTATAGGCCACTTCGAAGGTGGCTGTTCCGGGCAATGTCGAAGTGTATACGCTTCCTGCGAGCGTGCCTGGGCCTGATAATTTGGTCCAGACCGTGGTCGGGCTGGTAGTGACGTCGACGGTGGAAGCGTCGGTATAAGTGGCGGTAACGATCGTGAGCGTCGCCAGGTTGAAATTCTTATAATAAGAATGTTCGGAGGTAACCGCTGCCTCGCTGAGCGTCACCGATCCCGGCACGGGAGTTTCGAGCACTGTCATGGTGAACGTTGCGGTCCTGGTTACGCCGTCTTCGGTGAAACTTGCTTCGAATGTGGCAGTTTCGGCGGCCGCGGGCGCGGTGTATACGGTGCCGGTGAATGAGCCGTCGCCGGTTAACTTGGTCCAGGTGACGGAACTGGTAACCGTTTTGGTGTGGCCGCCGACGAAATTAGCCGTGGCGGCGACAGTGGCGAGATCGTAATCCAGGTTGACTATATGATTGACGGATGTCGGCGCGATGGTCAGCGTATCGAGCGTGAGCCCGTTTACTGTGAGCGTAAATGTCGCGGTTTTAGTTACGCCTGATTCGGTGTAGCTTGCTTCGAATGTCGCGCTTTCGTCGTATGTCGGTGCGGTGTATACGGTGCCGTCGAGTGAGCCTGCGCCGGTCAACTTGATCCATGTCGTCGAACTCGTAACGATTTTATTGAAGCCGCCGTTGAAATTAGCGGTGACCGCGATCGTTGCGATATCATACGTAGCGGCGCCGTCGATGCTGTCCGAAGCGGGATCGAGCGTGATCGAAGCGAGTTCGAGTCCGGTAACGTTAAGGGTGAACGTCGCGGTTTTAGTTACGCCTGACTCAGTGTAACTAGCCTGGAAGGTCGCGGTTTCAGTGTATGAAGGAGAAGTGTAAACTTTGCCGGCAAGTGTGCCTGCGCCGGTCAACTTGGTCCATGTCGCCGAGCTCGTAACGAGTTTGTTGTAGCCGCCGACGAAATTAGCGGTGACTGCGACCGCAGCGAGGTCATATGTCTGAGTGCCGTCGATATTGGCCGAGTCGGGTACGAGCGTGAGCGAAGCGAGTTCAAGTCCGGTAACGTTAAGTGTGAACGTCGCGGTTTTAGTAATGGCGTTTTCCGTGTAACTAGCCTGGAACGTAGCCGTTTCGGTGTATGAAGGGGACGTATAAACTTTGCCTGCAAGCGTGCCGTCGCCGGTCAGTTTGGTCCATGTAGTGGAACTTGTAACCGTGTCGGTATGGCCGCCGAGGTAATGGGCCGTGACGGCCGGTGTCGCGAGATCATACGTATCGGTGCCGTCGATATCGGCCGATGTGGGCGCGAGCGAGATCGAATCGAGGACCAGTCCAAGGCAGTTGATAGTGAACGTAGCAGTTTTTGTGACTCCCGATTCGATGTAGCTGGCCTGGAATGTGGCCGTTTCAGCGGCAGCCGGTGCCGTGTATACTTTTCCGGCGAGTGTTCCGTCGCCCGTTAATTTGGTCCATGTAGCGTCGCTCGTAACGAGTTTATTGTAGCCGCCGATGAAATTAGCTGTGACCGCTGCATTTGCGAGATCGTAAGTCTGATATGCATATAAATCGGTCGAAGTAGGCACCAGTGTGATCGTATCAAGAACAAGGCCGGTTACGTTAAGCGTGAACGTAGCTGTTTTCGTGACTCCCGATTCGGTGTAGCTGGCCTGGAACGTTGCGGTTTCGGTATAAGACGGCGCAGTGTAAACCTTTCCGGCCAGCGAGCCGTCTCCGGTTAACTTAGTCCATGAAGCGTCGCTTGTAACGAGTTTATTGTAGCCGCCGACGAAATTGGCTGTGACCGCGACCGCGGCGAGATCGTAGGTCTGGATGCCGTTGATATTGGCCGAGTCGGGTACGAGCGTAAGTGTATTGAGCACGAGCCCGGTTACGTTGATAGTGAACGTCGCCGTTTTAGTGACAGCGCCTTCTGAATAGCTGGCCTGGAACGTCGCTGTTTCGGTGTTAGACGGTGCGGTGTAAACTGTTCCGACAAGCGATCCGTCGCCTGTTAATTTAGTCCATGTAGCAGAGCTTGTAACGAGTTTGCTGTGACCGCCGACGAAATTAGCGGTGACTGCGACCGCGGCGAGATCGTAGGTCGCGGTGCCGTTGATATCAGTCGAGGTTGGAGCAAGCGTGAGCGTGTTGAGCGTAAGTCCTGTCACGTTGATGGTGAAAGTAGCAGTCTTAGTAACAGCGCCTTCGGTATAGCTGGCTTCGAAAGTGGCGGTTTCGGTGTAAGACGGCGCAGTGTAAACGGTTCCGACGAGCGTACCGTCGCCCGTTAATTTAGTCCATGTAGCTGAGCTGGTAACGAGCTTGCTGTGACCGCCGACGAAATTAGCCGTGACGGAGGGTGTTGCCAGATCGTAAGTAGCCGCGCCGTTGATGTCGGTCGATGTGGGCGCGAGTGTTATCGAATTGAGTACGAGTCCTGTCACGTTGATGGTGAACGTAGCAGTTTTAGTGATCGCGCCTTCAGTATAGCTGGCTTCGAACGTAGCGGTTTCGGTGTAAGACGGCGCGGTGTAAACGGTTCCGACAAGCGTACCGTCTCCGGTTAACTTGCTCCATGTGGCCGTAACTGATTTGCTGTGGCCGCCGACGAAATTAGCGGTGG
>MGFH01000109.1 GCA_001791795.1 Candidatus Wallbacteria bacterium GWC2_49_35
TTTCAAAGATGCGATAAATTTCATCCGACCAGATAAGGACATTATTGACCAGATCCAATTCCCAATTTCCGATATGAGCGACATGTTGAGCCTCGTTCAGGCGAGCTTCACTTTGCTTTAATAATTCCTCATTATTTTTACGTTTGATTTCACTTTCAATGAATTCGAGCGCGAATGATATATCTTTGGCCATCTCGTCGAGAAGCGCTATATCCTCTTTGTCGAAAA
Organism: Candidatus Wallbacteria bacterium GWC2_49_35; assembly: GCA_001791795.1. Taxonomy (GTDB): domain Bacteria; phylum Muiribacteriota; class UBA9980; order UBA9980; family UBA9980; genus UBA9980. Next base: position 229 of record MGFH01000109.1, read on the forward strand.
AATCCGTTTCGTTGGAATATATGTTGAACGCGCCGATTGATTTTCCGGACACCGACAGCGGAAAAGCCGCCGAAGAACTGTAGCCGTATTTCAGCGCTTTATCGCGCCACTGAGCCATTTTTTCATCGTTTCTTATATTATTGGAAATATTGTGCGTTGCGGTCCTGATGGCCATTCCGGTCGGGCCGGAACTTTTGAGTCTGTCGTTGAGGTCGATATCGATATTTTTTAAATATTCAGCGGTGGCTCCATTCGCCGCCGCCACATCGACTTTGCCGGTCTGGAAATTTACCATGCCGATCCATGCCATCTGAAAGCCGCCATATTCAACGGCAATGCGGCAGGCTTCGTTCAGAAGTTCTTCTCTGTCGCGTATCCTGATGATCGCCTGATTAATATTGCTTAGTACTGCATAAATGCGGTTGAGCTTGAGAATCTGTTTCTCGGCAGCCTTGTGTTCGGTGATATCCTGCATCATACCCATCATGCGTGTCGTCCTGCCGGAAGCGTCTGTATTTACATTAGCTTCGCTGTGGACGTGACGAATTTCTCCGTTCGGGCGAATTATGCGGTAAGTTACGTTATAGCGGGCGCCGCCGTTGATCGCTTCGACGGCCGCAAGCTCCGCGCCGCGGCGGTCGTCCGGATGGATGAGCGTAAGCCAGCGATCGTGCCAGTGTTCAAGGTCGAAAACCTCTTCGCGTGAAGAAATGCCGAATATGCGGCAGGCTTCTTCCGAAAGGATGATGTGCCTGGCGGTGAAATCTCGGTCCCAGTAGCCTACGTGCGCTATGCGCTGGGCTTGCTCGAGTTTGGCCCGGTTGTCTTTGAGGTTGCGGTACGCCAGTAATGCGCTCAAACCGTCTCCCAGGCGCCTTCCGATCTCCTGGAAAAGGCGTTCCTCCCAGGCGGTCCAGACGCGGGCGTAAGAGCATTGATGAATTCCGAATTGCCAGGGACTTCCGTGTTTAGGATAAATCGCCATCGACATGAAGCATTTAAAGCCGAATTGGTTCGAAACGGCTTCCGGTAGAGGGTGTGAAGTTTCCGGGCCGAATTTGACGGGGCCGTCCGACGCCAGTAAAATCCGAAGCGTTTCGGCCACTTCAGGATCCATGGGCATTTCGGTTCCAAGGACGAATAATCCCGGATATTCGGGCCTATAGCGCTCCATCGGCGCCTTCCAGCTCGCCGCCCCCGGGTCGCACGGATACATTAGAAACGCCCGATCGCATTCGAAGATAGAAAGCACCTCGTCGAGCGCGGCGCTCATCATCGGCTCGAGATCGTCTGCCCCCTGTATGGCCAGGTTGATCCGATCCATGCTTTCCATGAACCTGAGATAGGCCAGGCGTTCATGTTCCGCCCTCTTACGTTCGGTGATGTCGCGTACCAGCGCGAGATTGAAGCGCTGGTTTTCGTATTCTATGTAATTCGCGCTGATCTCGACGGGGAAAATTAATCCGTCTTTTTTTTTGTGGCGGCCCTCAAAGGTTAGAGAGCGCTTCGTCATGAGTTCCCGCCAGTGATCAGGCCACCGCTCACCTGGAAAGTCGGGATCGACGTCGGGCACGCCCATTTCGAGCAGCAGCTGATTGCGCGTGTAACCCAGAAGGCGGCAGGCCTCCTCGTTGACGAAATGAAATCGCGCATTTTCATCTATGAGAAATGCGGCTTCGCATACGCTGTTGAGCGCGAAACTAAGAAACGCGAGTTTCTGTTCCGCCCGCTTTCGTTCGGTGATATCCTGAGCGGTGCCTCTCAAGCCGGTTATCTCGCCGCGGTCATCGCGCACGGTTTCACTGCGCGCGGTGACCCAGCGGCGGGGTTCGGCGCCGGCAAGCTCCAGGTCGATCTCATAAGATTCGCCGGTCTGCATGTTTTTTTTGACCGCCGCGTCCAGCCGCGCGGCGCTTTCGGGCGTGTAGGCTTTCAGGTGCTCTTCGTATCCGGGCGGCCGCCGCGAAGGATCGAAGCCGTAAATGCGGTAATACTCTTCGGACCATGTGATGGCGTCCGTTTTCGCGTCCCAGTTCCAGCTGCCGATCGCCGCAAGGCGCTGAGCTTCTTTCAGATTTTTTCCGGCCGTTCCCAGCGCGGTTTCGCGCTCGGACAGGGCGTCGAGCATGGCGTTGAATTCCCCGGCGAGCATGGCGGCTTCGTCGGTTCCCGCGATGTCGCAGCGGGCGGAATTGTTTCCGGCCCTGACCTCGCTGATGGTGTTTTCGACGGTGTAGAGCCGCCGCGTTATGCGCAGCCCCATAGACCAGGCTATGAGCGAGCCGATTATAATCGCTATCAAGGCGTAAAGCGCGCCTGCCGTCGTTATCTCGTCGAGTTTTTTAGCGGCGGTCTTCTGGCTGATGCCGATGCGTGACCACCCGACGAACCTGCCGCCGAGCATGGCCGGAGCCGCGACATCGGTCAGCGCGGGAGTTTTGCTGGTGACCGTCAGGCGTATCTCGTCCGTCAGGTCTATAAGATACTGGCCCGTTCTGGTCTTGTCGGTATGGGCGAGAATTTGACAGTTTTCGTCGGTAACAATTGCGAAAATGAGTTCGGGATAACGGCGCTGAGCTTCGACGAGTTCCTGCAGTCCGGAAATGTCGCGTGCGACGATCCAGCCGGCCGCCGAAACCGAAAGGGATTGCGAAAGACTGGCCGCGTCCTCGATCTGGTGATCAAGGATTAAAGACCGCTGCCTCAGCGTCAGATCGACAATGAAAAGTGTCATCATTACAGCGTGGACGATTGCGACGCTTAGAATCAGACGGCCGCGGAGCGTGCCGGTGAGAAAGCCGTAAATATCCCCGAAGCTCATTTTATCACTACCTTTCGAACTTCCTTTTCGAAACGATCTATATAATCGCGGACTACGCCGTAGTCGGTGTCCGTGGCCGGAAGGAACCGCGCGGTTTCCATGCCGGAAAGAATAAGCCGGCCGCGTTCGGTTTCATGGAGCACAAGCAGGCATTTTCGCACACGTTCGCGGATAGCGGGAGGCACGTCTTTACGCGCCATCACCGAATTGTTTATGAATGATCCGGTTTCCCATATGAGTTTGAGTTCGGCCGCCTCCCCGGGATTCGTTACCTGAAATGCGCGCCAGGGAGGGGGCCAGGTCGCTCCGGCCGCCGTCTTTTTAAGATAGACGTTCATTATCGACGACTCCTGCGAGCCGACATAGCAGTTTTCGATGTCTTTATTGACGTCGATACCCCTGTCGTGAAGAAAATACTGCGGCATTATGCAGGCCGCGAGCGCCGTCGGCGAAGGATAACTTACCGCCCGGCCCTTTAAATCCGATGGTTCGCTGATGCCGCCGTCCCTGCGGACGATGAATATTCCTTTGAAGTCGGCCGGATCGCCGGCTTCGGCTATGACGGCGTATCCGGTATTTATAGCCTGAATGGTCTGCCACGGGTTCGGAAGGATGAATTCCGGCTTTCCGGCCCGATATTTTTCCTCGAAGTCGGCGTAATCTCTGGACGCCTCCAGCAGGATGCGGCCGCCGGTTAAATTTTCGTTCAAATAATCGATTAGAGGCTGATACGCCGCCATCATTCTGGCGGGATTGTGAAGCGCGTGCACGGCGAAGCGGTACACGGAATTCTTTGTAACCGGCGGATGGCTCGAATATTTCGGGCCGGGAGCCTGAAGCTCCGTTTCGCCGCGCGAAAACATAAAATAAGAAAAAATCGCGAGGCCGAATATTAGTATTAAAATTTTAAAGATTCTTGATTCGCTTGGCATGGCTCATCTATCCTTTGCTTGTCGAGTGAAACGGATTCACTTCATTTTAGTGTTCCTTCGGGTGAATGACGCTCGAGCCGCTAACGGAATATCAATGTAGTAATGACGTATATTCTTACATTTATTCTACCACAAAATGACAGGTTTTTAAAATAAAATTATAATAAAGAAAGCAAAAAAAATCGCGTAAATATATCGGCATTGATATAGCTCGCAATTGCGAAATTAGTCGCTTACTTTGAATGGAACGCAATTAAAAAGTGAGATGGGGTAAGACGGAAACGCTATGAGCGCGGAAAGCCGCGTTGAAAAGTTTCGGCGGGACTGCCGCCCGGCAGCGCCGGAGTCAGCGGAGGCCCTCTATTAGCAGCGGTAAGCGGCCGGTATTGACCATAATCGCCTCTTGCTCATCCGCAATCGTAAAATAGCCGCGGTATACCGACAGCAGTCCGTTGATATCGACCGGCTTGATAAGATAGGCCAGCGGATCCGTACTCACCGCGCGGCTTATGGTTTCGAGGTCCGAACAGCCCGTTACGAAAACTATCGAGGCGTCCTTGTGCACGCCTTTAATTATTTCCGCGGCCGTTATGCCGTTCATGCCGGAAGTAAGCATGACGTCCATTATTATCATGCCGGGTTTTTCTTTTTCGGCGACGGCTATCGCCGTTTCCGCGTCGAAGGCGGTAAAGAGTTCTCCGCCGAACCCGAAGTGATTTAAATATGCCTTGATAAGCATTACAGAAAATATGTCGTCATCGACTATCAGAATTTTATTTTTCATATCGGGCCTCCAATATCTTCGCGGCTGCAAAAAATTCATTTTTAGCCGTTTTTATTTCTGCTTTATCAGGAGCCGCTTTACTCAGAGCGAGATGATCGCGGCATATGGCAAGCAATTCTTTCAGGTCGGCCGGTTTGTCGATAAACGCCAGAGGATCGGCTTTTGCGGTCATGCTTCTTGTTTCGGAGTCGGAGCAGCTCGTGATGAAAACTATTGCGGTGTTTTTATGCCGGGTTTTTATTATTTCCGCGGCCGTTATGCCCGACATTCCGCCGGCAAGCAGGATGTCCATGACGACCAGGTCGGGCTCTTCGGCGTCCGCCATGGAAATGGCCGATTCGGCGTCGAAGGCGAGCAGGATCGTCACGTCGAATCCGAAGTGGCCGAAATACGCTTTCATCAGCATTACTGAAAAAACGTCGTCATCGACGAGCAAAATCTTCTTTTTCGCTTTCATTTCACGCCTCCGGATTTTATGGA
>MGFH01000110.1 GCA_001791795.1 Candidatus Wallbacteria bacterium GWC2_49_35
GTCATGGAGGGCCATATATTCACTACGAAAACAAGGCTTTTTGAAGAACTCAAGCAGTTCATCGACATAACGCCGGCGCGCTTCGGGCCGGTAGTCGAAAAAATGTCGCACGAGGGCGAGATCGCCGTCGAAAACGAAGAACAGGTCTATCTGCAGGCGCTTCATCTGTCGGAAAGCCGGGCCGCGAAAAACATCGTTAAAATTTTTCAGACGCCTTTCAGAAAACTCATATTCGAGGTCGACGCCATAATCTCGAAGATCGAAGCGACCTCTAAAATAAAATATTCCCCGCTGCAGCTCGAAGCGATAAACACCGCGCTGAATTCGAAGTTCATGGTGCTCACCGGCGGGCCCGGAACGGGCAAGACCACCACAATAAGAGGCATCATCAGGGCTTTTAAAATGATCGGCCTCAGTGTCCTGCAGTGCGCCCCGACGGGCCGCGCCGCGAAAAAAATGGAAGAATCGACCGGCGAAACATCGAAAACCATACACCGCCTGCTCGAATTCGGCGCCGGCGGCAAGGGGTTTTTAAAGGGCCCCGAAGACCCTCTCGACTGCGACGTGCTGATATGCGACGAAGTGTCGATGATAGACATAATTTTAATGCACCATCTTTTAAAGGCCGTGGCGCCGCATACAAAGGTCGTGCTCATAGGCGATATCAACCAGCTGCCTTCGGTAGGCCCCGGAAGCGTTTTAAAAGACATTATCGGTTCGAAAACGGTGCCGGTAATATCGCTCGACCGCATATTCAGGCAGGACGAAAAAAGCCTGATCATAACCAACGCTCACAGGATAAATAACGGCGAAATGCCTCTTTTCCCCGATAAATCCGACGGCGGCCATGCTGATTTTTATTTCATCGAAAAAGAAGACCAGGCATCGACGGCGGCCGCCATCCTTAAAATGGTCGCCGAGCGCATACCCGATAAATTCGCCCTGAGACCCGTCGACGACATACAGGTGCTGTGCCCGATGTACCGGGGCGAATGCGGAGTGACGTCTCTGAACGGCGTGCTGCAGGGCGCGCTTAATAAATCCACGCTCGAGCTGTTCCACAAGACGCGCGCGTTCAAGCTGGGCGACAAGGTCATGCAGAACGAGAACGACTACAAGAAGAACGTTTTCAACGGCGACATCGGCAAGATCAGCGACGTGCGCACCCAGGACCGCTCGCTGGTCATAGATTTCCCGCAGGGGCAGATCGAATACGAATACAACGACCTCGATTCGATCGAGCTCGCATACGCCATAACCATACATAAATCCCAGGGCTCCGAATATCCGGCGGTCGTTATTCCCGTGCTGACATCGCATTTCATAATGCTTCAGAGAAACCTTCTTTACACCGCCGTTACACGCGCTAAAATGCTCGTGGTTTTAATAGGCACTAAAAAGGCCATACATATAGCTCTTGCGAACAACAGAGTGCTCGATCGCAACTCGAACCTTAAAGATAAGATCCTCGCGGAGGTAAAGTAAAGTGCTGCTGAGTTTCAACAAGGTAAGTTTTTCATTCGCCTCGCAGGATATCCTGAAATCGGCGTCGTTTATTATACGCGAAAACTCGAAAGCCGCGCTGATAGGGCGTAACGGCTCCGGAAAAACGACTCTTATCAATCTTATAAAAGGCGCCCTGGCGCCCGCCGAAGGCGAAATAATCAAAAAGCGCGACATAAAACTCGGATACGTCGATCAGCACCTCGCGCCCGAATTCGATTCCATGCCTCTGATCGATTTCATCAGACTCGATTTCGCACATTTATTCGAAATGGAAAATAAAATAAAGGAGCTCGAGCACAAGATATCGACGGTAAAGCACGGGTTCGAAAAAAGCGCCTCGTACAACGCCATGATGGAAGAATATTCCGCCATGATAGACCGTTACGAGCGCGAAGGCGGCTACTCGCTCAATTCGCGGATCAACTCGGTGGTGGCCGGCCTCGGCTTCACGCCGGACGAGCGTGAAAAGCCGATTTCCCAGTTCTCGGGCGGAATGAAAACGCGAGCCCAGCTCTGCAAGCTGCTGCTGAAGGAGTTCGATCTGATCGTGCTCGACGAGCCGACGAACTACCTGGACACCGATTCGCTCGAATTTCTCGAAACCAGCCTTAAAAACTCCAGGACCGCCGCCCTCATAATTTCGCACGACCGCTATTTTCTCGACAGCGTCGTCGACAGGGTACTCTACCTTTACAATAAGAAGATCGAAGAATTTCCCGGCAACTACTCTGACTTTTCGGAGATATTCGAGGTGCGCCAGAACGAGCGCATCGACGAATACGAGCGCCAGCAGGATTTCATAAAAAAAACCGAGGAATTTTATATGAAATACAAGGCCGGCATCAAGTCTAAAATGGCGCGCGGCCGCAAAAAATTCATAGACCGTCTGGAACGGCTGAACGATCCGCGCATATACGGGCGCAGCGTGAAACTCGATTTTTCGGCGAATACGGGCATCGAGTCGGGCCGCGTGGTCGTCAGCGCAAGCGGGCTGAAAAAGGCCTTCGGTGAAAAACTCCTTTTCGAGGATGCCTCGTTCGAGGTCACGCGCGGTTCGATCGTCGGACTGATAGGGGGCAACGGCGCCGGCAAAACGACCTTATTGAAGATGATACTCGGCCGCGAAAGCGGCTTCGAGGGCGATATAAAAACGGGCCACAACGTGATATACGGTTACCAGGACCAGCTGCTGACGGGACTCGACATGAAAAACCGCGTAATTGATGAAATATGGGACATAAAACGTCTCATGACCGAAGGCGAGCTCCGAAAATACCTCGCCAAATTCCTGTTTTTCGGCGACGACGTTTTCAAGGGCGTCTCCGCGCTTTCGGGCGGCGAAAAAAGCCGGCTGATCATGGCCAAGATCATCATGGGCGGAGCGAACACGCTTATACTCGACGAACCCACCAACCACCTGGACATCGAATCGAAAGAGGTCCTCGAACAGGCGCTGGTCAATTTCGACGGTACCATCATCTTCGTCTCCCACGACCGTTATTTCATCGACAAGGTCGCCAGCGGCCTTATCGTCATCGATCAAAAGCGCGTGAAATATTATAACGGCAATTACACTTACTACAAGGAAAAGATCTCAGAGGGCGCAGGCAGAAATTTCAGCGAAGGCGGCGCCCCGGAAAACTTCGGGACGGCGGAAGACGGCCGTACGAAACGCCAGAAAGAGCCGCCGGCGGATGCGTCAAGCCAGGCCGTTGAAAATTCCGGCCGGAAGGCGCCCCTGTCTAAAAACGCAGAGCGCGTTCTGAGGGCCGAACTCGAAAAGACCGAGACGGAAATCAGCGAAACCGAAAGCAGAATAACCGCAATGGAAAAAATATTCGCCTCGAACGAGATCGACGGCAGGCAGCTCGCCTACAGCGAGATAGAAAGCCTTAACCGGGACTACGCCGAGCTCAAAAGCGCACTCGACCGCCTTTATGAAAAATGGCAGAACCTTTGTTCCGGGCTCGATTCCTAAAAAAGCCATTAAATTTATTGACTTTATCGCTCCGATTTGATAGAATGAGTTCACTTTAAAAACTCCGTTTTTAATTGAATTATTTATTATTAAAGGTTTATGGCGTACATAAAAAAAGACTGCTTTATTTTATCCTTTCAGGGCGTTTGCGGCGTTTTAAGTCTCGCGGTTTTTACCGTCCTGATATCGCTGATATTCGCGGTTCCCGCGTCGGCGCTCAACCTCGACTTCGCGTCGTGGCGCATTTTGAGCTCCGCGCATTTCAACATATACTATCACAACAATAACGACGGTTTTGCCCGCGCCGCAGCCGCGATCGCCGAAAGCTCCGCCGTCGAGATCTCGCGGACGCTCAACCTGAAAACTATCCCGAAAAACATTCCGCTCATCCTCTACGACGCGGGCGATACGCCGTTCGGCTTCACCAACGTGCTCAAAAACAAAATGTGGGTCAGCATAGCGCTGCCCGATCCAGCGGAGCTCTCCGATAAGATCTGGATCGAATCGATCATCAGACACGAGCTGACGCACTACCTCATGGGGGCGAAACTCGATAAGTTCATAAAACTCGGCACGGGCCGTCTTATCGGATGGGGCGTAACGCCGATGTGGTTCATTGAGGGCGTCGCGCAGCGCGAAGAGTCCGGCTGGAACGCGGTAAAAGACTCAGCCGTCAGAACGGCGATTTTATCCGATAAATTCCTCAATCTGTCCGACCTTCAAATATTTTATTTCTTCAACTACCAGGGAAGGCGCCTCGGCTATCACATAGGTAACTCCATGGTAGTTTACATGGCCGAAAGATTCGGTCCCGACGTCATTTCAAAAATCCTAGAAAATACTTCTTATTTCAAGTTGAACTCTTTCAACCAGGCGTTCAAAAAAGTTACCGGCCTCTCCCTGAACCAGTTCTTCGAAGAATGGCACATACGCAGCCTCGAAAAATATAAAAAACAGGTCGAAGGGAAAAAATCCATCACCGACTACGCCCGCCCGCTCGATTTTCACGGCGGGCTCAATATTTCTCCGGCGTTCGGACGCGACGGAAAGAACCTCTTCCTTCTTTCAAACAAGGGACGCGATGTAAGGCGCCTTTCGCTTTTTTCGATTAACGTCGAAACAAAAAAAACTTCCAAGCTCATAGATAATCTCGAAGATAATTATTTTTTAGACCGCGGTTCGGAATTCATCCTTTTCTGCCGCAAATCACGTAATAAATTCGACAATCTCGTATCCGACATTTTCAGATACGACATCAAAAGCGGCGCGGTCAAACGCGTCACGCGCTGGCTTAAAGCCGCGAGCCCCGTTTACGATTACGACAGCAAGACCATCTTCTGCGTCCAGCAGGAGGCCGGCGCGACCAATCTCTGCCGGATAGATTTCGACGGCAACCTGCGCGAGCGCGTCACCGATCTCGGTTACAACTGCGCCATTTACGACATCCAGATCCCATTCTCGCAGCGGCCGGACCCCGATAAAAAAAACGAAAAAATAATGTTTTTGAATTACTTCAAAGACGGCCGATTCAGCGTCGCCAGCCTTAACTACGACAAAAAATCGACCGATTACGGCAAAATAATTCCAGTAACGTCTTCTGACTCGATGATAATAAAACCGCGTGTTTTCATTCAGAAAGACGGTTCGTACAAAGTTTTCTTTATCAGGGACCGCGGCGGCATCTTCAACATCTGCTCGGTCACGCTCGAGCGCCGCAACGGCGGTTTTGATATCTCCAGCCGCGAGAATTTAACCGATTTCAGGGAATCGGTCATCGACTACGATTTCTGCCCGAGCTACGGCCGCCTGGCGGTAGTAACCCAGACACATTACGGCTCCGATATAACGCTTCTTGACGCCGGTAAAAAATACGCCGGCGATAAAGAATTGGTTTCCGGCCCCGGCGACGCCGATGATATCGCCTGTGAAAAAACGGCTGAACGCGGAAAGCTGGAAACCGGCGAGACCGTTCCGTCGCACTTGAAAGGCTCCGCCTCAGGCACGTCCGCGATAAAATCAAGTTCTTCTCAACACAAATATAAAATAATACCTTATAAAAATAACCTGAAGATGGAATATCTTATCCCAATGGCGGGCTCCCAGTCTTCCAAATCTCTTTTCGGCGCTCAGGGCCGCTTCGCGGACGCGATCGACCGCCACATCATCGATTACCAGCTGCTGGCCGGTTCTTCGAAATATAGAAACCTTACCGCGTCATACATATACCGCGGCTTCAAGCCCACGCTCGGCGCCGCCGTATACGACCTCGTCCGTGATCTCCGGCCCGGAGTGCTCGAAAATTTAAGAGGCGCAGACCTGTTCCTTAATTACAAACTGTTCGACACGCTCGTCATCTTCGATCTTTTCGCGCGTGAAATTTCGGCCAACTCGATCTCGCCGCGTCTCGTTTTATCGAAACCGGAATTACTGAACGGCGAAAACAAAGACAGGGGCTATTTTATAAAACTGCTCAATTACAGCGCCGAAAATTCCATCGACGCGGACATACATCCCCTTAACGCCCACAGCGTGATGCTTTATCATCAAAACAGCACGGCGAAGTTCAATTCTTTTTACAGGTATAAAATGAGTAAATTAGACGTTTCGAAATGGATGATGCTCAGCGGCCGACTCAAAAACACTATTAAAGCAAGGGTTATGCTTGCCACATCGTCCGGCGATTACGACTTCCAGTTAGGCGGCCACAACGACCTGCGCGGCTATTCGACGCGTCCGATAATCGGCCGTAAGGCCCAGCTGTATTCGCTCGAATACTCGCATCTGCCGATAAACCAGCCTCTGCAGTTCAAGATCCTATCGGTCAATAAGGTCTATCCCGCTCTTTTTTATGATATCGCCACAACTTACGACGATTACAGCAGGGCGGCGTGGCATAAATCCGCAGGAGTCGAATTAAAAACGCGGCTTCTTATATTCAGAAAAACGCCTCTGGCCGGAAAGGTCGGCGTCGCCTGGCGGCTCGGCGAAGGCCATGAAAAGGAGTTTTACACGGCTTTCGATCTCAAATTTTAATCTGTATATATCCAAACCCAATATTTAATAAAAGAAGGTAATCAAATGTCGACCAGAAAAAATCCGTCAGTTAAATTCTTAATTTTACTCTCAATTTCCGCGTTAATGCTGCTGGTTTTATTCCCGGCGCAGCCGGTTTCGGCGGCCGAAACTTCCGGGATCGAAACCGGAACGCCCCATCAGTGCGAAAAATGCGCCAAGAAGGGCATCGTGGTCTGCGGCAACTGCAAGGGAAGCGGCATGGCCAAAAGCAACACCACGCTTTATCGTGACGATGAAAAACACTGCATAAAATGTGACGGCAAGGGAAAACGCCTCTGCAACAGCTGCGCCGGCGAAACTAAATTTTACTCGTATCCCGCCGCCGACGAAAAAAGCCGCGGCTATCTGCACACCATTTTCAAAATCGAAGCCAAGAAAAATAAACCCGCGCCTTCGACCGTCACGTTGATAGTCGACGGGATCGAAGTAGCCAGAAAGAACGCCGAAGGCCGCGTCCGCGTATTCGATTTCGGCAAGGTCCCCCTCAGCCCCGGCGCGAAACACAGAATGGAACTCGCGGTCTTCATAAAAAAGGGCATCGCGGGCTATCATTACGGCAGGATTTACATCCACAACGTTAAAATAGTTCCCGGCAAAGTGACGCTGTGCGAAGGCGGCCGCAAAAGTCTGAAACTGAATGACGACACGCGCGTCGAAGACTGGGAGGACGAATACAGGGGCCTTTATGTCAACACTGAAGAAACCGGCAGTTTTAAAATAATTGATAACGTAAATTAAATGGTCCGATAAGCATTATTTAAACGCTATAAAAAAGCCGCCATTAAGGCGGCTTTTTTATATATGCATCTTTTATTATTTCAGTTATATAATATATTTCTTATATTTGATATTTCTTTAAATTTAAAACTTCATCTCGCCCTGAATCGCTTCAAGCTTGGCCAGGTGGCCCTTTTCTTCGTTTATGATCTTCTGCACAGTTTCGGCGTTATCGCCTTCGAACTGCTTTTGGACGTCGGCATAAAACTCTATCGACATATTTTCAAGTTCCATGGCCACTTTTATCGCGTCGCCCTGGTTTTTGACGTCGAGAGCCGCCGCCCCGCGCTTTACGGCGTCGGCCATCCGGGATGCGATGCCTTCCAGGTACTGGCCGTATTCGCCGGGATAATTATAGCGCGGCGAATAGTCCGCTACCGATTCGAGCAGTTTTCTGAAAACGCCGGCGTGCTTTTCTTCTTCGGCCGCCAGAAAATTGAAGACGTCGCGGGCCTTCGGCGAGGCCGAGCTTTCGTACAATTTGAGATAAAGGTCCACTCCGCCGCGCTCGATACGTACGGCGGCTTCTACCACGTCGGTGATATCGCAAAAATTTTCCTTCATCGGCAAACGCTCCTGATACTTTTATTTTTTTGTTTGTTTAAGAGGTCTTGAAGCGGAAAAGGGTAGGAATCGAACCCACCAGGGACATCACTGCCCCCTACTGGTTTTGAAGACCAGCCGCGCCACCAGACGCATCCTTTCCA
>MGFH01000111.1 GCA_001791795.1 Candidatus Wallbacteria bacterium GWC2_49_35
TGATGAGCATTTCGTAATATGCTATCATTTCGTCGGTCGTCTTTTCTTCTTTTTTATCGTCGGATTTATAGTTGAGCGTGTACTTCTTCGTTTCTTCGTTGTAGAAGCTCGAAGCGGCGCAGTCGAGAGCTATGTATATGTCTTTTCCGGGTTTGTAGCCGGCTTTTTCGATGGCTTCGACGATGACCTTTATGGCTTCTTCGTTATTGGGAAGGTTGGGTGCGAATCCGCCTTCGTCGCCGACGCTGGTCGCATATTTTCTGGATTTGAGTATCGATTTGAGGTTATGGAAGGTTTCGGCACCCATTCTGAGGGCTTCGGCGTAAGTAGCCGCGCCGGCGGGCATTATCATGAATTCCTGGATGTCTACGTTATTGTCGGCGTGCGCGCCGCCGTTCATTACGTTCATCATAGGCACGGGAAGTTCTTTCGCGTTGACGCCGCCGAGGTACTGGTAAAGCGGAAGGCCGAAATAACTGGATGCGGCGCGGGCGCAGGCGAGCGATACGCCGAGAATGGCGTTGGCGCCGAGTTTGGTCTTGGTGGGCGTGCCGTCGAGCTCTATCATGGTCTTATCTATAAGCGTCTGCTGGGTGACATCGAGGCCTATTATTTCGGGGGCGATAACTTCGTTGACGTTTTTAACGGCTGTGAGCGTCCCTTTGCCGAGATATCTTTTTTTATCGCCGTCGCGAAGTTCTAGTGCCTCGTTAATGCCCGTGGAAGCGCCTGAGGGAACCGCGGCGCGGCCTATCTCGCCGGAGCTGAGTATTACGTCTACTTCTACGGTGGGATTGCCTCTGGAATCTAATATTTCACGGGCTTTGATTTCAACAATCTGAGTCATTTTTTTCCTCCATCGATTTTTTAAAAAATCCCCGGACATTTTCCGGGAATTTTTTTCAGGTTAAACAATTGGCTTTATTCTATCAGAATTGTCCTCAAAATTCAACATAAAAATTTTTAGCCGGGCGCCGCAATTTTTAACCTGATCCAATTTTCTCTTGAAGTAATCCGCGCTTTATGATAAAATAGCGCTGCAAATCAAAGATAAATAAACGAAGCAGGTTGTTATGAACGCTTTAGTTATAAACAGGGACCGCGCCCCGGCCGAAGCCCTGGCCGAAATACTCGCCGCGGGCGGTTTCGAGCCGGTCTGCCTCGCATCTTACGACGACGCACTGGACCATATCCTGAATAAAGGCGCCGCCATGGTTTTCGCGCCCGCGTTCTGCGAAAGCTCCGACATAGCGATATTCATAAGCAAGATCAGGTCGTTCGAAGATACGGCAAAGTCGAAAACCCCTGTCATCTGCGTTTCGAACGTACCGATGGAAAATTTCTTCGAAAACGCCTGCGAGCTTGACGTTTTCGGTTACATAGAAAAGCCCGTCAGCGCGCCCGAGGTCATTATAGTGGCCCGCAAGGCCGCGTATTTCATGCTCACCGGCGTTTAAAAATTTGCGGCAGCTGTAATTCCCGCTTGACTTTTTAAGCGCGTTATATTACAATCAGTACTTTATTATGACTAACAATATTTTAAATTCCAAAAATCTGCATTATATTTTCGAGCCTCTGATCCTGATCGGGGCGATCCTGCTTATTAATTATAATTTCTTCGCCTCCGATATCGGGTTTTTAAGCGTGTCGTTCCACCCTTTCTGGCTGATAATTTTGTTCATTGTGCCGCGGCAGAAATATCCCTTCGGAATAATCACAGCGGCTATCACGGCGATATGCTATATTTTCATAGCGTATCTACGCGGCGGCTCGGGATTTTTCGCGTTCGTTTCGGACACCGCCAATATCAAACTGCCGGCGCTTTTCATGATAATCGGCTATTACCTTTCGCTTATCCGCGAAGGCTACGACTACGAACTTTCGGTACTTATACGCAAAAATTCCGCTCTGGAAAAACAGATGAGCGAAGTCAGGGAGATCAACTCCGGCATCAACGAAGAAGACCGGAAGAACGCGCTCAAGATATTCGAAACGTCGACTACGATAAAAACGGTTTATAACGCCGCGAGCTCCCTGGCATCCTTCGATGAGGACGAGCTCATCGGCTCGCTGTGCGATCTGGTGCACAAATTCTGCGACTCGAAAGCGTTCGTCCTTTACAAGATCGTCGAGGGTACCAAACTTATCATAACGGCCGAAAGGATCGACGAAAAATTCGCCGACAGTTTCGATTTCGTCGCAAACGTGAACGACGACGCGCTTATCGCCGAATCTTACACGAGCGGAAAAATTTACACGATGCTCGATATCATCGATAAGAATATGAAACACGTCATAAAATCCGACGTGAAAATATCGTGTCCGATCAAATTCAAGGACGACGGCGAAATATACGGGTTCATCGTTTTATACGATCTGGAATTCTCGCGAATGAACCTCGAAACTATCAATATCCTCGAACTCATAGCAGGCTGGACCGAAAGCGCGCTTATAAAATCCAGGCAGATGAGCGAAGTCAAATCCAAAAATATCGAAGACGACCTGACGCTGGCATATAAATACGACTACTTCAAAAAAAGGATGTCGGAAGAATATAAACGCGCCCAGCGCTATAATTTCGACCTTTCGACACTGCTTGTAAAATTAACCAACTACAGTTCGATCCCGGCCGACAGGCAGCCCGAAATACTCAGACTGCTTTCGATATTTTTAAAGACCATCGTGCGTGACGTGGACATAGTATCGAGGTTCAAAGACGAAAATTTCCTGTCATGCCTTCTGCCTTCGACCGACGAAAAGGGCGTGCTGATATTAATAAAACGCATCAACGCTGCCCTTCCGGCGTTTTTGAAAAACGCCTCGCTCGCCGGCGACAGCATAAAACTCGATTACAACTATAAGGTCCTGTTTCACAAAAAATAAATTGATAATTTTTTTATATATAAAACGGAGGAGTACAATGTTGAAAAAAATTCTTCTCGTTCTTGCGGCGCTCGCGATTTTCGCGGCTCCCGCCGGGGCGCAGACTTCGCAGGCCATCAGCCTGAAAGCCGGATTCAATTTCGTCAGTTTCACCACCGCGCTCACATCGAATGCGGCCGAACTTAAAACGGCGAACGTTTTCGTCGAAGATATTTACCTGTTCAGCGCCGCCGCCGGAAGTTTTCTCAGCGCGGCCGAAGGCACGCTCAATTCGCTCGCGGCCGGAAAAGGTTACATCATCAAATCTTCCGCTGCAGCTACTTTGACGGTCACGGGCGCGGCGCTTCCGACGATAGGCAATATCACTTTGAAAACCGGGTTCAACCTGATAGGTTTTTCAAAAGTGCCCGCAACCGCGGTCACATTCAGCCAGCTCATGACCGCGTATTCTGATATTAAAGGCCTTTACAAATGGAGCCCCGCGGCCGGCACGTTCATTCAGGTAGTGCGCGATACCGCCGGACTTCCTTCGCAGATAGACGGAACCGATCCGCAGTTCCGTTCGGCCGAGTCTTATTTCATCAACGTGACGGCGGACACCTCCATAAATTACGAAGGCGCAACGATAGTGATCGGGACGAATCCGGTCGTAACACCCGAAAAGGCGGCGACTCCGGCGATAAGCCCCGCAGCCGGCACTTATACCTCGGCGCAGAGCGTCACGATCACATGCGCGACGAGCGGCACGGCTATTTTTTACACTGCCGACGGCACGACGCCGTCCGCCTCAAACGGCACGGCCTACAGCAGCGCTATAACCGTTTCGGCCACGACGACGATAAAAGCGGTAGCCGTAAAAACCGCGATGACCGATTCAGACGTAGCGAGCGCGGCGTATACGATCACTATACCCGCAGCTCTACCGTCCATAGCCGATATCGCTACCGACACAATAATTCCCGAAGTGGAAATTGCGCTCGGCGGCGTGCAGGCGAGCCCCGCGCCGAGCGGCTCGGTTTATTATTTCTCCGGAACCTCAGGGGCCGCAGGCACGATGGCCGAAAGCGATATCCAGCTGGACGATACGGTGGTAAAATACAACCAGACGGTAAAAAGATATATGCGCATTTCCGGCACGGCGCAGCCGATAGCGGCGGGCTATACCGACAGGTTTTATCACGGCGTATGGTTCACTATAAAAAACAGTTCGAACGCCACCGTCGGATCGTTTTCCCTTCCAGTCGACGCAAATAACAAATTCGACGGCTATATTTATTTCAAAGAAACAGGCAGTCTCAAAGTATATTCATACCGCGCGCAGAACGACACTCTTTACCCGCGTGCGCCGTCTTACATACCGGTATCCGAAAACTGGAGCACGCTCGTTTTCAACGTCAGCTGCGCCGAGGCCGTGCCTTCGAACCTTGTATATCTGCTTCCCACACGCGACGTCAACTGCGGAAATAAATACGTCAGGGACTACGCAAAACACATTGCAGGCGGCCTTTCCACCGACACCGAAAAGGCGGTAAAGATCTTCGAATTCCTCGTCAATGGCGATGCTAACGGCAAATTCGTTTACACCTATTACAACGAAATTTATCCCGGCATTTTGGAACAAAGCTGGAACACGATATTCATGCCGTCACACTTCCTGGTCAGGCGCCAGGGCGTGTGCAACGATTTCGCCGAATTATTCGCCGCGATGTGCCGCACTCACGGAATGGACGTGAAGCGCAAATCGGGCGACGATTCGACCGGCGCCGGCCACCAGTGGAATTTGATATACCTCGACGGCGCGTGGAAAAGGGTCGACGCGACCTGGGCCAATAGCAATCCGACTATTTACAAGACATTCGCGGAGTTATATCCGGAATTCGACGCAACCGAATTCACAACTGAACACGAAAATAAGTACACGTCGAACGCTACGGAAGAGTATTGATCCGAATTTAAAAGCAGCCATTTATTTTAATGAAGGGCCGATAAAATGGACATGGATATAAAGATTATACTGCGGCTCGAAAAACCGGTTCTTTTGTCGCAAACCGCCGCCGCGCTGATAAGCGGCTTCGCCGGCGCGTCTTTTTTCTTCTTTGTTTTTCAGTTCTGCCTCGCATTATTTGTATTTTTCAACTATAAGGACAAAATCCCCAAAAGCGATATCATGGACCTGTATTTTTTCGTTTCAATGATATTCGCCCTTCCGTTCATCTGCTTCTGGATGATCAGAAGGACCGCGGCGCTTTGCGCGCCATTGGCAGACGGCAGGCAGCGCGCGGAAAATACGAAGGAAGAATTGGTCAGCCACATAAAAGCCGACTGGGACGCCTATACCGATTTTAAAGCCGTCAAATACGGCAAATCCACGCTCGCCTCGAACGCCGTACCTATAATAGACCTGCTCTCCGGCGATAATATCGAGATAAAAAGAAAATCGATCGTCATCCTGCACAAGCTGAGGACGGTCAGGGCGATAACGCTTCTGAAAAAGGCGCTTTCAGACGCGAACGTTGAGATCAAATTCATGGCGGCCTCCGCGCTGTTGAATATCGAAAGCGACTTCAAGGAGCGCATTAAAGAGATGGACGAGGAGATCGAACGCGCCGAGGACGAAGGATATTCCAAAATTCACGAACTCAGGTATAATCTGGCGGCGCTTATCTCGAAATACTTAATGAGCGGCCTGCTCGACGATATCGGCCAGAAGCGGCTGAGCGACAGGATGCACGAACTTTTGAACCGGGCTTCGGCCGACAATGAAAACTACGTGGAGGCAAGAGCGCTTCTGGCTGAAGAATATTACAAAAAAGCCATGTACAAAGAGGCGCTCGCGATAGTCGAAAGCGCCATGAAAAGCCCCGCGCTTTCCGGATGCGCCGCCGACGTGAAGATATCGCTTGTCATGCTACTGTGCGAGATACATTACAGGCTCTGCGATATCGCCAGACTCCGCCAGGCATGCGCCAGCATAAAGAATTACCTGACGCCGGAAATTTTAAAAAAGCGGCCTGAACTTATCGATTTTGAAAAATCGGTGAGATATTTCGGCGGCGAAAAGAACGAAAGCGGCCTTAAAAAGGCGGTAACAGGCAATGGATAGAGAAGAACTTTTAAAACTCATCGCCGACATTAATTCGCCGGACAACCTCATACGCAATTTTTCGGCCAATATCTTTTTGAACATCAAAGACGACGAAAGCATCGCGTTCCTCTACGACGCCGTGAAAACGGCGAACACATACGCCAAGGCCATGTTCATTAAACTTGTCGCCTCGGGCAAAAAGAAGGGGCGCAAAAAATACCTGCTCGGCATGATGCGAGACCCTGACGCTTCGATCAGAGCGGAAGCCGCGGCTGTCATAAAAAAAAGCGCGCACATGTTCGCTGCCGACGACTACATCTCCATGCTGGGCTCCTCGTGCCGCGCCGCGCGCCTGACCGCGCTCGAAATGCTCGCCGAAAATCCCGAAGAAAAATTGACCGGCGAGCTCATCACCTCGTTCCTCGCCTCGCCCCCGAAAAACGACGAACTCGACCTGTTCGAATCCGCGCTGAAATATATCTGCCTGCACGCGAAAAGCGACGCCGGCGCGCGGCTTAAATACGCAGCGCTGGTTACGGAAAGTTTCAGGACTGGCCGCGCCGAAGTTTTGAAAAGCGCCCTTAAATACGCGCATTTTCTGGCGGGCGAAGACGTCATGCTCGAAATTTACCGTGAATTTATCTTCAAACGGGGCGAAAACATCGACCGCGCCGTCATAGACTCCGCGCTTAATTTCTCGTCAGCGGGGGCCTTCGATTTTCTGGCCCGCTTCGCGGCCGACGACTCGGCGGACGGCCTTCTTCGCCGCAAATGCCTTGTCAAGCTCATCGATTCCGGCGAACCCGCGCATATTTCGAACTGCCTCGAGCTGATCGTGCGCGGAAGCGACCACGCGCTGAAATTCTTCTGCTGGAACGCGCTTCAAAATATCGACCGCGCTAAAATGACGCTGATACTAACCGGCCTTATCAATTCCGCTAAAAGCGCGCACGATAAACTCGAATATCTGACGCTTTTAAGCCTGCTCACCGTAAAAACTCAAAGGAGCGCCGACGCCGCGCTGCGAATGTACTCGGAAAACTCCGACCGGCGTATAAAAGCCGCGGCGCTCGAGCTCATCGGCAGAAATAATTTCAAGGGCCTGTTACCCGAAGATTTTCTGCCGGGCCTCGCCCGATCCATCTTCACGCGGGATTTTCCCGACATAAAAGGCGCGGCCATACCGCTTCTGGTTAAATATCTTTCACAGGGTCATCTGGAGTCGCTTTTTGCCGGCTGCTGCAACGATGCGCGCGACTACACGCTCTTCTGCGAAGCGTATATCAAAAGGGTCCGCGGACGAACGTTTCCGGCGGCGGAAGACTGCGGCGAATATAAATTTTATAAGCGGGTCATTAAAAGCCTTTTTGAATATAAGGACATCGACCTTATAGCGGCAGCGGCCGCGCTCGCGACGTATAAAGGCCTGACCGATTTCATCCATGAATACGCACGCTCCGTCAATTTAAGCCGCGGCGGCCTTTACAGCCGAATAATCCGCAAGATCCTAGTTTCCTCGCTTAAAAGCGCGCCTGGCGCGGCGAAATTTTTTATAGAAAACGCGCGCGAAGCCGATCTGATACTTTACGTGAACCTGCTGAAAGAAACCTCGAGCGTCGACGCTTTAAAAGCCGTCGCGAATTATTTTTTCGGCGCGGACGCAAGCGGCGGCGGCCGGCCGCACTTGAACGGCGCGGGCGAAACCGCGCATTCGGGGCCGCTTTACTACGCGGTCAAGGACGCGGTTTATTTTATAACTAAAAACAATATAGACAGGGTCTTCGAGGCGGCGCGCTGGCCTGAATTCAAAAACGATAATTTTATAACCCTTTTGACCGGCGCTTTTTTAAGCGGTTTGAAAGAGGCCGCGCTTCCGGGCGACAGCGGCTTCGGAGCGGGGGCGGGCGTCGGGCGTTTCACCGCGCTGTACGCCAAAAACCCCGACCTGATGAATTTTTATAAAACGATCTCTAAAAAACTCGGCGTCGAAGATAAATTCAGTTTTTATAATATACTCCAGAAGAACGGCGGCGAAACCGCTCTCGAAATAATAAGCGAATTGGGATGAAAAAATGGTCGATATCTGTTTGATCTGCGAAGGCACATATCCGTATATAACCGGCGGCGTTTCCGCGTGGACGCATAATCTGATAAAGGATTTCGCGAATTTCACGTTCGGCGTGGTCCATATTTCCTCTAAAAAAGATCCGTTCAGGGAGTTCAAATATAAACTCCCGCCCAACGTGATCGAGTATATCGAGATCCCCATACACGAGCCGGTTGTCGACTCCGACGGCTCGAACGAAATGAAGGCGGACTCGTTCGATTTCTACTCCTTCCACCAGGAGATAAAAAAAGGCGACCATTCGCGCTTCGCCCAGATACTTAAACGCGTATCGCCCGAAGGATTCGCCGACTACGGCGGCGCGGAAATCGAAACGCCGGCCAGCCACGATAAGATCACAGGCGAAAAAATATTATATTCCAAGGAAGCCTTCGACATTATAACTAATTTATACAAGCAGTGCGGCCTTTCGACTTCTTTCATCGACTATTACTGGACCTTCCGCACGACCCATCTTCCCCTGTTGCAGATACTCAACGCCCCCATTTTGAAGGCGTCGATATATCATCCCGTCTCGACCGGTTATGCCGGATTATACGCGGTGAGCGCGAAAATGAAGACCGGCTCGCCGATAATCCTCACCGAGCACGGAATTTACACGGTCGAGCGCAAGATCGAAGTGGCCGAGGCGTCGTGGATGCTCGACGAGGGAATGGGGTCGCTAAAGCTGCAGGCGCAGCTGGGTAAAATCAAAGATTTCTGGATAAAGATATTCGATTTCCTGTCGCGGCTCACCTACAGGCACGCGGACGAGCTGATATCGCTTTACTCCGAGAACAAGAAGATGCAGGTTTCACTGGGCGCCGACGAGGGGCGCATAAGGCTCATACCCAACGGGATAGACATCGAAAAATACGAGAATTTAAAAGGACGCATGGGCGGCTCCGACGCCGTTTTGAAAGTTGGGTTCGTCGGGCGCGTCGTTCCCGTTAAAGACGTCGAGACCTTCGTCAAGGCAGCCAAAATGATAAAAGACTCTCTGGCCGGCGTCGAGTTCTATATAATCGGACCGGACGACGAGGACGCCGACTACGCCCGCGAAATAAGAAATCTGGTGAGTTCGCTCGATATGGCCAACCACATAAAATTCACGGGCCTTGCAAGTACCGCCGATTACTATAAGCTCATCGACGTTCTGGTGCTGACTTCGATAACCGAGGTCCAGCCGCTGGTCATACTCGAGGCTCTAATCGCCGGAGTGCCCGTGGTGGCCACTAACGTCGGAGCCTGCCGCGAGATGCTCTACGGCGATTCGCCGGAAGACGCGGCTATCGGCCGCTGCGGGATAATCACCGCCATAAAGGCGCCGGACGAAACGGCGGCCGCGGTAGTCAAAATTTTAAAGAACCCGGTAATGTGGCGGGAAATGGCGATAACCGGACAGAAGCGCGTGAGGCGTTATTATCAGAAAAAGAACCTGTGCGCGCAGTACAGAAAGCTGTACTTCGGAATGCTCGCGTCTAAAATAAGGGAGATCAGGAGTTAAATATGGCCGGAATAGGCTTCAGGCTTCAAAATCTGCTGAAGGACGACTCGTTCATCAGCCGCATAAAGGCGTATTCTTACGCGGCGGTCATCTCGTCGGGGCCGTGGATCTATTCGCTGCTTTCGTTTCTGGCGGTCAGTTTCTTCGTGACGTCTGAAGCGGGGCTCAACAGGCTTTTCCAGGTCAGCGTCATATACGTTTTCGCTTTCTCGCAGGTCATCGCGGGGGCATTCCAGCTGACGGCGACGCGCGTCATAGCCGATTATATTTACGAATCGAAGTTCGAGATGATACCCGGCGTTTACATTAAAACGATAACTGCTCTGGCACCGCTTCTTGCGATCGCGGCGGCCGTGATTTTTTCGAGCGCGAAAATGGGCGCGGCCTATACTCTCATATGCACGCTTCTATTCGTGCTTACCGGGCTCATCTGGATACAGCTCATAGTGCTCACGGCCTGCCGCAATTTCAAAGCCATCTCCTACCAGTTCGCGATTGGCTTCATCATCTCGGCGGCGGTTTCAATAACGCTCGGAACGCGCTTCGGCCTGCTGTTCTACCTCGGCGGCTTCACCGGCGGCATACTCTATATTTTCGCCTCGATGCATTCGCAGATATTGAACGAATTCAGATCGAAAAAGGCCAAAACGAAGCCCGCGGTTGACATCGCTAAAATAAAAAAATACCTGCCGCTGATAGGCGTCGGCTTCTTCTTCAACACCGGCGTCTGGGTGGATAAATTCGTTTTCTGGTTCATCGGCGGAAACCGCATCAGCGGACTTTTATACGAAAATTCCGTCTACGACAGGATGAACCTTATCCTTATAGCGATGCTGATCCCCGTCATGGCCGTTTTCACGCTGTCGGTCGAAACGAATTTTTACGTAAGATTCAGAAATTTTTATAAATCGATAGTCGAAAAGGAAAACCTCGATTCGATCAATCTGAACCTCGCCCTCATGAAACAATCGATCATACGGGGTGCCAATTCGATCTTAAAAGTCGCTTTGCCGCTCGCGTTCATGACGATCGTCTTTTCCAGGCAGCTGCTCGCCGCGCTGAAAATGCCGCCCGAATACCAGCTGAACTGGTGCGTATTCGCCTGCGCGGCGCTGATCCATGCTTTTTTTATGCTTTCGCTCATCCTGCTGATGTACTTCGATTTTTTGAACTACACGCTGAAGGCCTCGGCGCTGTTCTTCGGAGTAAACCTCGCTGTGAACCTGGCCGGAGCGCTCATAATAGGGCCGAAATTCATGGGATACGGCTATCTGATAGCCGTTACCATAGGTTTCGCGGTGTCGCTGCGCTACCTTAACGAGGCGCTCGATAATCTTTTATACCACACGTTCTCGCGCGAGCGCATACCCGGAGAAATTATAATTAAACGTTAATTTTAAAGTAAATTTCATAAAGGAACCCCGGATATGAACAAAGAAAAAAAATCGGCCGTTGCCGCGGGCGGCACTTTTTACGATATCCACTGCCACGCGATGAACATGAGCCATCCGTGCATGATCGCATTCATGAACCGCTGCGTCCGCGCCCTGCGCGAGATCACCCTGAAAGAGCTCATGAGCTCGATCAACTCGCTCACTAAAATAAAGATCATACGCGAACTCTTTGAAATGGCCGGCTCGTACAAAGAAGCGAAGAACCTTCTGGCGGTCATGGAAAACGACGCGGGCAGCGTTTTTCTGCTGATGGAGAACTGCCTTCTGGGCAGATACGGCTTCGCGCCGCCGCTGCTGGACGCCGAATCGGGGCTGAACATCGGCGGTAAATTTTATAAAAATGCGGTTCTGACCCCGCTGATAATGGATTTCGGCAACCCCGAGGCGCAGAAACTCGACACCTATTACAGCGAGCCCGCGCAGAAACCAGTCACAGAGCAGATCATCGACCTGTTCAACGGCATTAAAAAATACATCAAAAAAAGCGAATATGCTTTTTTCGAAATATACCCGTTCCTGGGAGTCAACACCAGAAACTACACCAAAAACAAGCTGGAATCCATTCTGAAGCAGTACTTCGACGAATTTTCGCCATCGCGCGCGGCGCTCGCCGAAAGATTCGGCGATTTCGACGGCGGCATTAAAAAACTCGGCGCCCACAGTTTCGCCGGGATAAAAGTGTATCCGCCGCTGGGCTTCGATCCGTGGCCGGAAGACGATGCGGATGAATTAGAAAAAGTGAATATGCTCTATTCGCTCTGCGAAAAAAAAGGAATCCCCATAACGGCCCACTGCAACGACGAAGGCTACACCACCTGCGGCGCCGCCGAGGCTCTGAAATTCACATCGCCCGCCCGCTGGGAAGAGGCGCTCAAAAATTATCCCGCGCTGAAACTCAATCTGGCGCATTTCGGAAGAAAGGGCCTGGCGCCCTTCTCCGACTGGTCGAACCGGATATGCACGCTTATCTATAAATACGAAAACGTTTACACGGATCTATCCTTCAACGGGTATGACCCGGCTTATTACGCGGGCCTTAAGGCGTTACTCGAAAAACTGCCGCATAAAATGTCGAAAGCGGTACCCGATAAAATTCTGTTCGGCTCCGATTTCATGATGAGCCTGTTAAAGATCGAGTCCTACAGCAAATACCTGAGTTACTTTTCCGAAACGCCGCATCTGACTGCCGAAGCCAAACACACCTTCTGCTCGGTCAATCCCGCCAGGTTCCTGTTCGGTAAATAAAAAGACTTTTAATTGGAGCCGCCAGCTTTAGTTATCTGCCAGGTGCCTTTCACCGTGACGCCGTCGGTCTCGTAAAAACTTCCGCTCGCCCCGGTCGAGGTGAACGTTCCGCTGAATT
>MGFH01000112.1 GCA_001791795.1 Candidatus Wallbacteria bacterium GWC2_49_35
CCGGCGATGCCGTTGGCGACCGCCTTGCCTTCGAGTATCTTCGGAGGCGTGGTGTCGATGTTATACTTATATACGTTAGGTGCGCTTAATTCATAGTTTCCGACGAAATCCAAAGCATAATATTTCAAAACATAGAGACCGTCTTTTTGTTCGGTTTCCGATGGTAAGATCGGTATAGGAAGCACTTCGTTCATTTTGAACGTTTTATAAACGCCGTCTACAAGGGGATCCACAGGGACCTCAACGTTCGTCACTTCGTGAATTCTGAACCACTGATAGAAAAGGCTTCCTTTTTCGTTCATGGAAAGCGATACGGTCGGGAATTTCTTGAAATAACCCAGGCCGGTCGCAACCGTGAGCGACGGATCCTGTTCACCGTCGGCCGTTTTTACGTAGGAGAAGTCGATCTTGCTCAGTTTTGGAACGCTCGCCGAGGAGTCGGTCAAAAACGATATCCTGTACTGCAGATACTGGTTTATATCGGGCAGCGGATGGTTGACCGGCGTCGTTATCGGGGCGTCGGCCATCTGCGCGAGCGATTCCCAGTCGGTAACGGTTGGCAGGAACGGAACGCCTTCTTTTTCATAGGCAAAACGCACCTCTATGTTCAATCCGGAGCCGGAAGGCACGTCACCGGCGTAATTCATCCTGTTCATCTTATTGATGTGCGTGCCTATATTCACCCATGCCGAAGTATAAACGCCTGCGTCATTTCCGGTTTTAACCAGTCTCTGGTTGCCGCTGTCGTTAATAAAGATATCGCCTGCGAAGATCGTTATGCCGGAAGGTTTATTGAAGTGTTTCGCGTCCGTTCCGGGAACTCCTCTTTCGCCGAACTCGCCTTTGTAGTTAAGGAACGTGTCAAATTTCATCACCCTGTGATTATTGGTGTCGGTAAGATAAACGCGGTTTCCTGTGGATATTATCTTCGAGTATTCGGTAACGCCGGTCAGATCCAGTTTGGGCGACGGGTCGAGATGAGTATCGTCGCAGCCCGGAGTATTCGATATACCGAACCTTATTTCGCGGCCGTAAGTAGTTGCGACCGCCTGCATATCGGGATTCAGTTTAACTATGGTGCTGTCTCCCTGCAGGACGTAAACGCCGCTCGCGTCAACGCTCACCGCGACGGGCTTGTTCAACTTACCGGTCGCCGAGTCGCCGAGCCTGATAAGCTGTCCAAGTTTTTCTTCATACTTATAAACTTTATTCGACTGGTAATCCGCGATATATATGAAGTATTTCGAACCGTCATAGTACGAGCATATATCCATCGGATAAACGAGCGGCGGCGAAACCGCGGAGTTATCATAAGGATATCTGGTCTGAAGGTCTTTGCCCCATATTAACAATACCTTTTTGTCGTCGCCCGCGCCGGGGTTCACCAGGTAGACGAAATCTTTCGTAGCCGCCAGGCCCGTCGGAGTTTCAAGATATATGTATTTGTTTTCGGTATCGCGCACGAAGCTGCTTCTTATCTTGTAAACTATGCCGTTGTATGTCGGATGGAAATTAAGAGCGTATAGGTGTGAAGCGTCCGAGCACAGCGCCGTAGGCCTGTTGAGGTGGAACGCGTCGTTTCCTGGCACGCCCGTGACGCCGAATTGCGACTTGTACTTCCAGGATATCGAAGAAGTTTTAATTACGCGTTTCGCGCCGCTGTCGACGATATATATGTCTTCTCCGTCCGCGTACACTCCCTTTACGTCGCTGAACGGGGTCGGAACGCCGCCGATCTCGAATTCTTTGACGTAGGTAAGGTAACTTATAAGCGGGTTGACTATGAATTTGGATATTCTGACTTCAGTGCCGACCTTGTGGGCGACGTACAGATAACTTCCGTCGGAGGTCAACGCTCTTATATCGTTCATCGCCTGGCCCACGGCCGAATCGATAAACGACTGGATCTCGTTGAGGTTCTTGTCGAGCTGTATAACGCGGTTCTGGCCGCTGAGGCCTTTTTCGGCTATAAACACGTTGGACTGGTCTACCGTCACCGAAACGGGCTCCTTGATCTGGCTCGCGAAAACCGAACCGTACTGGGCTGTCACACTGCTCAGATTCACGTTGGTCTTAAATATTCTGTTGTTAAGCGAGTCGGAAACGTAAACCTCCTCGGTCCCGAATATCGCCAGGCCCGTCGGACTGTTGAGACCTCTGGGCGAGGTCGAGGCGACGTTCGGGATTCCGAACATCACTTCCATGGTATTACCGATGATCTTGGTGGTATCGGTGGTGTTTTTATTCAGAGATACCCTGAAGAGTATCTGCAGATCCTTATCGAGTACGAAAAGTTTGTCGTCGAAAGGAACTACCGCCACGGGCGCTTTCAGCGAAACCTCTACAGTGCTGTTAGGAAGGAAGAATTTATTTTTGGTCGCTTTCAGTCCGTCGAGGAATTTACCCGAAACGCCTATCCTCGGTCCGGTTATTGAAGTGTCGCAGGTATAGACGTACTTGCTGTCGGACGAAACGAAGTTCGGCACCGCGGGCGTGAAGTCAAAATGTTTGTTATACAGCCATTTCGACATCATCAGGGCGTCGTTTATGATCAATACTCCGTCAGTTGAATGGCCGTCCAGTCCGAAACCTTCTTTCGAAGAGTGAACAATGTTGCTGTTATATGACTTCGGTTCAGTTTCATCCAGATGTATTTTTAAGTATGAAACGTTCGATATATTGCCCGCCTGGTCGCTGCACTTAGTGTATATTATGTTGAGACCCTCAGTTAAAGTATAAGAGGGCACCTTGTAAATAAGGTGGCCGGCTACACTCTTATCGGTCATTTCATGCCATTTGGTGGTATCGGAAGGCGGAACGGTAAGATCGGCGACCTTGTTCGAATATACGACGCGCCTTGCGCGGCCGTCGCCGTCTTCGACTTTAATGTTGAAACTTACGGTGGGGTTTTTAACGTAATATGTGGCGCTTTCGGCGTCGTTGATCGCCGCGGTCAGCATGATTATTTCGGGTTTGCCGGGGGAAGTTTTGTCGTAGTATATTTCAATGGTCTCGCCGGCCGATGAGTTGCCTGAAATATCTTTAGCCCATGTAGTGACGCTGTTGGTGCCCTCGGTGAATATGAAATTCGCCAGACCGGCGTCCGAAGGTGCCGTAGTCGTAATTACAGGCACTTTAGTTCCGATATCGAAACTGTATTCGGTGCCGCCGGGAGTGAGGTTGGCCGCGTTGGACAAATATACTTTCAACTCGCTCCATTCCGCCGCGGAAGCCGAATATGCCGGCGGAGTTATATACCAGCCGGGCCAGTCGTTCGAAACATTAGGATATGTATTGATGCCGGATATAATAAGCGTATTGGACGCAAGACCTTCTCCGCGCTTCAGGTAGGACACTCTGAAGCTTTTGAGGATCGGGGTTACCTGTTTGTCTATGGTGCTCAGGGTCGCCCTGTACTGAACGAAATAATGATACTGGCCCGCGAATCCCGACATGGAATTCGGCTGCGGCGGGAAACCTGACGATGGAAATTCGCCGCCCGTTTCGTCGAGGACCGTCCATCCATCTTCGCCTGCATAATAGTCGAAATCGGGCATATGCTGGCCTGAAGCGTTTATTTTATCAGGATATACTCTCATTTCGAGTTTTACGCTCGTTTTGGAATTTCCTTCGGAAGTGTAATAAACTTTATCTATTTTGCTTATGTGAGAGCCTATATCGAATGCTTCGGAAGTGTAAATTCCGGAACTCACATAGAAAATATCGACCGAATTCAATTTATAAAGCGTATTCGTCGCGCTTTCCGCTATGAACATATAAACCGCCGCCGGCCCCTGGGCCGAAGCTATGCCGCCTATGCTCACAAGTTTATCATACTGGCTTCTGCTCTTGAAATCGAGGTCGGTCAGCAGTATCTTCTTCGAACCGCTGTCGCCGATGTAAACGTTCAATCCGTCTGACTGTATAAAGTAAGGATCGTTCAGCAGATCGGAGTTGACCACGCTGTATTTGAGAGGCGCGCCGCTGAAATCCGTTCTGACGCGCACCGCGTCCTTGTTCGCGACGTAATACAGATAATAACCGTCGCTGGTGACGCCGCGCAGGTTTGTATCGGTAGCGAGTTCCGACACATACTTCATGTTCTGAGATATGAGTTTGACTATGCGCTTATTGCCTGAATCGGAAATGAAAAGGTAGCCGTTGGACCACGAGACGTCGAACGGAGAGTTGAGTGATGTGGTTCCGGCGCCCGGAGTAGCCGCGCTTCCGAACTGGCACATATAAGTCAGTTTATTCTGCGGAGTGGACTGGTTGTAAAGCTTGACCACCCTGTGGTTTTTCGAATCGGCTACATATACGTAGGTGCCGTCGGAAGTAACGCCGGTAGGCGTGTTGAAATGTACCTCGTCCGAGCCCGCGACGCCGCTTTCGCCATATGTAGCGGCGAATTCGACCAAGGTGGGGGTAGCGTCCGCCGAAACGAATTTATTGACGGTATGGTTCTGTGAATTGACCACGAATATCTCGAACATCTTCAGCGTTTTATTATAATATGCCGCGACGCCCATAGGGTTGTTCAGGTTGGTTTCGGTTGAACCTACGAAGCCGAAAGTATCATTAGCGAGCGTTACGTGGCCGTAACGATCCTGCTGGGTTCCGTTGAACGCGCCTAGTACGAAATCATACTGGCCGCCGTGATCGAACGATTTCAGTCTGACGACCGGTGCTTCCGAAGCCTTCTTCTGACGGACGGTGTCCCAGACCTTCAGCGTTTTCTGGCCCGACTTGTCCCTGTACTGCGCGAACACGCGCTTGATACCGGTTTCGATGGTAGTCGAGAATGAAAATGTCTTGCTCGTGACGTAATTTTCCCACGTCGCGTTGTTGAAATCGGAGTATTCTGAAAGTATCATCTGAAGCTGCGGCGTAGCGTTGGTATCGATGACGCCGCTCAGATCCAGATTGACCTCGTTGATGCTGATAGGCGTGGTTTCAGTCACGCGGACCGAAGGATTGACCGGCGGTATCGTATCGATAGAATAGGTTATGCTCGATACGGCCGAGAGTTTGCCGAGCCAGTCTTTAGCATAGTAAGTAAGAGTGTTAACGCCTTCGGAAACCTGATAAACCAGTTCGTTGACAAACGATTCCGCACCCGCGTTCCACTTGTAGTATACAAAGCCGTGATCGTCGTGGTCGAGCGTACCGAACAGCGGAGTGACGTAATAACCCTTGTCGTCTCCGCCGGCGACAATCTCGCCGTCGCACTGGCGTTTATAGGTGATCAGGGTCGAACGGATGCTCGGTGTCTGGTCTTCCTGGTCCGTAGATAAAATGATCTTGTACTGCGCGTACTGCGTGTCCGTAAGAGCGCGCCTGTTGACTGCGTTGTTGTCCAGCGAAACGTTGGAAACGTTGGGCAGCACGAATTTATTCCACGCCGACCAGTAACGGCCGTCATAGCGGCCGTCGCCGCGCGCGGGCGCGGTCCTCGCCCACAGCTCGATGCCCTGGGTCGAGATTGGATCGTAATGCAGATATTTGGTTTCGAACCTTATTCCCGTGCCGCCGACGCCGTCGACTATCGGAACGACGTAGTTTCCAAGGCTGATGACGCGCGATGTGAATTCGCCGTAAGACGCGTATTTATAGGTTTCATACCTGACCTTGATGACACGATTGTTCAAAGTGTCCGCCACTAGAATATATTTATTAGCGGGCGTTTTAATGCAGGTAACGCCCGAGGGCTTATTGAGCAGAACGCTCACGGTGCCCAAACCGGCGATACCTGTATAACCAAGGGACGACTTATAAGCCAGGTTTGAATCGAGATGAAGCACTCTATGGTTGTCCCTGTCGGCGATAAATACGTCTTTGAAGTCGGGGGAAAGGGTTATCGCCTGAGGCGCGTTCAAACCGTAAGCGTACTGCGAAGCGCCCGTCTGCGAGTTGTACTTGGCGAACGTAGGCGACATCGGACGCAGCTTCTGAATTTTATAGATCTGGTGGCGGCCTCTGTCGACGACGTAGAAATATCCGCCGGCGTACTTGACGTCGGTGACGTGGACGAACGCTCCGTCGATGCCGGTAACTTCGGTTATTTTAAGCATGGAGACGGAGTCATACACGAATATCTTATCTCCGTTGGCGACATATAATTCGGCCGGCGTAACGCTTCGGTCGACACAAAGGCCGCCCGGGTTATTGATCGGCTCTGACGGCGC
Organism: Candidatus Wallbacteria bacterium GWC2_49_35; assembly: GCA_001791795.1. Classification (GTDB taxonomy): domain Bacteria; phylum Muiribacteriota; class UBA9980; order UBA9980; family UBA9980; genus UBA9980. Next base: position 6,186 of record MGFH01000112.1, read on the forward strand.
CAGCGAAAGCGTATCGGAGATATAAGAGAAGCTGGAGAAATTATTCTTGAGTTTTATGACTCTCTTATTGCCGGCATCTGAAACGTAAACATACGCGGCGACTTTATCCGTAAAATCAGGTGCCACGGCCGAAGGCAGGCTGACATGACCCGTGTCCGCGCCCGAAACGCCGGTTTCACCGAACTGACGTTCCACGAGCATGGTTTCATTGTTTACTTTCAATATTCTATGGTTCTTCGAGTCGGCGATATAACTGTAGGCCGAATCCGCCTCTATCATAACCGGCTCATAAAGCCTGTACGGAGAGTCCTGCTTGTTCTGGCCGGCAGGCGAATAGCTGCCGTCGGAAGAACCTAGCGTGCTCTTGAGTTCGTACTCGTCAAGCACCTTCATCAGCGCTACCAGGCGCTTGTTGTTGAGATCGGACACAAAAATCCTGTCGTTGCTGCCTGAAACAGCCACGGGATTATTAAGTATCGATATGATGTTGGTACCGTAACTGGATATATATTTAAGGTTGTAGGACAACCTCACGACCCTGTTGTTCATGCTGTCGGCCACGTATATGAACCCTGAATCCTGGCCGAGGTACATGGGCTTGTTAAGGTGCGTGCTGTCGCAGGCCGGCGTGGTGTATTCACCGAATACTTCTACGGCCGTGCCGGTCGCGAAATTAGAATCATATTTTCCGATGATATGCCCCGCGGAATTAGCCAGTATGACGGAATCATCGTCCGCGGCGATACCGGATACCGTGTCCATCTTTTCGAAGAAAGTATAGGGTTTCGACGCGACGAAACTGAGCCCTTCGAGGCTGACCTTGACTATGCGCATATTTCCGGCGTCGTTGATATACATGAAATTCCTCGACGGGTCTATGGCAATGTCTTCAGGCGCTTTGAGCATATTATCGGCGGAACCAGGCGTGAACTCAACGCCGAACATGCCTATTTTAACGAAATCGGACTTGCGGTACTTATAAATAACGTGTCTCATCCTGTCAGCGACATAAACATAGGTGTCATCGAGTTCCACACCGCACGGAGCGCCCAGGCCGGTTTTCGAATCCTGCACGGCCAGCGTCAGCGCGTTGATCTTATTAACCTTCTGTTTGGAACTGTCGGCCACGAACACCGAATTGGAATCGGCGGCTATACCGTAAGGCGCATCCCAGTTCACAGGGTTCGCATCGAGTTTATCGAGCGCGAGGCTGTTCTTGTATCCGAGCGTCAATTCGAAAGAGTCGTTATTAAGGGCGACGTAATTAACGTTGGCGAGTTTTCCAATCGAGTAATCGGCGTATTCGGAGTCGCCTATTTTATATAGGTTCGCCGTCGGCGGATTAAGATCGAGAACCGCCGAATCAGAAACGACCTCGGTGGTTTCGCCGAACGGGCTTTCGAACTGCGCGTAAACAGTTACGCGCCCCTCGGCCGCTGGCGAAAGTCCGTCGGCCGCCTTGAGAGTTTCAGCTTTATTGATAATGAAGGGACTTGTCGTGTACTCGAATTCATCGAGTAAAGGAGTCATCTCGGGGTTGCACGCAATTTTGATCTTGCCGGGCATCGCGGGGTCGCCGGGAACGGCCGGATTAAGCTGAAGCGTGACTGTAGGGCTTGACAAAAGGTCGCCGTCGAGTATTTTGACCCACGAATCCTTGGTGCCTCTCACCGAGAACTTGAATAGTTTCGTATGAGTAACGGATTCGGTATCGCCGGTTTTGGAGACGCTGAACCACTGAAGGAATTGAGGCCTGTCCTGATTCACTTCGAGTATGTATTGAGGATTTTCGATATTAGGCAGCGTCGTCGGCGTGAGAATTTCGAACGTTCCGGAAGCTCCGGGCGAAGCCACCGAGCTCCAGCGGTACATGATAGTGTCAAGATCGTTGTTCTTGGTTATATTGACTATAACAGGATTCTCAAAATAACCCGAGCTGCCGTCCGGATCGTTGAGCGCATCGTATGCGGTCATCTCGGATTTACGCTTGAACTCGAATTCGAGCTGGTCGATCTTCGGGTATATGCCGGATGTCTGCGTCGTCGACAATTTAACTTTGAACTGGACGAACTGATAATCGAAGGTGGAAATGGTATTTCCGTCGATGACCATGTCCTGCCATACGACGATCTCGGTCGTGCCGGATCCGACCACGCTGTGGGGATTTCCGCCGTTGTTCCATTCGCCCGCGTTCGCAAAGTCGGGCGTGCCGTCGCCCTTATCGGGGATAGCGCGCAGCCATATTTCGACGCTGTTGTTCGTATCGGCCGTCTGGGTCCATCTTATCCTTCCGAGCGGAGTCTGATTGATCTGGCTTCCTATGAGATATACCGGCGAAGTGTAGTAACCGGCTTCGAGTTCTCCCGTATCCTGCGAGTGATACCTTAGCCTCAGGCTCGCGTCGGGGTAATTGAACTCGTTGACGTAGGTCGCGTTATATTTATCACTGGCTATTATGGCCGTTTCGGTCGTGCCCATTCTGGTAGTGACCGACGATGTGCCGTCTTCGAAATCGTGGACTGCGGTGAGTTTCAAAAGTATTTCTCCGCCGTTGACGCCCAGTTTCGGATCATCGTTGATCGTCGGGCCCTGGAACGATGTCGAAGGCGTGGTTCTGTCGAGTATTATTTCATCGGTAACGGGGCCGAGGGTCAGGCCCGCGCCGTTCTTGTAACGGACGTAAACGACTTTTTTGCCGTCATAAACGTCGGGTTCCTTATTGCCGACGCTGTTCAAATAAGGCGTGGAATAGCCGTCATAGGTTATATCATATTTGAAAAGGCCGACCGAGTTAGTGGCGAACTCCCATATGCTGATCGGGTTCGCCGGGGCTTCCTTCATCTTCAGCCAGATAGCGTCCTTGAAGTCGGGCCTGTTGGATATCTGGCGATAAACGCAGCCGGCTACCTCCATGGTAGCGTCGACGAACTGAAGATTGGTGTACAGGTTATCGTTAAATTCAGGGAAAACGATATCCATGTAATCGTAACCTGAGTCGGTCGACGTAGAGCGGCTTATATCGATCTTGGGCTCGCTTATAGGCGAATTGTTTATATAAAATACATAAGTTTCCTTCGTCGTTTCATTCGCCGCGAGATCCATCGCCCATACGGTGATCTCGAAAGAACCGTCGGCGAAATTTTTGTCGAGTATTATTTCCTGGGTTTTATTAGACGCGTCCTGCCCGACCATTATGGTGCCGGTCGGGTTATGTTTCGTGCCGGTATAACTGAAGTAACTCGAGCCGATGATATTGACTGAAATGCTTCCGGGCGTGAGCATGGTATTGTAATCCATAGTGAGCGGATCGTCTATGCTGCCGCCTGACTTACCCATGGAGTTTTTCCAGTAATATTTGATATACATCGGGTTATCGAAAGCGGACTTCGTGTTATAACCAAATGTCATGCGGGGCATGGTTTTATATACGCTGAACCAGGTCGGAACGGTATCCATGTTCGGGTCTTCGTCGTAAGCTCTGAGACCGTCAGCGCATCTGTCATAAGAGAAACCTATTTCGGTCACTCTGATGTAACCTGCGAGTCCGAAGCGCGCCTGAACGTAAAGAACTTCGTCAGAACCGGCCGGCCAGCCCTTGGTTTTATCGGTCAGTTCGAAGAACACGCCCGTTACGCCCTGAGATATGTCGATTTCGGATGTGGCGTCCTCGAGCATGGTATCGCTTATGCTTATCCAGTCGGTCCAGGAGGTGGCGGCGGGGTTCTGCGTCGTTCCGCGCCTTATCTGGATGCCGCTTATCGGTTTCGTCGCGACCGCGGTCGTATCGGAACCGGTTTCTTTAAGCCAGTATAGTTTTTTAAGGTCGGTTAGGTGTGAACCCAGGCACATTATCGGTGTTTCGTAAGTGCCGGACGTCGCCGTTTCGAGGTTGAGGCTGTCGTTTTCGACTTTTATCGCCGGGGCTATCGTCCCCTGTGTAAAATTCGAATTGGTAGTTATGTACACCCTGTCTTTATAGAGCAGAGGAATATCGGTGACCAGGTAGATCTCTTCCGAAACCATTTTGATCACACGGCCTTCCGAACCGTACCATGTATATATTTTTTTCAGGCCGGACTCTTCGGTATCTTTAAGGGTCCACTTCAATTCGGGATAGAAATACTCAGAAGCCTTTTCTGTCCTGAGCCACACGTTGGTAGTTTCGGTGACGCTCAGGCTTACGGGTTCGGTTTCATATCCGAGAGGCGCCGCCCCTTCAGGTTCGAATCCTACCGGCGCGGTTTCGAAGTTGGAAATATAAACCCAGTCGGCATATTTATTATCGGTAGCGACAATAAGGCTGACTTCGGCCGTCTTTATGACGTTATCGCCGCCGTAGCCGTTCTTGCTTCCTATTGAGGTTTCTGACGTGTACTCTATGGAATTATCTCTGTCCACACCCAGAGTAGCGCCGTCGCGGTCGACCACGTGTATCCTGATGTCGTCGTTGGGCCTGGTGTCATCTATGAGAGGCGTGAATTTATGGGCGAGTTCGACGTTACTCGAATCCTGTTTGCCGACGAAGAATTCGTCCGTAGGATGAACCCCGACGTCGGTGGAAAGATAACTCAATTCTTCACGCCACTCGCCGGAGGTCGGCATATAATAAGGGACATCGTACGAGGCCGTGTTCGACCCCGTTACGGAAGCGCTGTAGAGGTTGTTTTCCTGTGAATCGCTCGTCCAGTTGTAATAGATACGTGCGCCATGGCCTTCGGCGTCACGCGCGTATACCTTGATGGTCGGTTTTGTGTAATACCAGCCGACCTTCTTGAAACCCGTGACGGAAATATAATCGGCGTCCTGGGCTGAATCGAGCTCCGAAACCCTTGTTTCAACAAGGTCGTTCGAGTCCTCGATGGTCTTTCCGAGGTAAGAGTCGCGCGCCCACAGGCAGTAAACTTCGTAATTGTCCGAATCGGACACCCTGGCGTAGTATATCCTGTCGCCGAGCGGCCCGTAAACGGGAGACTTGAAATTCCATTTTTCAGACGGAGTAAGCGTTTTTATCCACTGCTGGTTCGTTCCGTCTATGTTCATCGTCATAATGACGCTGACGGTCCCTGTGAGAGTGCCCGCGCCGATAGCGACAGCGTCGGTTTCCTGCAGATATATTATCTTTTTGGCGTCAGGCGAGAACGTCGGATCCTTGTCGTTGCCTGAATAGGTCGTCAATCTGGTGTCGCCACTGCCGTCGGAGGTATTTATGAGATAGATCTCATACTGGCCGGCGCCCGGATCGGCCATATAGACTATTTGCGAGCCGTCAGGATTGATCCTGGGGCTGATTCTGTCATAGTCCGAATTTTTGGTGAGCAGCTTCATGCCGTTGTCGTTATTGCCGCGCTCGACGTTAACTACGGCAAGTTCGTAGCGGCCGGTAGTAATGGTTTCAGATGTATCGACCTCGACCGTGGGCTCCGTATCCTGAAGAAGTCTCACAATGATCTTATCTATGTAAACAGGCGAAGTCGAGTTATAGTTCATAAAGTATAAAGGAAGGCTTCCGCTATCCAGCTCGTAAGTCGGCGTGGAATCGGTCGCCGCAGGGAAGGTTTCGGTATTGTAATACCATCTGATTTTATTCGCGGTATCGCCCGCTCGCTTATTCCACGACATTGAAAACACCCTGACCTGGCCGTTATCACTAGCGAATGTCGAGCTTGGCGGATAGTTGACGAGGTTGTTTTCAATCGAATCCAGTCCTGAAGGATGCAATATCCACTTATAAGCCGAGGGCGTGACGCTAACGTCGTTCGCCCAGACGGCGCTCTTGGTTGAAACCTCGTAATGCGCCTGCAGATATTGATCGAGATCGTCCGAGGCAAAAACGAATGAATTGGTAAAATCCGAATTGGAAAGACCGAGCCTGATCTCGCTGGTCACATACTCGGTTTTCATGTACATGAGTATTCCTATGCCGGGCGTTCCCGTTCCGGGGCTGAAGGTATCGGCCGAATAAAAACCATTGCCTGTGGCTGAGTTTTCAGCGTTCGGCAGTTTGACCGTGCCGTCCGACTGCCACTCGGTCTTGCCTTTAAGGGTCCATTTGGATGTATCAAAATACTCGTTGAAATCGTCGTAGTATTTATAAACCTTGGTGTAATCGGTAGGCGGGAGGCCGACCTTGTTGCGTGAATATTCAACGTAATAGTTGGAAAGACCGCCGCTCCAGCCTGCGGTTTCCTGTATTTTAAACCATACGACTATTTCTTCCGGCGTGAATTTTTCAAGATACCTGTCGAGGTCGACTTCTTTGGTCGTCGAAGTGACGGTATCGTAATTCTGCCAGATTATCCTGAAATCGTCACCGTTCGACATCGAGGTATCGTAAATACCCTTTGCCGTGTCGTCGAGTATAGCGGCTTTGACCGTGTAACCAGACGGAGCCTCGCTTATTTTCAGGCGGTATCTTCTGTGGCCGTCGTAGGAAGAGAAAACTACCTTTCTGCCGTTCGAAGATATGTCAGGCGACCTGTCTTTAGTGATCTTGGTGTTAATTTCTTTATTGGTGATCCTCTCTTTTTCGATCGAAACAGAGTAGTTTTCATAGTTTTTGGCATAGCTCGACGGAGCGGTGTATTCGAGCGGCCCTCTCGAGTATATGCTGTTCTGGATGCGGCCGTCGGAGTTCGTCAATACGATGTTGTCGTAATAGACCGTGATGTTCTTACCGGCCGTATCGTTTTCGAGCGCTACCTCCCATGTTTTGATGCTGACGTCGTTCATCATCATGGTTGCCGGCAGTTCCATCTTTCTGTGCTGCCATTTGTTATGGTATGAAGTGCCGAGATCGGCGGTCGGCTTATCGCCGGCTGCCCAGCCCGGATCGAGACGCAATTCCTGTTTGCCGCTCAGGCCGTAGGTCGTTTCGGTGGTCTCGTACATGAGGTTTATGCCGCCTATGCCGGCGCCTACGGTGTCCGCATAGAAGTCATATTCAAGATAAAGGCCCGTCTGGTCTTTGCTGAGCGCCACTTCTTTCGTGGAAAATATGTAATACTGGTAACTGTCGCCTGTGGCCGCCGCCTGCACGCCGGCGATATATTTTATCTTATCGCCCGATGACATGTTCTGGGTGTCGTATGTCTGGCGCGAGAGTATCAGAGCATTCTCACCGCTGGATTCCATGTAGCATATTTCGAACTTGTCGCTGTCTTTTCTTTCAAAAACGACGTAGTTACCGTCTCGATCGACACGCGGCTTATCGTCGTCGAGCGTCAGGTCGGTCAGTTCGACGAATTCGGTGGAGTTTTCAGTCGCCATTTTTTTCAGTATTTTATGCCATTCACTCGCGTGATCGGTCTGCACTATCGAGAAGTATATGTCGGGAAGGAATTCCACGTTGTCGGTTTCGCGATAGTAAGGGCCGTCCGGGGGCGGCATGACCACGTAAGAATCGGGCGGATGGAAGTCCAGATGGAGTTCACCCGTGTCCGACCAGTCCGAAAAATTCATCTCGGTCGTATCGGTGAGTGAATCTATCGATCTGACACGCCATTTATAATCGCCCAGAGCAAGATTGTCTTTAGGCTCGAAGTTGACTTCCTGGGTATAGATGGTTTCATCATTTTTAAAGATAACGTCCAGGTCGGGAGCCGAAAAATCCGTACCAGTGATCATCTGCATCTGATAGTACCCGGTGCCGGATTCATCCATTAAAGTGGCGGGGCTCAGGTGCGTATTGTTGAATTTCGGATCGGCCGACTTCTGCCATCTGAATATGGGCTTTTTATGGTCCCATATGGTGGTGTGGACAAATTCGACCCCGGAATTCGATTTAAACTTGAGCAGCACGGGCTTTTCGGGCTTCTGACGGTCGACCCTGAGCAGCACGTCGCATCTGTAATCAAAGCCGTTTATATCGTTATTATCGACGAACCATACGCTGCAGGTTTCGCGGTCGAAATCGGCCGTAATTTCGAGATTTATGGTGTTATCCGTCTTTTCGCCCGCGGGGAAATCGATAAAATGGCCGTCAGTATCGTTCGCCGGGAAGTGTTTGTTGTCTATGCCGGCGACGGGATCTTTATAGGACCACACCTTATAGTAGCAGCGTTTTGTGCCGCTTATGTCAGATGCGTCGGTGGTAACTATAAAGTCTTTAGAATACTGGAATGGTGAGGGATTGTCCTTTTTTTCAATATTTTTACCGCTCTTCGCGTAGGCGACGAGGTTAGCCGGTTTCGGCGGGGTGGTGTCGATTATGCCTTTGAGCTTCTCGTCGACCGTTATTTTATATGAAATGCCGGCGTCGCTGTAGCTGTCGTATTTGTCGTTGCCTAGTTTGAAAGTGACAACGGCGCATGTATCGTCGTCGTTGAAAGTAAAGTCGTAAGGATTAGAGAACGTCCTGAGTTTATCATCGGCGATATCGCCGCCGTTCAATACCAGTTCGCCGTTCACAAATGTCGAAAATGTAGCGGTGCCCTGGACGTCGATATTGATTTTTTTATTTTTAGAGAATTTCGAGAATTTAAGTTCGCGCCTGTAATAGGTGAATCCGGAATCGCCGCGCTTGTATATGAAGCGGCCGCCCTGCGTCACCTTAAAGTCGTCGAATCCGCATTGAATACCGCTCGAGCACTTCACTGTAAACACTATTTTAACCTGTGATTTACCAAGTGCGGCGTTGAACGGAAGCGCCCTGGTTTCCCAATCGATGAGGGTATTGGTGAACGTTTCAGAAGTATCTTCCAGCCATGAGGCGCCTTTTTTATACATAATGGCGAATTTAAGAGTATCGCCGGCGTCCGCGGGCGAATTGTAATAAAGCAGGCATTCGGCGGAGCCTTCGAAAGTTTTCGAAAGATCGAATATTTTAGACTCGATGATCTTTCCGCCGCCGCCTATATTGCCCGATTCGTTGACATTGATGTGCCCGTCGTCGGTTTTGCCGAATCCGTTCGTCAGATACTTGAACGGCGGGTCGTTTCGGGTCGGCCAGTTCGTCGCCAGGTCCGTCGAAGTGTCGAAATTATCTTCGAAAGTGACTTCGGCTATCCTGGAGTTGACCTTTTTGCCGGTAGTGAACACTATATTATCGATATAGAATTTAGGCTTAAACACATCGATACCACCGGTTTTGACCGTTATACATATTCTAACCTGCGACTCTCCGGCCGCTTCATTGATAAGGAATTTTTTAGACTTCCATTCCATGATAGTCGGCTCTGCGCCGGCGAACTGGTCGGGCGAATTTTTATCATAAATTTCATAAACATCGTCGACCCATACCGTGCCGACCTTATACTGGACGCTGACGGTCGCGCGGTCATCTGATTCTAAGAACTTATACGCCACATTGCATTCCATGGTGCCGCGGGCGTAAAGCGTCAGATCGAGCGTGCTCGAATACATTTCCTTGACCTTATCCTTGCCCTGATTCAGGTTCGCGGCGGCGCCGAGCGATGTTTCATATGAAAACTCATTAGCTTTGGTCCATCTTGAACTGTCAATATTTGTTTCAAAACTGTCCTGGAATACGCAGCCGTCTTTATATATCGTAACGAGTTCGGTGGTTCCCCAGCCCCAGTCGCTTATAAGAGAGGCGCTGCTTGTATCGACGGACTGCCATTCAGTCGGGCTTACGTTGACCTCGTTAGTGCCGATCGTGTCGCCTTTTGCAGTCGAAAAATAAGCGCGGTAACTATCTTTGATAGTTATCGGTTTGTAGAAATCGAGGTTGTCTTTAGATACAAGCCTGAAGTAATAAATGGTCTGGTCGGTGCCGAGGAATTCATAAGTGGTCTGGTTCGATCCGATCCATTTGGTGAGCGAGCTCACTATGCTGTTTGCCGAGAACGTTTCGCTGGTGGCTATCTGAATGTAATAATCCTTCATGCCGGAAGGGTCTTTCGGCGCTTCCCAGGCCGCTCTTATCCTGCGGTTATCGGGCGATGTGAGGTTCGCGTTCGCCGTGCGGGCCTCAACCCATGTGGCCCCGTCGTCGTCGAGCGCCTCCCATCTGAGATTGGTCGGCGGGTCCGGGGGTGATTTAACGACGCTTATCCTGACGGGCTGCGTGGATGTTTCGTCAGCGTCCGTGGTGGCCGCTTCCATATTGCCGGCATTATCTATCGCGCGGCCCCTGAAGAAATAGACCGAGCCGTCCTGCGTGCCGGTAAATGACCTGGTATATGAATTGACGGTCGCCGAGTAGGTATCGTCTTCCCAGCGCGACCAGTCGCCGTGCCAGCCGTCCCTGACATCGATATTCGACTGCGCCATACCATGACTCGAGAGCGAGAAGTTATCAAGATAAATTCTAGTGTCCTCTGTCGGATTTTCACCGTAGAAGTAAAGCGCGCGTATCTGTGCGGCGTCGGCGGAAGTTTTTCCATAAAGCCGCTTCATCTGCTCGTATATGTTGATCGTAGCGGCATGCCAGTTTGCGTCATTGCTGAAATTACTGTGCTTTCCTATAAAACTGGAATCATCCCAGGGCACCATTCCCCATCCAATTCCAGGATTTTCGGATACGCTGTTATTGACGAGCTTCGGGTTCGAGCAAACTTCTATTATTTCAAGACGCCACTGGCCGTTGATCTGTATTTTGGCTATCAGGTCGAAACTGACGCTGCCGGTGGTGCAGTATGCGAAGCTGACGAATTTGTAAGTTGAAAGGGCATAATTCGCCGTATTGTTGAGCGGCGTATAAAAATCGATGACCGCTGCGTTGGTGCCCTTTTTGACCAGCAGGCAGCGCTGGTTATCGAAAGCGCGGGAGAGCTCGATGCCGTCGGTATTGTCGATCGTGGCGCTGTTCGCCGTTTTATTGACGAAACCGCCCGTCATAAGGTCTTCGAAGTCGACCTTGAATTTATTATTGGTGGTCATTTCAAAAGTATCTTCAAGTTTCCACGGTACATCGAAAGTATCCGCGCTTGTATATACAAGCAGGTTGGGAAATTTAGTTTTGGGCGCCTGGGCATCCACTCTTAAATCGGTAATGATCGCGTCAGGGTTTAACGAACGCACATCGGGTATCTGAACTGGTATATATGTGGTTCCGGCGCTCGGAAGGTCTACGTCGAGACTCACTGACGCTCCGCCGCCTCTTTCATAATAATACAGGTCTATTTTATGCCAGCCTACGGCTAAATTAACGGTAGTCGTATATGAAGTTGAACCCTGGTCGATCCACTTATTGATTTTTATAACATTATTCACATAAAATCTGACGCCGTCATCCGAAGTTGTCCGGAAAATATGATTGCCTGCGCTGGCGGCATAATATTCGGCCGCCCAGTGGACCATAAAATTATTAGGCGGAACTATCCAGTTGTTATAATCGATCTTGGTCGGCGAATCCGTCAAGCCATAGTTATTCAATATAGACTGATCGACCCTGCGAAGTCTAATTTCGAAAGTGTTGTTCGGCGCGTTCATATCGGGAATTCTGTAATAGGTCGACATGAAACCCTGGTTGTCCTGGCCGTCGTTGACGTAATCCCAGCCCCTTACATTGCCGGAGCGGTCGAACAGTTTTGCGCCTATATCGTAAACGCCGCTGTCGGGAAGAGTTACTTCATAGGCCACGTTCACTTCGTCCGTCCAGCCGGCCATCGTCCAGGTCGCGGAGGGATGTTTTTTGTACCAGTATTCAATTTTACTGATGCCGGCTGTCGCGATGCCTGTGTAAAGGTCTGCAACGTCGTCATAGGCGTTGCCGGTGTTCTTGTTCGGGCCTATAGGTCTTATCTTGAGCCTGAGCAGATTGACGCTTCCGCTGTCTTCGTATTCATGGTTGATCGAGAAGTAGTCGGGCGGCACGAAGTCCATACTGAACGAGTACACATCCGAAATGATAGAGTTCGCAAGAGGGTTGTTCGCCTTGTCATAGGAAATGATGCGCCAGTAATACGGACCGTTACCGGAAAGTTTATTCGCCGTCGGCAGGGTGAACTCGCCGTTTATATAATCGGTATCGGTCGAATAAAGCGTTTTTGTATAGAACATAGCGGTGAAAGTGAGGTTGGTCGATATCTGAATTTCGATGCTCGCCATGCCCGCGCACTGGCCGAGGACGGGAACGTCATCCGGCGCCGTCCATTTGAACGTCGGAGTTCGCGTATTTATCCAGTATGCGTCATCGCCGGTATCGAACGGCGAAGCATTGCCGGGCTCGCCGAGAACGGCCGCAGTAGGATCGGTAAAGTCGCATCTGAATTTGAAAGTATCGGCCCAGTCGGACTGTTGGAGAAATTTATCTTTGACCGCGACGCGCCAGTAATAATAGGTGCTTTCAGAGAGCGACGGATCTGCGGCGCCCATCTGGTAAGTGTCTATGGACGTTCCGGTGTAAGTTATAGTCTTGTCCATTATAATTGTTGTAAACCCGGAGTCGGTGGCGATCTGCACAATGACTTCCTTGGTGCCTATTCCGGTATCGGTGCCATCTTTCCAGTGCAGCAGCGGTTTAGCCGAACTTATCCACTCGGTGCCGCCGGCGTTGCCCGGCCATACGAGAACGGGTTTCTGCGGTTTGGTCGTATCGCACTTGAGGCTCCATACCGGCGTGGTGTTGCAGTTGCCGTCGACCGCTTCGGCCTGGCCGCCCTTATCGAAGAAGCGGACACGGTAATAGTATCTGGTGTTATCGACGAGCGACGCGCCGGCGGGAAGGACGTAGTTAACATCTAGCGGATCGGTCCCCAGGACGCCGTTGTCCCAGAAATTGGCGCCGAAATTAGAGAGCGAAAGTTCGAGTTTATATGCGTAGGTAGCGCCGTACTGGCCCGCTACCTGCCAGCCGGAACCGGGCTGGGCCGCGGCGCCGTTCGGATCGGTCTGGCCGGTCCAGTTAAGGGTGGGCGTAAGGGTATTGACCCAGTGGTAATCGGCCGCGATAGCCTGCGGAATTTGTTCTGCGCCTGATACGGTAGGCACGGTGAGCGAAACCGTAGGTTTGGTCATATCTATTTTGAATGTTGTGGCTGCTGAATCGACAAAGTTGAGCGCCTTGTCGTAAAACCTTACCTTCCAGTAAATAGGCTTGCCTTCATAGGTCGCAAGAGCCAAAACGGGAAGCGTCCATGTTTCAGGGTTTGCGGCCGGCAGCAGGTTGTTCGAATTAGTTATAGTGCTCGAAAAATCGGCGTTGTCGTCGACAAATATTATGTAATGGCCGATGCCGGCGGTGCCGTTGTCGGTGCCCGGGTTCCACTTGAGATCGAACGTGTTTTTACTTATCCACAGATCGTTTCCGGGGAAGTTGTGCGTGACCGCATTCGGATTCAGGTCTTCCACGGCGAATTCCATCAGCGATGTGAAGTTTACGTTTCCGACGTTGTCTTCGATGCGCACCATCCATTTGAGATGGTCGTTGTTGGCGTAAGTTGCCGAGCAGGTTTGCGTGGGCATCGTTGTAAGCGAACTCACTACGTCGGTCGAGTCGTATTTAAGCGTTCCGACGCCGTCCCAGAGGTTCCATGAAGCTTCGTTATCCGCGCCGGCGGTCCAGCTGGCGGCGTATGCCGCCCTGACCCTGTATCTTAAAATTCCGCTGCCCGCGCCGTCGCCGCCTGTAACTTCAGAGCCGGCCTTCTGCTGGGCCGAAGTGGGCGAATCGTCTTTTACCTGGCCGAATGTGGGCTGGGGCGTATCGACCCAGGCGTGCGGTGTAAAATTATTAGCCGTGATAGAAGGTTTCGTCGCGTCGATCTTGACTATGAGATCGCCGTTGGCGTTGGTGCTGTTGCCGACGCAATTTGAATAATTTATATTGCCCGCGTTGTCGCGGACGTAGGTGCGGCAGTAGTAGGTGCCGTCGGCTATGGCAGCCGCGGACGCGAAATCGGTTGTCGCCGCGCCCCAGCCGGAGTCATAGGCGATATCGGCAGGATTGAGCGTAAAATCATCTTCGATCGCCGGTTTCGGCGTCGCGATTTTATACATTAAGAACCTGTATGCGCCCGCCAAATGAAGCGCGGAGCCGTTAGGCGCGGCGGGAGTGTCGGTTACGGCCGTTCCGTTGAAGCCGGGCTTGTTATTGATGGTCCAGAAGAAATTCGAACCGTCGGTATACTGCAAATCGGCCGCTTTAAGCGTGAGCGAAGGCGCGGTCGGCGGCTGTATGTCGTAATAAACGTTCTTGGCGGTCGAATAATTGGTATTGCCGACATTATCTTTGGTATAAATTCTCCATCTGTAATAAGTCTGGGTCTTGCCGGTAAAATTGAAGTTATAACCGGCGTTAAGAGCGGCGTACGACATCCAGTTGGAATCGTGGAGAGTGTCGTCGAGTCCGGCGTCATCCTGCCAGCCGGCGATAGCTACTTCGGCGCCGGGGGCCGTATCGGGGTCTACGTTTTTCTTTAAGACCACCCTGTATTTTTTAGTCGTATCGAAGTTGGAAATCGGATTTCCGTTATCGACGATATCGACAGTGCTTCTGCTGTAATTCGAAGCCAGGTTGGTATAATAAATATTGACGCTCGTGAACGAGCCGCCGTTTTTCTTTATTTCGGTATTTGCGGCGGGAACGGCGTCAGGATTGCTTAAATCGACGCGCAGCGTCTGAATGGCGGTATATGAAATATTACCGTTGCCGGCCACGGGCGAATTCGTCGACGCGTCGTCCTTTATGTAAATTCTGTAGTGATACTCGCCGTTAGCGAGAGTCGGCGTGAAATTTTCAGCGGAGATCCAGTCGGAATCTATCCTGTTGGTGCCGTCGTTGGTGACCGCGTCAGGATCGGGTGCGGCCGCAATAGGATCGGCCACGAGCTGAGTGCTGTTCGTCAAAATAATTCTGTATTTTTTGCCGTCGGCCGGATAGCCCGCGGGGCCGTTATCGGCCGCTACGGCGTCCCATGTAAATTGAGGCGTGGAGCTTTTCGTCCATTTAACGGTATCGGCGCCTGTAAAATCGAGAGGTGTGAAAGCCATGCCGGTCGCGGCGGGAGGAATTTTACCGTCGATCAATATCGCCTTGTTCGCCCCGAGCGAGCCGGCCGCACCGGGCGCCGGAAGCGTTAAAACGGCGTTATTCGGGGTGGTCGATTTGTCTTTTATGGTGCCCAGATTCAATTCGAGCGAGGTCGTCGCCTTATAGTCGAGATCGGCGTTCTCGTCGTTAGTTTGAACGGTGTAAGTGTTGAATGATAAAATGCTGGTGTCCGAACCGGCCGAATAATTGTTATATCTGTCGGTCATGCCGGTTTCGAGAAATATACGCGGAGTTCCGGTCTTTACGACGACTTCCGAAAATTCTACATTTACTTCGATCGGTCTTGCCGTGCGGTATTTACCGTCGGCGTTGGCCGATGTCACGTTTTTAACGCGAGGTACTGCTTTATCGACGGCGGCC
>MGFH01000113.1 GCA_001791795.1 Candidatus Wallbacteria bacterium GWC2_49_35
ATACGCAGGCCCCATCGGCACGGTACTTGCGCCATTTTTCATCGGTTATCAGAAATGCTCAGAGCTGCTCGACGCATCGACGCTCTGCGGCTTCTGTAAAAGCGTCTGCCCCGTGAAGATAAACCTGCCGGCGCTTATATTAGAACACCGCTTCCGCCGCTGCGCGGACGCGGGCGTCCAAAAGCCCCCGCTCGCGCTCGCTAAAAAAATATTTTCAAAAATACACTCGCGCGTCATGTCGAATTATTACCTGAGCCGCGCCGTGGCGCCTTTAGCGAGAATATATTTCGCGGCCGCCCGGAAAATATTCGGAAAAAATTATATTCCTTTATGGTCAAGATTCTCCAAAAGAGATTTCATCGGCGAGGCGGGCAAAACATTTATGGAGAGGTATTTTAAAAAATGACGGAAACTCCGGTCGAAAAATTCGCAACGCGCCTTGCTCATAACGGCGGCGAAGCGATAATATGCAAAAACTATGATATTGCGGTTAAATTTATCGCCGGACTCACTAAGTCTGAAGCGCCCATAGCGGGACGCGCCGACGCGAACGCAAATTTCGATGAAAACTCCCTCCCGGATTTTGATTCGAATTCGAGTTCGGGCCGGAATGCGAGAACAAAAACGAAAGTTTATTTATCGAAAGCCCTGGATGGCGGTTTTGCAAAAAAAATAACGACGGCCCTCTGCGTTGGTGCCGATTTCATCCTGCTGGAAGCTGTATCCGACGACGCCGAAATCTGCGTCGCCCCCGCCGCAGCGCTATTGGCGGAGGACGGGGCTCTGGTCATCGACGCCGCCCGGGTAGCACACGAAGAAACCCTTTTCGGAAGCATATCGGTTCTGGTCGCGGACGGCGGGACTAAATTTTATAATAACATGGCGGAATTCTTCGGCGATGCAGCCGCTGGAAAAGGCGTCGTACGGCCTGACAAGACGGTCATTATCGCAGGACCGTCCAAGACGGCCGACATTGAAAAGCAGGTGGTTCCGGGAATGCACGGTCCGAAAAAACTCGTCTGCCTTGTGATTGATAACCCGCCCGCCATCGAAAACCGGCGTTTCTTATCCGGCCGCAAAAATTTTCGTACATGACAAAAAAAATCAAGCATCTTAAAGAAAAAAATGATATAATAAATTCCATAAAATTAATTAAAAATCAGGAGGTAATTTTTTATGAAAAAATTTTTAATCGCGGCGTTCGCTCTTGTTCTGATCTCAGGCGCGGCTGCGTTTCAATCATACGGTTATGCAGCGCAGGTCCACGGCGGCTGGCATATAGACTCGGACATGAAGTTCAACTTCGGATATCTTCCGCCTGTTAAAGAAAAGGCGCCCGAAGCCGCCGAAAAAGACAAAAAAAACGTCAAGAACGCCGCAACATCTGAGAAAGATAAAAAAAACGTCAAGAACGCCGATGCCGCCGAAAAAGATAAAAAAGCCGAACAGCCGGCGGCCGTTCCCGAACCCGATAAAAACTTCGAAACACCGGCGGACCTCGGTTTTACCAGTCCGTTCCTGCCCGATATCACCAATATCGCGCTTGACGATTTCATCAAACTGGGATTTCCGGTTACCGCTCCCGCAGCCAAAGGGAAATACAATCTTTTCATAAAACTTTTCAACTTCCCGGCCGCCTTTAAGCCCGAATTATCGTCGGCGCATGTCATAAAAGGTTATCAGCTCGACAAACTCGCCAACGGTAAAGTGTTAACCGAATACGCCTCGGATTCAAAAAATCTCGCCGTCAAACTTTGCCTGACAGCAAAGTCCGACACAGTATTTTCAGCCCAAAACCCTTTCCCCGCATTTAAGGTTAATACCGTGGACAAAGACGCCCAGAACGCATTCATAGAAAACACCGTTTTTTCATCCTTATATGTCACCCCGGCCGCTTACGCTAAAGATGAAACCGCCGAAGCCGAACTCGCAAAACCCTGCACCGGCGATGAAACTTCCGCGAACGAACTCGCGCAATGCAGCACCCGCGGCGTCCAGGCTTTCCACGCCGAGATCATTAAAATGTTCAGCGAAAAACTAATCGCGCTCACCCCGGCGGGCGACGACAAACATTATTATTACGGCTATAAAACGCCGAACGGCCCCCGCTCCGTGCTGAGCGTCATTAAGATCCCGAGAAAACCGCTCGTATTTGAAAACTGGCGCGAAATGCCTATGCCTCAGGACCCCGCAGGCATTTTTCTGAGCGGCCTGTTGCTGATTTATAGATACGATTACGCGAAAAACGAAGGCGCCATACTTACCGACTCCATACCCGCCTTCGGTTCGACCGAGTTCAAAGAGCAATTCACCAAAGTAAACGATCATGTGCTCGAGATCGCATCCGTGGTTAAATTAAAGAAAAATACAGTTTCAGAAAAAAAAGAAGAAAAGACAGCCGATACGAAATAAAACCAAAACAAAGAAAGGAAAATCGGGATGTATCAGATATTGAAAAAAGTCCAGTTGAACGAAAATAATATAGAAATGGAGATCGCGGCGCCTTACGTCACGCGCAACGCTCAGGCAGGACAGTTCATAATGTTCCGCCTGAACGACAAGGGCGAAAGGATACCGCTCACCATCTACGACTGGTCGAAGGAAAGAGGCTCTATTTCAATTATTTTCCAGCCCGTTGGAAAATCCACCAGAGAGCTCGCGCAGCTGAAAACCGGCGAAGCGCTTAACGATTTCGTCGGTCCCCTCGGCAAGCCGACCACGATAAAAAAATACGGCACGGTCGTTATGATCGGCGGCGGGCTCGGCATCGCGCCGCTTTATCCGCAGGCCCGCGCGTTCAAGGAAGCTGGCAACCGCGTGATATCGATAATCGGCGCCCGCACCGACGCGCTTTTGATATTGAAAGATAAAATGGCCGCGGTAAGCGACGAGATCCACTACGCAACCAACGACGGCTCCATCGGGGTCAAAGGCATCGTCACGGACGTGCTCAAAGACCTTATAGCGAAGGGCGTAAAGATCGACCACGTCGTCGGCATCGGGCCGCTGGTTATGATGCACGCCATCCAGAAAGTGACGAAAGAAAACAACCTCGACTACACCGCCAGCCTCAACACCATAATGGTCGACGGCACCGGAATGTGCGGCGCCTGCCGCGCCTCGGTCGGCGGCAAAACGGTCTTCCCGTGCGTCGAAGGCCCCGACGTCAGCGGCAATCTGGTCGATTTCGACGAACTGCTGCTCAGGAACAAGCGCTTTGAAAAAGAAGAGAAAGACGCCATGGACCGCTATGAGCATAAAGAAGTGAAAGCGGCCGCGGCGGCTCACACCGCCGATTCGTGCATCCACGGCTACGTCCATGAATTGAGTAAAAAAATAGCCGCGGGCGAAGCGCACGCCGAAAACGGCGACGGCACCAGATCGGGCAAAAAAGTTCCGATGCGCGAGCAGGAAGCCGACGTCCGCAACAAGAACTTCGACGAGGTCTCTCTCGGCTACAATGAAGAAGAAGCCGTGACGGAGGCGAAGCGCTGCCTCAACTGCAGAAAGCCGGCTTGCGTCGCCGGCTGCCCGGTCGGCATAAACATTCCCGAATTCATCAAACTCATCGAAAAGAAAGAATTCGCGGCGGCAGCCGATTCGCTTAAAAATTACAACAGCCTGCCCGCCGTCTGCGGCCGCGTATGCCCGCAGGAGACGCAGTGCGAGGAGAAATGCATAGTCGGTAAGAAGAACGAGCCCGTCGCAATAGGACGCCTCGAGCGCTTCGTCGCCGACTGGGAACGCGAAAATATTAAAGAGCACAAAATACCTCAAATAACGCCCAACGGCAAGCGAATCGCCGTTATAGGCTCGGGCCCCGCCGGCCTTACCTGCGCGGGCGAGCTGGCCAAAATGGGCTACGGCGTGACCATTTTCGAGGCGTTCCACGTCGCCGGCGGCGTGCTTGTTTACGGCATTCCCGAGTTCCGCCTGCCAAAAGCCATCGTGCAAAAAGAGATCGACTACATTCAATCTCTCGGCGTTAAGATCGAGTTCAACATCCTCGCGGGACGCACTCTTAAATTCGACGATTTCACGAAAGACGGCTTCAGCGCGATCTTCGTCGCCACCGGCGCCGGCGCGCCGCAGTTCATGAATATTCCGGGCGAAAACGCCAACGGCGTTTATTCGTCGAACGAGTTCCTCACGCGCATCAATCTAATGCGCTCATATATGTTCCCGAAATTCGATACGCCCATCTTCACCGGCAAAAAGATCGCCGTGGTCGGCGGCGGCAACACCGCAATGGACTCGGCGCGCACGGCTAAAAGGCTTCCGGGCACCGAAAAAGTTTATATAATCTACCGCCGTTCGTTCGAAGAAATGCCCGCGCGCCTCGAAGAACGCTACCATGCGCAGGAAGAGGGCGTCGAATTCGTCATGCTGACCAACCCCGTCGAAGTTATCAAGAACGAGCGCGGCTATGTCAGCGGCGTAAAGTGCATTAAAATGGAGCTCGGCGAATCCGACGCGTCCGGCCGCCGCAAACCCGTTCCCATGCCCGGCTCCGAATACGTCATCGAATGCGACACATTCGTCGTCGCCATCGGGACCAGCGCGAATCCGATAATCCGCGAAGCGTCGCCCCCCGACATCCACGTCAACAAATGGGGCAATATCATCGCCGATCCCGAAACCTGCCAGACATCGATTTCTTACGTATTCGCGGGCGGCGACATAGTCATCGGCTCAGCGACCGTTATAGAGGCCATGGGCGCCGGCAAGCGGGCCGCGCGCGGCATCGACGAGTTCGTAAAAGCTCAGAAATAAAAAATTTCGCCAAAAATTAAAGTACCGTATTATTAAATAAAAACGGCGCCCGTTTAACCGGACGCCGTTTTTTATCTGTTATCTTTATCTATTGTCTTTATATTTTATTTTTTATTATTATCCTTATCTGTTCTCTGTTCTCTATTCTCTATTCTCTGGTAAATTATTCCGCGATCCTGGCTATGCCCATCGATTTTTCGAGTTTGGCGAAAGCGACGGCGTAGTCATGAAGCGACTGGAAATAGTTGGTTTTAGCCTGAGTGAGCGCGAGCTGAGCGTCCATGATCTCCAGGTTCGTGTTCAGGCCGTTGTCGTATGAGACCTGCGCGATCGAAAACGCTTCTTTGGCCTGTTCGACGTTCTTTTCGGATGCGGTTATAAGTTCGTCGGCCTGAATGAGTTCCTGATGGGCAACCTTGACTTCTAGTTTAACGTTTTCGATATGCTGGTCGAAATCGATCTTTTTCTGTTCATAGGTCGTCG
>MGFH01000114.1 GCA_001791795.1 Candidatus Wallbacteria bacterium GWC2_49_35
GAATAAAACTGTTAAAATACCCCTTTTTGCCATTAATACTCCCTACCTTTCAAAAATTTAGATTTTTACTATGGCTTTTTTTCTTTTTGATTAAATGAATTTTACAAAATTTACAAAGGTTTGTCAAGTGAAAACATCATTTATTTTATTTTATTGTCGTATAAATGCGAGAGACCGCCTGACCATCTCGCCCGTCTTTTCCTTAACGTTTTATTATAGTTATTTTTTCATGAATATTATGAAACAATTCAAATTAAAACACGAATAGTTGCTAAAATATTTAATCGATTCGTTCAAAGAATATAATTACAAAAAGATATTGTAAAAAAAATGTAATTATGATATATTCTAAATTTGATAATTGAATAAAAAACAACAATATAAAATCCGGATGAGGTGAGTTATGTCAAAAACATGCACACAGTATGATATTGACCGTATCGTCAATACCGATCATTTCGACCCCTACCAGTTACTGGGAATGCACGAGATAGAAGTCGACGGCGCAAAAAGTGTCTGCGTAAGGGCGTTTTTGCCCGACGCGCGCGAGGCGTTCGTTTTCGAGGTCCCCGACGCGAAAAACGGCGGAAAGCCGGTAAGCAAGGATAACCGCTACAAAATGAACAAGGTCGACGACCGCGGTTTTTTCGAAGTAATTATTAAAAGAACCGAAGTTTTCAAGTATAATATCGAGAAATTTTTTTACGACAATAACTCGACGAATTTCTATGATTCCTATGCTTTTCCGCCCATTCTGACAGACTACGACCTTCACCTGTTCAAAGAAGGCAACCATCACCGCATATACGACAAGCTGGGCGCGCATTATCATGAATTCGAAGGCATAGGCGGCATCTGTTTCGCCGTCTGGGCGCCCAATGCCAAGCGCGTAAGCGTCATAGGCGATTTTAACATGTGGGACGGCAGGCGCCACGTAATGCGCGTCCGCCAGGGCGTCGGGGTATGGGAAATTTTCGTCCCCGGCCTTCCAATGGGCAGCAGCTATAAATTCGAGATCAAATCCAAGCAGGGAAGCCTTATTGAAAAAGCCGACCCTTACGCTTTCGCCTCCGAGGTCCGTCCCAAAACATCTTCCATAGTTTACGATTACAACAAATACGAATGGAACGACGCCGAATGGATCGAAAACCGCAAAAAAGGCAACCTCGCCGAAGGCCCGATGTCGGTTTACGAAGTGCATCTGGGCTCATGGATGCGCGTTCCGGAAGACAACAACCGCTTTCTGACCTACCGCGAACTGGCGGTAA
This sequence comes from Candidatus Wallbacteria bacterium GWC2_49_35, assembly GCA_001791795.1. Classification (GTDB taxonomy): domain Bacteria; phylum Muiribacteriota; class UBA9980; order UBA9980; family UBA9980; genus UBA9980. Next base: position 1,269 of record MGFH01000114.1, read on the forward strand.
GGCTGACCGACTACGTCAAGCAGATGAATTACACCCATATCGAACTGCTTCCGGTGGCCGAGCACCCCTTCGACGGTTCATGGGGTTATCAGGTCACGGGCTATTTCGCCCCCACCAGCCGTTTCGGAACACCCAACGACTTCATGTACTTCGTCGATTATCTTCACCAGAACGGCATAGGCATAATCGTCGACTGGGTGCCGGCCCACTTCCCGAAAGACTGGCACGGCTTCATGCGCTTCGACGGCACCTGCCTCTACGAGCATGAAGACCCTAAAAAAGGCGAGCACATGGACTGGGCGACGCTCATATTCAACTTCGGGCGCAACGAGGTCAAAAACTTCCTCATATCCAACGCCGTTTTCTGGTTCGACAAATACCACATCGACGGCCTGCGCGTCGACGCGGTAGCCTCCATGCTCTACCTCGATTATTCCCGCAAGGTCGGCGAATGGATCCCCAACCAGTACGGCGGACGCGAGAATCTCGAAGCGATAGAATTCTTAAAATATTTAAACACCATAGTCTATCAATATTTCCCGGGAACCGTCACCATAGCCGAAGAATCCACCGCATGGCCGGCCGTTTCAAGGCCCACCTACGTCGGCGGCCTCGGCTTCGGCATGAAATGGAACATGGGCTGGATGAACGACACGCTGAAATATTTTGAAAAAGATCCCATCTACAGGCGTTATCACCACAACACCCTCACGTTCCCGCTCATTTACGCGTTCCACGAAAACTTCGTTCTGGTGCTTTCGCACGACGAAATAGTGCACGGCAAGAAATCGCTTCTGGACAAAATGCCCGGCGACGTCTGGCAGAAGTTCGCCAATCTGAGGCTTCTTATGGGATATATGTACGCGATGCCCGGCAAGAAACTTTTATTCATGGGCGGCGAGATCGGCCAGTGGAACGAATGGAACTTCAACAGCAGCATCGACTGGCACCTTCTGAACTACGAATCGCACCATAAGTACAGCCGCTACATGGCCGACCTCAACTATCTTTATAAAACCGAAAAATCCTTCCACGAGCTCGATTTCTCTCCCGAAGGCTTCGAATGGATCGACTTCTCCGACTCGGACCGCTCCGTCATAAGCTTCATGCGCAAGGCTAAAAACCCCGACGACGCACTCATTTTCGTCTTCAATTTCACCCCGATGGTATATATGAACTACCGCGTCGGAGTTCCCTGGCCCGGCCATTACGACGAGCTGCTCAACTCCGACTCCGGCGAATACTGGGGCACGAATATCGGCAACTTCGGCGGATTTCAGGCCGATAATTATCCGTGGCAGGGCAAAGGTTATTCTATGAACCTCAACATACCGCCTCTTGGAATGGTAATATTGAAGCACCGTAAATAAAAAGTTCTTTAAGCGCCGCGCTTCCTGTGGCGGAAAAGAACCGTAAAAATAACGCGAGGTCTTGATTTAAAAATGAGTAATATTCATTCACAGTCAATTTCAACGTCTCCGGCGAAAATAAAACGACTGCCGCTGCTAGTTCTGCTTGCGGTTTCGGCCGGACTCCTTCTGGCTCCGCTTTCCGCCGGAACGGCTTCCGGGGCCGGAAAAACCTCCCCGAAAGCTTCCGGCGCGTCCAAAATGATAATCGAAGAAGACGACGAAAGCGTATTCGACGAATCCGAGATCATAGACTCATTGAAAGAAATGAACGCCGCCCCGCGCAAAACGCCGCGCATGAACAACCCGCCGGCCCCTCCCGACTGGGAAGGCTTCGACTATGACACAGTAGAAACCAATATGGACGACATCCTCGAGCGCTTCAAAGAGCACGACGAATATTACGAACCACGCTACAGGCATTACCAGGACGACCGCGGCAATAAGATCCAGGAGGTCCGCCACGACAAAGTAAGAAACCTGGTAAACGCGCAGTCGGTCGCCGGCGAGGACGCCGAGGTCAGAAAACTTCTCGAACAGGCGAACAAAGCCAACTCCGAACAGCTCAGCTACGTTGAAATGCTCGATTTCGGAGTCGAGCGCATATTCAAATCCGACTTCCGCAACGCCCTCCGCTTTTTTGCGCGCGCCGTCAAGGCCGACCCGCGCCAGCCGGAAGGCTATTACAACATGGCCCTGGCCTATTTCTACCGCAACAACGTCCCGCTCGCCATAATAAACTTCAAGCGCGCGATAGATCTGAAACCTAATCTGGCAGAGGCTTACAATAACATCGGCGTCTGCTACGTCAGGGCCAATCTTCTCGAACGCGGAGTGACCCAGTTCCGCCAGGCCAATATTTACGCGCCCACATTAAAAGAGCCCGTTCACAATCTTTACGAATTGAAGAACAAAGACCTCGATTACAATTACAACGACAAGCTCTTCAGGGAAAAACACGGCCTCACGTCATCTTCGCCCTCGCGCATCTTTTCGCTCAAACTCAAACTCTGTCCTCCGTTGCTGAATCTGTCCGGCGTCGACAAAGACGAGAACAGGATACAGTTCGCCGACGGCGGCGCGGGCGAATACGACAATCTGGTGGCTGATTATAAAACGCTCATCCTCGAAACCTATCCCGACATCGATACGACCCTCAAATCGAGCGCCGACATAAAAAACAACTACAACAAATACTGGGATGCTCTTAACCTGCTCAAAGTGGCCGACGAACTCTACGACAAAAAATTATACAAAGAGGCTGAAAGATATTACACGCAGGTGCTCAAGATCATTCCGGGAATATGCAGCGTCTATCTTAAACGCGGACGCGCCAGACTTAACAACAAAAATTACCACGGAGCCGAATACGATTTCTCTTTCGCCGCCAAAAACTCGGACGACGACGAACTCGTACGCGAGGCCATAAAACAGATACAAAATATAAGGATCAAAAAATTCGACAGTTTCTAACGGCGGCTTATGCTCAATAAAGCGGTTAAAAAATCCATCGCCACCTTCGCAATATGCCTTTTCGTGACCGGTGCGATCATTTACTTCGACGCAAGCGGCCTTTTCACTTCGGCCGAGCGTGAGATGAACGATCTTATGATGCGCGCGCGTCCGCGCGAGGACATGCCCGTAGTCGATAATATTATACTTGTCGGCATGGACGACGAGTCGGTCGAAAATATCGGACGCTGGCCATGGAACCGCTCCGTTTTCGCCGAATTCCTGCGCTTCATCAAAAGAGGACAGCCGGCCGCGGTGCTCTTCGATATAGAGTTCCTCGAAAAATTTCACCGCAACTCGAAGGCCGAAAAATACCATCTCTACGACCAGCTCGAATTGTGGTACGAAGGGCTTTCGCCCGAGGTCCGCTCGCTTTTTTCTTCCGGCACGGAAGAAAACATAATCAAACTTATCGCCGACTACCGGCAGTATCTGGCCGAGCCCCGCCCGTTCGCCGACGCCTCGCTTACCGACGACGACTTTTTCGCCGAGGGCCTTAAGCTGTCGAGCAACATCTACCTGGCGATGCATTTCACCGAAGATTTTTTTTATGTAATGCCTCAGCTGATGCAGAACAAAGAACGCTTCGCCGAAATAATAATGAAGATACCGGACGCCAATAAAAGCGAACTGTATAAAGATTTTCTAATATACTCCAGGCTTATTAAAAATTTCGCCCTCACAGCCGACGAGATATCCCGCCTGACGATGGTCGAGCTTAAATACGTAAAGGCCAGGATCTTCGACATACGCAATTTTCACCTTCAATACTGCGCCGACAAGATAATCGACGCTATAAAAACGGCGGGCTCTTCAGAAGTGGATTTCAAGGTAGTAAGAAACATGGTCCTTGAAAAGATCGGCGTCACCTCCGAGATCGACCTCATAAAAAAAGACGTTTTTCTCGGTATCGAAGATATAATTATGGCGCGCATCGATTATTTCGACAACATCAAACTCATATACGACCGCGACTGCATAAAGCTGCCGGACGACGTATCTAAATTTTTCAGGCAGGAAGAGCGCCCTTCGTTTCCGGTGCTTCCCGTCACGAAATTGCTAAAAAACACTAATTACATAGGTTTTGCCAACAACAACCCCGACGACGACGGCACCTACCGCCGCTACCCGCTTTTCTTCGAGGTCAACGGCCGTTTCCTGCCGCAGCTTTCCATCAAGGCGCTCGAAAAAATAATGAAACTCGACTTTGCAAAATCGAGCATGGAAGGCGACATTTTCGTGATACCGGTCGGAGATCCGGCTTACGCCGCGAAGGTCGGGCCTGAATTGAGAATACCGCTGAACAAGGACAAGACAGCCATCTTCAACTGGGCGGCCCGTTACGGCGTTCAGGGCACCTATAAGAACGCGTCTTTTTACACCCACTTTTTCAATCTCATGCAGATCGAAAAACGCGTTTATTTATTCCTGGCCGAAAGCCTTTTCGAGTCGGTCGACGAAAAATGCATTCATTTTTTCAGGGCCTATCACGACGTAAGGCAAAACGGCCTTTGCGCGAGCAATATTGAAACCCTGAGGCCGTTCTTCCCTAATATCATCGAAGGCCTCGACGAGATGATAAAATCCGTGGTCAACAGTTTCGCCCGCCCGAACCTGACGCTCGAAAAAATAAAGAGACTCAAAGAAAAGACCAACGACCTTTACATGGTAAAGCACCAGCTCAATTCTTTTTTAAGAAATATCATAGGCCCGGAAAATACTATAGACAACCTTAAGGACAAAATACTGATCATAGGCCTCACCGCTCACGCGACATCCGATATAAAGCCGACGCCGGTTTCCGCCGAAACTCCGATGTTTTTCGGGCACGCGAATATCATGAATTCTTTCATGACTAATAAGTTCTTAAGGCACGCCGACGTTGCGTACAACCGCATGATTATGTTTTCCGTCGCCATGTTCTCGTTCGCCATCCTCAACCTGATGCATCCGGGCAAGGCCCTTGTGATATCGATATTTTCGTCGGCCGCTTATTTTTATTTCGCGTTTTTCATGTTCTGCAAGAGCGGCGTCTTTATCGTCCTGCTGCCTATAGTAACGATACTGATGGCGAACTTCTTCGCCGTGAACCTGTTCTTCTATTTCTACGAGGAGAGGGAGAAAAAATTCGTGCGCGAGGCTTTTTCGCACTACCTGAGCCCGAACGCCATGGAAGAGATCCTCAGCGATCCCGACAACCTTAAACTCAGAGGAGAGGTGCGCGATCTGACGGTCCTTTTTTCCGACATACGCAGCTTCACTACGTTTTCTGAAAACCACACGCCGGAGCAGGTCGTCGCGATGCTCAACGAATACCTCGACTATATGACGGAAATCATTTTCAAATACAAGGGCACGCTCGATAAATACGTCGGCGACGAAATAATGGCGGTCTACGGAGCGCCTTCGCGCGTGCTGCAGACCGATCACTGCGCCCGCGCGCTTTTTACCAGCATCGAAATGATGGACGTGCTGCACGAACTTCAAAAAAAATGGATAAGCGAGAAAAAGCAGCCGGTCGATATAGGCATAGGGTTTAACTCCGGCGCCATGATCGTCGGCAACATGGGCTCCAAAAAACATTTCGACTACACCGTCATAGGCGATAACGTCAACCTTGGCGCGCGCGTCGAGGCGCTGACGAGAAACTATAACAACCACATAATATTCACCGAATTCTGCGTCGATTATCTGAAAGATCTTTGCACGTTCAAATTCCTCGACACGATAAAAGTCAAGGGCAAAAACAAGCCTGTAAGCATTTATGAGCCGCTCGAGCTGACCGAAAAAGGCCGCGAGGAAATGATGAAATTCGGACCGCAGATAAAAGTGTGACAGCAAATAATTTTACGTTTATAAAAAATTAACCGGATACAAATTAAAAACGCGCCGTTTCGAAAAATGACGCGTTTTTAATTATATATATCAGAATAATATGCTTTTATGATATTCGCCGGCACAGGTCGTTTCTGCCTTTAGAACTACTCGGTTTCGGTCTCGCTGCCGCCGTGTCCTGCCGCGGTAAAGGTGTTATCGAGCGTGCGGCTCTGGATCTCGAGGTTGAGAACCGCTTCTTTTTTGAGCTTTTCTTCGAAGCCGTCGAGGATCATTTTTATGTCGAGCTTACGGTGATAGAGTTCTTCGATCGCTATGTCTATCGAATTGGTGTAGGGGCATTCGACTTTTTTTTCGGCGCCTTTTTCGAGTTGTTTCGCGCGTGCCGCAATTACCATCGTCAGCAAAAACTTGTTGGGTATGATTTTTGACAGATCATCGAAGGACCTTGGGTTCATTTATATGTCTCCTCTAATGCTATTTTTTTGATAATATCAAGAGATAATAACACATTTCAATTAAAAAGTCAAATGTTTTTTTGTTTTTGTCGAGTTTTGTTTCGGTTTCTTCGCTTTTTTCAACCGGCCGCGCCGTTTTATTGAGTTATTATGATCTCACATGCGTCGGATTTCGTGTCGTCGGCGACTGAAATCGCTTTCACGGTTATTTTAACCGAAGGAATTTTGGCCGGCTGGGAGTATCTTCCGGCCGAAGAAATGTAGCCGACGGTAAGGATATTGCCGAATTCGATGTCGTTGACGTACCATCTGAGCCTTTTGTCACCGTGACCCGTGACCGTGTAAGGCATGTTATAGTCTTTATCGAGCGTGGAAAGGCTTATCGAATCTTTTCCGCCGTTGAGTGTTATTACTACCGGCGTAAGCACGACAAGCGCCGAAGCCTGCTGGGTAGTATCTTCAACCGACTGCGCGGAGACGGTCACGGCCGTCTGGAGATCGATCGTGCCGGGGGCCGTGTAGAGACCGCTCTGTGTTATCGTTCCCACCGCGCTGCTGCCGCCGATCATGTCGTTGACCTTGTAGACCAGGCTCTTATCGGTGAAGCCCGACATGCTGACGGTGAACTGCCCCTGTTCGCGGACGCCCAGTGAATAACTTCCGGGCGATATGGCGATAGTTTTCGGGATATCCGCAAATATTTTGAGCTGCCTGTAAGAGAACGCCGAGTTCGCGTCTATGCTCAGGTTGTTTATCTTAGCCATCAGCTGGGGCGCGGAGCTTCCGTAAATTTCCGGCTCGGCGAGGAATTTCGACGCGAGAAGGCCGCGCAGCGTGTTGACGGTGGCAGTGAGATCGAGCCTGCCGTTGGATACTATGAAATTATCGAGTTTGGTCCGGCCTTCGGCCGCCTGCACCTCGATAACCTTTTTGGCTATCACGTGATATTCGTCGAATTCCGGAAGAACGATCGTGCCGGTAGCGTCGGAGGCCACCGTGCCCACGAAAACCTCGTTGTTGGTAAGCCCGAATTTCAGGCTGAGCCTTCTGCCTTTATAGCCGCCGTAAAATTTGTATTTGCCGCCCTGTATCTGCGTCGAGCCGACGCTGTCGCCGTTGAGAAATAAAAACACCATGTCGCCCTCGGACGCCAGTGCGCCGCTGATGGAATATGAACGCCCCGCCGCGGCCGCCGTTCGGGGAGACGCGGGCAGTACGGACTGTGAAACGCTGCCTTCGATGGCGATCATGTCGTCGGGGTTGTCCGATTCTGCGCCGCCGCCGCCGCAGCCGGAAACCGCCGCGAGAAAAATAACGAGCGCGGCCGCCGCGAAGAATATGCCGTTCTTATAAATTAGTTTTTTTGAATGTACTCCGTTCATTTCGCTCTCCTGATATTATAATGTTTATTTTGTTTTCCGTTCAAATTTTTCATTTATTGTTTTTGTTCTTTACGCCCGCGGCAGATATTTTTCGCAAACAGCTCCGAATATTTTTTCCGCCTCCGCTATAATTTCGGGATTGGCCTTTTTGTACTCCTCAAAATCGAAACCGGATAAATCGCGGGCGGGGCCTTCGCTGCCCGGGGAGTCCGCCGCAAAGAGTTTCGAAAGAGGCGATTCGATAAGGCCGTCGAAGATCTTCCTGCGAGAGGCGATATCATCGGTCAGCGTTTTGACCGTCTTTCTTTTTTCGGCCAGAAACTCGAGCAGCGGGGCGTATCCGTCGTCGAACGCGGCCGCCAGAAGGGCTTTGAGTTTTTTCGCCAGAGCGGGCGCGGCCGCCGAGGTCGAAACGCTCGCCAGCAGGCTGCCTTTTCTAACGATCGCGGGCACTATAAAGTTGCACAGGACAGGCTGGTCGACGACGTTGACCAGAAGCGATTTTTTTTCGGCCGTTTCAAACACCCTGCGGTTCAGCTCGCCGTCGTCGGTGGCGCAGTACACGAGGAACGCGCCTTCCACGTCGCCTTCTTCGAACCCGCGCATCTCCGCGTGGATCTTTCCCTCACCGGCGAGTCTTTCCAGGCCGGCGGTAAAGGATTTAGAAACCAGCGTGACCAGCGCGCCGCAATCCAGGAGAGAGCGTACCTTTCTTTCACCCACTGCGCCGCCGCCCACGACGAGGCATTTTTTGCCGAAAACGTCGATGTTGACCGGATAATATTTTTTGCCCATAAATCCCCAAACTACTTCAGTTAATCAGAACCCGAAAACAACATTCGTTAATTTGAATATTACGGAGTGGAATGGCGACGGTTGCGCCCGTAAAAGCCTCTATCAACGGACGAAAGCGGGCCTTCCGAAGAAGGACGCCGCTTTCGTACCGGAATATTTGTGACCGTTAATTACGATCCGAAAAAATTAGTAACCGTATCCGAGCGCGCGGATCCTGTCATGCGCCATGTTATTGAAAGGCGAATAAGGATAGGACGCCGTGAGAGCGCGGTAGGCGTTAACGGCCGCGCGGTTGTCGTAGGCTTTTTCATAGGCCTGGCCGGCGCGGAACATGGCTTCGGCCGCTCTGGGATGACGGGAGTATTCGCGGGCGAATCCATCGTACCATTTGGCGGCGTCTTTATATTTATAAGCGGCTTCGGCGACCTCGGCGAGAGCGATGAACCAGTCCGGCCTGTTCGGCGAAGTGCGGTAATTGTTTATCATCGTGTGCAGGGTCTTTATCGCCTGAGCGTAATTATAGGAGTTTTTATAGCTCAGAGCCATATAATACGATGCGCCTTCCACGTAGCTGGAAGAAGGATAACGATCGACGAGCCTTTTAAAGTTTTTGATTGCAAGGCCGTAGTTGGCGGCATTGAAATAATTGAAGCCGTTCTGATAGAGGCTTGCGTCGGTTTCATAAGAAGGATATGTAGGTTGGGTCGGATATGTCGGATAGGTAGGCTGAGTCGGATATGTAGGGTAAGTGGGCTGGGTCGGATATGTGGGGTGCGTAGGGTGTGTGGGGTGCGTAGGATGGTGAGTTCCCACGTTGTCGCCGGGCTGGTTGTAATAGGTGCCGTTCGGCGCCTGATGCATATGTCCCGGGTGAAGGGGATCGTAGTGTTTGGAAACGTCAGAACCGGCGTTTATATCGATTTTCATATCGGCCGCGTATAAAGGCGACAGGGTCAACATAACAGCAGCTAAAACAAGGAAAATGATCGAACCGTTTTTTTTCATTAAGACACACTCCTTAACATTTAAATCGTTGGCAGTTAAATTATACTAAATGAAATTTGCGGAGTCAAGATATTTATTTGCGCACCGACGGTTCAGCCGGTTACGAGCGCCGAACGGCACTTTTCGCAGTGCGAAATACCGGCCGGATTCATGTGGGCGCAGTTGCCGCAGATATTTATTTTAGGCTTTTTCGGCTGTCCGCCGCCGTCGCCGGGCAAGGCCGCGGCGTCGTTCATAAGTCTGCCCGCCAGAAAAACAGGCTTCATGAGTTCGAAATAATCCGCCAAAACCTTGCACTGGTGATTTCTGGAGATCATCTGCGTAAAGTCCTCGTACAGGCGAGCCTGCTGCCCTGATTTTTCCATGGATTCGGCGTATATTTCCAGGAGCTTTCTGCTGAACTCGTTCTGTTCGAAAAGCGCCCTGGCCGTATCGGCCGCCCTGCGGAAATCTTTGGATTCATAATAAGCCGAAACCAGAGCGAGTTTTATATCTTTCCGCCCCGGCTCGCCGGCATAAATATCTTCGTAAAGTTTCAAAGCATATGACGAACGGTCGTTCACTATGACGCACGCCTTGAAGATCATCTCGCGCACGGCCGTATTCTCGGCGGACAGCTCGTACATTTTTTTGTAAACGCTTATCGCGGTTTCACTTAGATCGCTCGAAGCGAGAAAATGGGACGAGAGTATATCCAGCATTTTCTGATCGTGCATTTCCCTGTTGAACATATGAATATAATATTTCACGGCGAGTTCGCCGCGTTCGTTCTGTTGAAGGAAAGCCCTGGCGATATAACTTTTCGCCTGTTCGTTGCCGCCGTCGATTTCGAGGACCTCGAAACAGTCTTTTAAACACTCGTCATAGTCGCCCTGCGTAAAATAACATTCCGCGAGGGCCAGCCTGATCTTTATCTGTTCCGAGGCCGGTATGAAATTTTTCAGCGCGATCGTGAATTTTTCGGCCGCCAGTTCGTATTTACCCTTCTGCATAAGTTTGAGACCTTTTTTATAAGCCGAAGCGAAGTTTTCAACGAAAAGCGGCAGAAACAGCGAAGGCCTTACGGTGACGAACCAGAGCGCGGCGATAACGCAAAAATAATATAATTTATCGGATAATAAAACGCCGGTAACGCCCGAAATCGTATTTTTAACGAAGCCGGCGGCGGAGCCGGGGTCCCTTATGGAAATAAGGCCGCTCAGAAGGGAGGCCGGAACCAGATCTCTTGCCAGAACCCCGGCAAGAACAACCATAGTCAGAATGCGCGCGGCCGCGGACATTTTTTCGGCGCGCATCATGGAACCGCGGATCTCGTCGTTTTTTCCGCGGAGCACCTCGGCGTTTTCCATGGCATTTTCATCGTTGAAGATCTTAGGCTTTAAAACATGACTCATAATTCACGCATTCGACTTTACCGGCATAACGGCCGGACCGGGAAAGCAGGCGTTCGCGAGCCTCGCCGACCAGATACAGCGAGCCCGTGACGCAGCTCAGATCGAAGTTTCCCGATTTAGAGACGTACTGCAGAGCGGTCTTAACATCGCTCAGGCATATCACGTTATCGTGATATTTTTTAGCGTTTTCAACCAGGGAGTTGACTTCCACGCTCTTTTTTTTGATATTGTTTATACCCACTATTATAAGTTCGTCGACGGCCCCGGAAATTATGCCGAGCATCTGATCGTACTGCTTATTCGAAAGAATGCTTATGATGGCGCGTATCTTAAGGCCGCCGAAAAGAGTTTTCAAGTTGCGCACGAAGCCGGTCATTCCGTTCACGTTATGGGCGCCGTCAAGCACGATGAAAGCTCCGTCTTTTTTAAACAGTTCAAAGCGCCCCGGCCAGAAGGTTTTCACGAAACCGCGCTCGACTGATTCGCAATCGATCTTTATAAGACCGGCCGTCTGAAGCTCTTCGATTATGCCGATCGCGCACCTGGCGTTCTGAAACTGATAGTCGCCTATGAGAGGCACGTGGAAACGCTTTTCTTTCAGCGAGGGCGAATCGATAACGAAGTCGGTGCCGCCGGTATTTACCGAAAGGACCCTTCCACCTACTGAATCGCCGGTCCGCGTAACGCGCGCGGCTTTTCTTTCGAACGCCTCTTTTTCGATAAAATCGTAAAGCCCGTCGTCTTCGACGTTAACGGTAAGTACCGAGCCTGGTTTGACTATAGCCGTCTTTTCACGGGCGATTTCGCGCAGCGTGCCTCCGAGATATTCTATGTGATCGAAATCCACGCCGGTTATCGAACAAACGGCGCCGTTAAGAACGTTCGTGGAGTCGAGGCGGCCGCCTATTCCGACTTCCGCTATCACGAAATCGCATTTTTCGGCGTAAAAGTAGAGCGAAGCCACAACCAGCATCAATTCGAAAAAGGACGGCTCGATTTTCAGCGCTTCGTAGGCGGCCGCGGCCGAGCCGACAGCGGCGCAGAACTCCTGCCTGCCTATGTTTTCTCCGCCGACCTTTATACGCTCGCGCACGTCTATGAGATGCGGCGAAGTGAATAATCCCGTTTTATAGCCCAGCTCGGTCAGGATAGAAGCCGCGAAAGCGGCCGTTGAGCCTTTGCCGTTGGTGCCGGTTATATGGACGGTTTTAATTTTGAGGTGAGGGTCGCCGAGGGCCCCGAGGACCTTTCTGATATTGTCCAGATCGGTCTTTTCGCCCCGGATTATGGTCTTGTTTATAAACTCCATCGAGTCGCGGTAATTAATGGGACGCTCCTTTGCGGTTAGATATCATAACGCCGTTCTCGGATATCTTAACGCCGTATATATCGGTGATATTGAATATATTAACGTCGATCGCCGGCATTGAGGAGAACTTTTCACCGGCGTATATCTTTAACACGACCGTCTTCATCTGCGGATCGTCCGGGCTGAAAAATACTTCCGTGATATCGACCGGAGACTGTTTTATCTCGACGCCGACGGTGCCTTCGTTGAGGGAAACCAGGAAATTATCAGGCGTAAGACAGCTTTCCCTTATACTTTTATTGAAGGCCACGCGGACCTCGTCGGTAAAAGCCTCGCCAGCGGAAGGATAAACCGGTCCCGCCTCGAGCGGGCCCAGATCGACCTTCGATTTCATTATAAAATTTATCACGTAACTTTTGGACGAATCGATGCCGACGAACTTGACCAGGTCTGAATAATCCTCGGCCGAGGCGCAAATTTCATAACTTCCGCTTTGAACGAAGCCCGCGTAGTAGTAGCCGAATTCGTCGGTTATAAAACCGCGCGGGGCGGCCGCGGCCGCGCCGACCGGGTCTTTAAGCAAAAGCGTAACGCTCGCGAGCGCTATAGGCTTTCCGCCGGCAGAATCGGTGATCCGGCCGTAAACGGTATAGGAATGCTTTTTCATCCTGAAAGCCATGGATATCTTTTTGCCCGAAAAAACCGGGGCGCTTTCGCTTATATCGTGATATCCGCGCGCCTTAACGCTTATTTCCAGCGTGGAATACTCGCAGTCTTCGATTATGAAATCGCCGTTTTGGTTGCTTTCCGCCTTTTTTTCACCGTGTATGTAAACTTCCGCGCTGGAAACAGGCGCGCCGCCGTCGAAATCGACGACGCTTCCTATCAGTTTGAAGAAGTTCAGGCCGATGGTCACTTTGCCCAGATCGGGATAAATTTCAGGCCCGCGGCACTCCAATATTCGAATTTTAATATATTGCGCCTCGACGGGTTCGAACTCGCAGATGATCGTTTCGGCCGTTTCGTCGAGCGTAAAAAAACCGCTCGAAAGCCAGTATGTATCTTCTTCGGTCTCGAACTCGGAAGTGATTATCTCGATTTTTTTCGCGCGTTTTTCGACGGCCTGACCGGCGGGCGGGGTTATGGTGAGTTTTCTTATTTTTGAAGGCCTGGCCATTTTATATGAGAGTTCGGCTATTTTGCGGACCGGATCGCTCGCCTGCGAACTTTCCGTCAGCACCTCTCCGGTCGAGCCGGAAGCGAAGGCCGACACGAAGCCGCGGACCGGGCAAAACAAAAAAGCCGCGAGAACGGCCGAAATAATAATGACGCGGATTAAGCCTGGCAAAAAGTTTTTATCTGGATTTTTCATCTTTCATCAAGGCTTATTTTATCATTTAAGCCGTTAAAAGTCAATAGCAGTGCTTAAAAATTAAAACGGGGAGAAAAATTTTAGTTGATTTTTAAACCATGATAATGTATAATATCTTTGCTTTAAGAATCACGTATTTTTAGGGCCGCTTTCTAATCAACGCGTATTTTCTTGTACATAAATACCTGGAGGAAATGGTGAATAAAGTTTTTAAGAACCTTACTTTTTACATATTGATATTGCTGATACTTTTCACGGCGTTCGGAAGGCTGGTGAAACCTAATCAGATCAAAGAATACAGCTACTCGAAATTCCTGGACCTGGTCGAGTCGGAAAACGTCAAGGAGATCCTGCTGCTCGACAAACAAGTCAACGGCAAATTGAAGGACGACACGCAGTTCAGCGCCTTCGTGCCGGCCGACGATAAAGAGCTGCTGCCGCTTCTAAGAAAGTCGAAGGTCAACATCAACGTCAACCCGCCGACCTCGCTTCCGTGGTATCTTGAAATACTTCTGAACTGGCTTCCTATAATCATTTTCATAGGGTTCTGGATCTACATCCTCCAGAAAACCAACGGCAACGGCTCGCGCGCGATGTCATTCGGCAAGATGAAAACCAAGCCGCTTTCCGAAAAACGGCTGCGCGAAACCTTCAAGGACGTCGCGGGCTGCGACGAGGCTAAAGAAGAGTTGACCGACATAGTCGAGTTCCTTAAAAACCCGCCTAAATTCCAGAGACTCGGCGGCCGCATCCCTAAAGGCGTGCTGCTCGTCGGCCCCCCGGGCACTGGCAAAACGCTTCTGGCAAGGGCCGTAGCGGGCGAAGCTGGAGTGCCGTTCTTCAACATATCCGGCTCCGATTTCGTGGAAATGTTCGTCGGCGTGGGCGCCTCGCGCGTGCGCGACCTTTTCTACCAGGGCAAGAAGAACGCGCCCTGCATCATATTCATCGACGAGATCGACGCGGTAGGCCGCCAGCGCGGCACCGGCCTCGGCGGCGGCCATGACGAGCGCGAACAGACGCTCAACCAGCTGCTGGTCGAAATGGACGGTTTCGAAACCAACGAAGGCATCATACTCGTCGCGGCCACCAACCGCCCGGACGTTCTCGATCCCGCGCTGCTGCGCCCCGGCCGGTTCGACCGCGAAGTGACGGTCGACTACCCCGACCTGAAGGGCCGCGTCGAAATACTGAACGTTCATATTAAAAAGCTGCCACAGATCGAGGTAAACCTCGACGTCGAGGTCCTCGCGCGCGGCACTCCAGGACTCGCCGGAGCGGACCTTGCGAACTTAGTCAACGAGGCGGCCCTCATAGCGGCGAAGCAGAACAAAACGCTCGTCGAAATGAGCGATTTCGAGCTCGCCAAAGACAAGATCCAGATGGGCAGCGAAAGAAAATCCCGCGTGATGTCCGAAGAAGAACGCCGCATCACGGCTTATCACGAAGCCGGTCACACGCTGGTCATAGTGAAAACGCCCGAAACCGATCCCGTGCACAAGGTAACCATAATCCCCCGCGGCAGGGCGCTCGGCCTCACGCACAGCCTTCCCGAGCGCGACCGCTACCACTACAGCCGCACGCATTTCGTCAACCAGATCACAAAGCTGATGGGCGGCCGTGTGGCCGAAGAGGTCATCTTCAATCAGATATTCACGGGCGCCTCCCACGACATGCAGGTGGCGACCAATATAGCCCACAGCATGGTGTGCGCCTGGGGCATGAGCGACAGGCTCGGGCCTATAACCTACGGCAGGCGCGAGGAGCACGTGTTTTTAGGCCGCGAGATCACCAAGGTGAAAGATTATTCCGAAGACACCGCAAGGCTCATCGACGAGGAGGTCTCGAAGATCGTCAACGAATGCTACAGGAAGGCCCGCAAGATAATCGAAGACAACATCCAGGGCCTGCACAGCCTCGCGCAAAAACTTCTCGAGGTCGAAACAATCGACGCCAAACAGATCAAGGAGATCCTCGGCGTTTCCGATCTGGGCTCCGACGTTCTTCAGGAAGAGACGTCGAAGGCCGTCTGAACCGTCCCCGCGGCGGCGCCTGTCGATAAACTTTACACGTAAAAATAAAACAAAATCGTATATAAAGAAGGCCGAAGTTTTTATCGCTCCGGCCTTCTGTTTTATCCGTATTTCATTTTTGATTTATCAGAATATCAAGTTTTATTTTATGCGTGATATTCGTATATGTGCCTGGAATAGACCATCGGCTTCAGGCTGCCGTCCTTCATTTCGTATTCGGTCTCTCTGATTATGTTGTCGGAGCCGTCGTATTCGTAAACGACCCTCGAAGCATAGCCCTCGTCGTCGACATCGTCGCGCTCGAAGAAGTTCTCTTCGACGATATTATTTTTCGCGTCGTATTTATAATCGACCTTATCGAAAACCATTTCATCGTTTTTGATCCGCCTTTCTATGAGGCGTTTCTGATCGTCATATACGTAAATTATGGCGGAATCGAGTTCCTCGGTCTTATCCTCGCAGGCGAATATGGACTCTTCGGTCAAATTGCCCGCGGCGTCGTATTTATAAGCGATCCTGGTGACAGGGTTGCCGTCGACGTCGTATTCGACCGTTTCAAGGCGCTTCCCGGCGCCGTCGTATTTGTGCTTGCAGCAGCCGGATTTTTCGCCGGCGTCGTCGGTGCGCACCTCTTCGGCGAGCCGCCCGCCTTCGTAAATATAGGAGGTCTTGTATTCCGCCTCGCTGCCGTCGCCGAATTCAGAAACTTCCGCCAGCTGCGATTCGGCATTATAACCGTGGACGGTCCTGCCCTCGACCACGTTGCCGTCGGTATAGATGGTTTCCTCGCTCAGGCGGCCCGCCGCGTCGTATGCGTACGAGCATATCCAGTCGAGCTCGCCGTCGGGGCCGTATTCGGCCTCCCTGACCATATTGCCGGCCTGGTCGTATTCGCAGCTGTAAACCTTAACGCCGTCCTTGTCAAAATCGCCCGTTTCGCTTTCCATAAGCTGAAACGCCTTCAGACGGCTGGTTTTGATTTTCTCCTTGAAAAAATTGGATTTTAATTCCCATGCGTCGATTGTCATTGAGCAGTCCTCCATTACTTTATTTTGCTTTATTTCGTACAAATTATTGCCGTGCCGCCGCCGCGGGTTCTTTTACAGATAACTTATACCGTTTATATGTTCGCTCACTTTCTTGAGCCAGTAGCGGGCCGACGATTTCTCACCGGCGTCGTCGTGAAGTTTCTCGATCAGTTCGAGATGAGCGGAAGCGGCTTCCACCAGCAGTTTCGATATCCAGTAAGCGTCGGTGTCTGAAGAGTCTTCGAGCGCCTCCACAAGCAGATGCACCATCTTTTTATCGACGAGGCTCTTGACGTTCTCTATGATGCATATCCTTCCCTCCTCGTCCTCGTCTATAAAGCGTTTGATGAGATTTTCGAAGACGTCGGAGGACTCGAACCTCGCCAGCGCGCGGGTGGCTTCATAGCGGACGTTCCTGTCGTCGTCGGAAAGCAGCACCATAAGCGGGGCGATGAAAGAGCCGTCCCTGATCTCCGAAAATATTTTGCATATCCACACGCGTTTTTCGGCGTTCCTGTCGTCGAGGGCGCTGTAAAGAAGATGATATAGATTTTTCGATATATTCCTGAGGATCTGCGCCACAAAAAAGCAGACCCCGGCGTCTTCCGAATCGAACACCTTCAGGACGTTATGGACGAAACGCTCGTTTCTGATGTCCCTGAGGCTTTTGCACATCAGTTCCTTGTAAGCCTGTTTTTTCCCTTTAAGCGTGGAAAGTATTATATCGGCGCATTTCGGAGATTCAAGAAGCTCCAAAAGCGGATAGGTTTTTTCCAGAAGTTCGAGCTCGCCCTGGCTTTCGGCGTTTTTAACGCGTTCGGCCATTATATCCACCGCCTTTTGTTCGAACGAGTTCATTATCTTCTGCGCCCAGAACCTGACGTCGGGATTTTCGAGCGAGGTGTTTTCGACGAGATGTTCAATGGCCTTTTCAGGACCGTATTCGGCGATGGCGTACGCGGCCTCGCGCCTGATCGTCCACAGCGGGTCGAGCAGCAGCTCGAAAAGCGCCGGAAGCGCCTGGTCGTTACTTGATTCGCGGATGGCCTGAATGATGAAGACACGCTCGGAGCGGCCCGGGTCTTTCAATAAGTTCAAAAGCCGGCCGAAGCTGCAGCCGTCGCCGCGCGAAATGATCTGGACGGCCCAGTAGCGGATATTTTCATTATGCTCTTCGTCGAGCGCGTTCAAAAGAAAAGCCGCGGCCTGGCCGCCGAATTTTAAAAATATCGACGCGACGTGTTTTCTGACCAGCCACGCTGGATCGTCGAGAAGGCCCAACAGCAGAGGCGCTACCTTGTCGAATTTCATGTGCGAAAAAGCTTCGATGACGCAGTATTTAAGTTCGGAGTCTTCGGTGTCCAGCGCCTCCTGCATATATTCGACAGCGTCGTCCCTGAGCAGTTTCGCCAGAACCTTGACTGTCCAGTATTTCACATCGGAATTCGCGCTCGTCGAGAAGGCTTTCTTCAAAGGCGCTATCGCCGCGCCGCCCTTCTTTTCGAGTATCTCTGCCGCCTGGGCCCTTACGAGCCATGATTCGTCTCCGAGGCAGGATACCACAAGTTCTATTATTCCATCGCCGTCGTTTTCACCGAGCGCCGTCAGCGCGTAATATCGCAGGTCTTTTTTTTCGGATTTAAGAAGTTTTTTGAACGAGTCGACGGCGTCGACTCCGAGCATCTGGCCGAGCAGCTTTACCGTCCAGTAGCGAATGTCCTTATTGCCCGAAGAGAACGCCTCTTTCAAAAGCGGCGCGGTCGAGCGTCCTATCTGCATGAGCGCCCCCGAGGCCTCTTTCCTGACGATCCAGCTCGCGTGGCCCAGAAACTCTATGAGCCCGGGCGCCGCGTCCTGCGCTTTCATAAGGCCGCAGGCTTTAATTATATATATCAGTTTGTTGTGATCGCCGTTGCTAAGGTTTTTCGAGGCGTAGTCGAGAAGTTTGGTCAGATAGTCCGCGGCTTCTACGGACTGAGGCGTTCCGGCGAACCTGGTGAAGGTCTTGACCCCCCAGTAAACCCGGTTTTCGTCGGCGTCCTCATCACAGAGCGACTCGTAAAGGTAGGAAAATATCCGCTCCCCGAGGCGGGCGCAGTACTCGCAGGCTATCTTGCGCATCAGCCAGTTCTCGTCGGAAAAATAACCGATCAGTTTAAATAAATTATCGGGAAATTCAAGGCTATAAGCCTCGGCTATCTCTTCCATCATCTGTTGGGAGGCGCCGCCCGCGCCGGTTTTATAGCTCATAGTTTCTTCCCCCGGACTTTATTTTCCGCTATTTTTGTACCATTCGATCGTGGCGCGCAACCCGTCTTCGAAACCGGTGCCGGCTTTAAAACCAAACTCCGAGAAGGCCCTGCACGTATCGAGACATCTTCGGGGCTGGCCGTCCGGCTTCGACGAATCGTAAACCAGCTCGCCCCCGAATCCGCTGAGTTTCGCGATCAGCGCGGCGAGGTCTTTTATCTTTATTTCGAAGCCGGCGCCGATATTCACCGGGTCGCTTCTGTCGTATTTTTCGGCCGCCATTACGATCGCGCGCGCCGCGTCGGAAACGTATAAAAATTCGCGGCTCGCTTCGCCGCTTCCCCACACTTCGATCTTTTCAGCGCCCGATTTCACAGCGTCCACGCATTTTTTGATCAGCGCGGGTATCACGTGGGAAGACTTCGGGTCGAAGTTATCGCGCGGCCCGTAAAGATTGACCGGCAGAAGGAATATTGAATTGAAACCGTACTGCTGCCTGTACGCCTGGCTCTGAACGAGCATCATCTTTTTAGCGAGCCCGTAGGGGGCGTTGGTCTCTTCCGGATAGCCCGACCACAGGTCTTCTTCTTTGAACGGGACCGGCGTGAATTTAGGATATGCGCAGATAGTTCCTATGGCAACGAATTTTTCGACTCCGTAGACGCGGGCGTATTCCATGAGTTGAATACCCATTATGGCGTTTTCGTAAAAATAGGAGCCGGGGTTCGCCATGTTCGCGCCGATACCGCCGACGACGGCCGCCAGGTGTATTATCACTTCGGGCCTCGCGTCTCTGAAAAGTTTTAAAATGCTGTCTTTGTCACGCAGGTCGTATTCTTCGAAGCGCGTAACGAAAATATTTTTGCAGCCGGCTTCCTTCAGGCGCTCGATCACGAACGAGCCCAGAAAACCGGCGCCGCCCGTTACGATGATTCTTTTATCCGCGAGTCCGATCACTTTCTATCACTCACTTTGATGCCTTCGACCGTTCTTTTGACCTCCGCCATGTCGGAATCGACCATCATTTTAACCAGTTCTTTGAATTTGACCTTGGGCTCCCATCCCAGTATTTTTTTCGCCTTCGACGCGTCGCCTATCAGAAGGTCGACCTCGGTCGGCCTGAAGTAGCGCTTGTCGATCTCGACGTATTTTTGCCAGTCGAGCCCGGCGCAGCCGAACGCCTCTTCTAAAAACTGGCGGACGCTGTATGTTTCGCCGGTGGCGATAACGTAGTCTTCGGGTTTGTCCTGCTGGAGCATGAGCCACATCGCCTCGACGTAATCGCCGGCGAAGCCCCAGTCGCGCTTGGAATCGAGATTGCCGAGGTAAAGCTTATTTTGAAGGCCGTATTTTATGGAGGCAATGGCCTTGGTGATCTTGCGCGTCACGAAGGTCTCGCCGCGGCGAGGCGACTCGTGATTGAACAGTATTCCGTTGCACGCGTATAAATTGTAGGCCTCGCGGTAGTTGACGGTCATCCAGTAGGCGTAAAGTTTCGCGCAGGCGTAGGGGCTGCGGGGATAAAACGGAGTGGTCTCGCGCTGCGGCACTTCCTGCACCTTGCCGAAAAGCTCGGACGAAGAAGCCTGGTAAAATTTTGTTTTGACGCCGGTTTCGCGGATGGCGTCGAGTATTCTGAGCGCGCCCATGCCGGTTACTTCGCCGGTGTATTCGGGAACGTCGAAACTCACCCTGACGTGGCTCTGCGCACCGAGGTTGTAGATTTCGTCGGGCTGAACGTCGCGCAGGATTCTGTTCAGCGAGCTGGCGTCGTTGAGGTCGCCGAAAACGAGTTTCATTTTTACGTCGCGGTTGTGCGGGTCCTGATAAATGTGATCGATGCGCCCGGTGTTGAACGAGCTGGACCTTCTGATGACTCCGTAAATCTCGTAACCTTTTTTAAGAAGCAGTTCGGCTAGATATGAACCGTCCTGGCCGGTTATACCGGTGATCAGTGCTTTTTTCATAATGTCCCTTTCTATATTCGATAAAATTATTTACAGTTGTTTAATAAAGGCTTTTTCGAATTTTTATTATAACAGAATTAAGCGAATAATTCAAATAAAAATTTGAGCGCGTAAAGATTTACGGCCGGTTACCGCAGGAAAAAGTTTCGCGCCGTTCGGGATAATTTCCGCCGCGGGATCAATCGGCCTTTACGAACCGCGCAAGCTCGCCGAAGCGCTTCGAAAGATACACTTCGCCGCTTTCGTCGATGAGAAGCGCCGCTATGTTATTTTTTTCAACGAATTCTTTCGCGCGCGCCCCGCCCATCGCGATAACGCCCGCGGAAATGCCCGGCGCGCGGTAAGGATCAGTATCGATAATGGTGGCCGATTTCAGGCCCGAGGCCGGACAGCCCGTATGCGGATCGATTATGTGGCCGTACTTTCTGCCGTTGATCACGGCGTACTGTTCGTAGTCGCCGGATGTGAAGACGGCGGCGGGCCCCTGCAGAAGAACTTTACCGAGGATCTCGCCGCGCTTCGCCGCAAACGGGTCCTGAACGCCTATAACGTAGGCGCGCCTTGCGGTTATGACCAGGTCGCCGCCGCCGTTGACTATGGCGTCGGAAATTCCCGCCAATGAAAGGATTTTCGCCATCTCGCCGACGGCATAACCCTTCGCGACGCCTCCCAGGTCGAGCATCATGCCCGGCAAAAGGCTTACCGTCGAGTTTTTCGCGTCGAGTTTTATTTTTTTGTATCCGACCCGCGAAAGCAGCGTCTCCAGAGTTTCGCGCGACGGCTCGCTCGAAGGATTATTGCGCCAGTCCCATGCTTTATAGAGCGGCAGAAAAGTTATGTCGAAATAACCGTCCGTCAGATCGCCTATGGCGACGGCCTGTTTGAGGCAGTCCGCGAAATGGCCGCTGATCTTATGTTCGTCCGCCGGCTCCCGGTTGACCAGCGAAAGCTGAGAATCTTCGCGGAACCGGCTCAGCTCGGACTCGATGCCGTGAAGCGTTTCGAAGGCCTTCTGAGATGCGGTGCGCGCGGCGTTTTCGTCCGCGCCGTATATCGTGACGTTGAAAATGGTGCCCATGGCCGGCTGGGTGAATTTATAATCCACCGTGCGCTCGAGCGCGGCCGTATAAACCAGGAAGAAAACTACCGCCGAAACTATGAAACCCGTGAGCGTTTTTCTTTTAGCGTCCAGATGAAACCTCTCCTGATAAAACGGAACAATATTCTGTAATTCGAATATTGTTCCGTTTCGCTGGTTGAAATTTTATATATACCGATTTGTGTTTTAACTAAAACGGCAGTTTGAATCCGGCGAATCCCATGAAAGCCAGAGACATTATACCCGTAGTGATAAGCGCTATCGGAAGGCCCTGCATCGCTTCGGGCACCTGGCTGTACTTCATGTTTTCGCGAAGCCCCGCGAAAAGAACTATCGCTATTATGAAGCCTATCGCCGTAGCGGCCGCGTAAACGGTCGATTCGAGAAGGCTGTAATTCTTTTTTACTGCTATCAGGGCCGCGCCGAGGACCGCGCAGTTGGTCGTGATAAGCGGCAGGAATATGCCGAGCGATTTATAAAGCGCCGGAGCGATCTTTTTGAGTATGATCTCGACCATCTGAACCAGGGACGCTATAACCAGAATGAAAGCGAGCGTTTGAAGGTATCCCACGCCGGCTTTGACCAGAAGAATCTGAACGAAATGCGTTATTATATTGGCCATGACCATTACGAACAGCACTGCGAGCCCCATGCCGGAAGCCGTTTCTATGGACTTCGAAACGCCCAGGAACGGACAAATACCCAGAAACTGGGAAAGGATTATATTATTGAATATCGCCGAAGTGATTATTAAAGCAATCAGAGTTGAAAACATCCGTTAAGCCTCCTTATTCTGCATGTAATTAATGAACGCGAGGACAAGCCCCAGCGTGATGAAAGCGCCTGGCGCGAGTATCATGAGTATGAACTGGTATTTAAAAGGCGCGATGGCGAATCCGAAAAGGGTTCCGGCCGAAAAAAACTCACGCAGGGAGCCGACCAGGGTGAGCGCCAGCGCGAAGCCGACGCCCATGACGACGCCGTCGACGGTCGAGGGCAGAACTTCGTTCTTGGCCGCGTAAGCTTCGGCGCGGCCGAGGATAATGCAGTTGACGACTATGAGCGGAATGAAGATGCCGAGCGCGTCATAGAGCGTCGGAACGAAAGCCGCGATCAGAAGATCGACCATGGTGACGAAAGTGGCTATTATAACTATAAACGCCGGTATCCTGACCTTGTCGGGGATCTGACGGCGCAGAAGCGAGATGACCGTGTTAGAACAGGTGAGCACGGCTATAACCGAAAGACCCATTCCGAGAGCGTTTGTGGCCGAAGTGGAGGTGGCCAGCGAAGGGCACATGCCCAGAGCGATTCTGAAAAGGGGATTTTCAGTAACGATACCCCTGTATAACTCTTTTTTAATGTTAATGCTCATAATTTACCTCGATAAATCATTAATTTTAACCGCCGTAAAGCCCGGCTTTATTGTCCTGACGGGCCGGTTTACTTCAGGCCAAGCGCTTTAGATTTGATCTTGAATAATTCTATAGCCTTTACCACGGCTCCGGTTACGGCTCTTGAAGAAATGGTGGCCGCAGTGAGCTGCTCGATATCGCCGCCGTCTTTTTTGACGGACCATTTTTTGCCGTCTATCGCGGCGCCGGCGTAATTCGACTTGAACTCCTGTTTTTCAATATTGGAGCCGAGGCCGGGGGTTTCTTTGTGTTCTAAAAAACTCACGCCGCTTATCTTTCCCTCGGCGGAGAATCCGACAAGCATCTTAATGGGAGCGTCGTACGCCTGGTCCTGCTTAACCGTTTCGGGCAGTCCCAGCTTGATAATCTCGTCTTTAGAAAGCTGTCTGGTGGAAAGTTTTATCGCGACTCCGCCGACCTTTCCGTCGGAGGCCCTGCAGATGAATAATTCCACTGGATCTGAAGGATTCGCCAGAAGCGTTTCAACCTCGACCGTGTCGAATTTGGACACGACCTCCATCAAAGCTTTTTCCTGTTTTTTTACCTTTACCATCGCGATGCGCTCCTTGGTCACCTCGTTGACCAGCGCGAGCAGAAGGCCCGACACGGCCGAAAAAACGGCCAGAACGACCAATAACTTTAAATCCGAACTTCCTCTTTTCATCATAATTATACTCCGAATTTCTTAGGTTTGATGTAAATATCTATTATCGGAACGAATATATTCATAAGCAGTATCGCGAACGAAACGCCTTCCGGATATCCGCCGAACAGCCTTATGAGCATGGTGAGAGCGCCGCAGCCGATACCGAAGACGATACGGCCCCTGAAGGTAAAGGGCGAAGTGACCATGTCGGTAGCCATGAAGATCGCGCCGAGAAAGAGGCCGCCCGAAAGCAGGTGATAATGGGGCAGAAGCATCTTCGCGGGGCTGACGTAATAGGCGATCATCGAAATAACGCCGACCGTGCCGACGAACGAAACAGGTATCTCCCAGTTGATGACCTTTTTATAGATCAGGAAAAGGCCGCCCAGAAGAAGGGCGAGCTCGCTGACCTCGCCGATCGAGCCGCTGGTGGTGCCTATAAAAAGCGACTGCCAGTCGATCTTATAGCTGTTAAAATAATTGACCAGGTCGCCCGAAAAATTCGAGCCGCTGTAGGCCTTTACGAAACCGAGCGGCGTCGCGGCCGTGAGCGTTTCCGGACTCACCTTGCGGTATAATTCAGCGAGATAGCCGCCGGTAACGCTCCAGTCGGTCATAAGCGCGGGAAAGCCGATTAAAAGGGCAACTCGCCCGACGAGCGCCGGGTTGAAAGGGTTCTGGCCGAGCCCGCCGTAGGCGAGCTTTCCGATGCCGATGGCGATGAGCGATCCGATGCATATCATCCACCATGGCGACGCGGCCGGCAGGTTAAGCGCAAGCAGCAGGCCCGTGAGCGCCGCCGAATAATCGCTTATGGTGACCGCGGTTTTCATAAGGTATTTCTGAATGAGCGCTTCGGCCGCCACGGCGCTTATCACGCCGACGAGCAGGACCTTGATCGCGTCGAATCCGAAAACGTAAATGGCCATAGCTGAGGCTGGCACTAGAGCGAGGATCACCTGGAACATGATCACGGCGGTGTCCTGCGGGAAGTAAATATGAGAGCCCTGGCCGACGATCCATTTTTTGTCTTTTGTTTCCAATTTACCTTTCCCTCATTTCGTGTTAACTTTTTGTTTATGTTTATTTATTTTAAAATTTTAATCAGATCGTTTCGTATAGTTTCTATTAAGATCAATCTTCTTTTATTTAATACGAAGGCTCACTTTTTTTCATTCGCCTTTTCGCGGGCCTCTTTGTCTTTACGGGCCTTGAGGATCTCCTGGAGCTTGACCTTGCCGATCTTTATCTTCTGAACGAGCCTTTCATGGCCGGCACAGATATAGTTACAGGAGCCGCATTCGATGCAGTCGAGCAGCGAGAGCTCTTCGAGCCGCGCGTAATCGCCCGCTTCGATTACCTTGTTGATAAGGCCGGGCTGCAGGCCCATCGGGCAGACGTCGACGCAGCGGCCGCAGCGTATGCAGGGGGCTTCTTCGTATAAATTCGCCTCCGACCGGTTCAGGATGAGAATGCCGGAAACGGCTTTGGTGACCGGAACTTCTGAAGTCTGAAGCGCCTTTCCCATCATGGGGCCGCCGCAGATGAGCATCGCCGAGTCGTCAGTGATGCCGCCGCAGAAATCGATGAGCTCGGTGAACATGGTGCCGAACCTGACCAGGAGGTTCTTCTGCTTTTTGACGCCGAGGCCGGTAACGGTGACTACTCGCTCTATAAGCGGCCTGTTATTGACGGCGGCGGCGTAGATAGCCGAGGCGGTAGCGACGTTCTGAACGACGCAGCCGACGGTGCTCGGAAGTTTTCCCGAAGGGACCTCGCGGCCGACTATGGCGTTGATAAGCTGTTTTTCGCCGCCCTGCGGGTATTTCAGCGCGAGGGAAACGACTTCGATGTCTTTATATTTAGCCGCCGCTTCGGACATTTTCACGATAGCGACGGGCTTATTGGCCTCGATGCCGATATAACCTTTGACGGGGCCGCTTCCGGCAAATATTTTCATTATAAGCGCGAGGCCCGCTACTATCTTT
>MGFH01000115.1 GCA_001791795.1 Candidatus Wallbacteria bacterium GWC2_49_35
ATAATAGCTTTCGCAAAGATCGAGATCAACAACGAAGAAAAAACGGCCATTAAATTTATAATCCAGACCGGAAAATAGCCTTAAGCAGGGCGAAGTTTTGAAAAATTAAATAAAAATTTAAAAGTGGCTATCTACATAAGAAGAGTCTTTATGGTGGATAGTTTGTGTTATTTTATTCGCTTCCTTCCTTTCCGACTATGAATTTCCTTTCCGATTATCCTCATTTAATAAAAAAACATAAAAAACTCGTCGGCATAAGTTCGACCGTTCCGGTCGAAGTGATATATTCCGGCGGCTATACCGCGCTCGATCTCAACAATATTTTTATCACATCGCCGTCCGTCCACGAGCTTCTGAAAAAATCGGCGGACCTCGCTCCCAGGGCTGTATGCAGCTGGACACGCGGAATACTTTCGGCCGCCGTGGCGATGAAGCTCAAAAATGCCGTGATAGTTACCGAAGGCGATTGCGCGCACACGATACCCATAACCGATATATTAACTTATCGTAATATTTCCGTTTTCGCGTTCGAGTATCCGATCGACCACGATATCAGGCGGCTTAAAAGAGAGATCGACAGATTCATTGAATATTACAAAACCGATATATACTCCTGCGAAAAAATAAAGGAAGAATTCGACGTAACGCGCGTCCTGCTCAAACAGATAGACGAGCTCACTTATAAAGAACTCAAGGTGAGCGGTTTCGAAAACCACTTGCACCTCGTATCTGCCTCCGATTTCAATTCAGACCCCGCAGCGTTCCATAAAACCGTTTCGGATTTTCTCGACGAAGCCCGGAAACGCCCGTCAAAGAGCGTTTCACTCAGGGTCGGCCACGTGGGAATACCTCCGATATTCAGCGATTATTACGCTTACATATCTTCGCTCGGCTCGGAGATCGTCTATAACGAAACCCAGCGTCAGTTTTCAATGATAGAAGGCGTCGGTCGCGATCTTTACGGCGCCTATCACGGCTACACCTATCCGTATACCTTTCGCAACCGTCTTAACGACATTAAAACCGCCATACGCGAGCGCGAACTCGACTGCGTCATCCACTACGTTCAGAGTTTCTGCTTTCATCAGATCGAGGACAGGATGCTCAAAAACGAGCTCGGCGATTTTCCCGTGCTCACCGTCGAAGGCGATTATCCCGCCCCGCTTAACGAAAACGACAGGCTCAAGATCGAAAGTTTCATACTCAACGTCGAAAAGAAAAAATACAGGATGAAATCGAAAAAGATAAACCTGTCGACCCGCCGCGCCCGCTCCGCCGGTATCGACCTTGGCTCGCGCTCCGTTAAAATAGCCGCTTTCGGGCCTGGAACGCGCGAGTTTCAGATATATGAAACCATGGACTTTATTTTGAAATATTTGAGCGGCGCCGACAGGGAAAGATCTTTCGCCGAATTCGACGCCGACATGAAAAAGATCATTCCCGGCGAGAATATTCAAAAAATAGAATATTATTCGACCGGATACGGAAGATACAGGGCATCGGTTTTCGACGCGGCCCCTTTTTCGGAGATCGAATGCCACGCGGCTGGAGCCATATATTCGACGGGCCTTAAAAATTTCACGCTTTTAGACGTGGGTGGCCAGGACATCAAGGTCATTAAAATAAAGAACGGCTCGATCGAAGGATTTTCGATGAACGATAAATGCGCCGCTGGTTCGGGGCGCTATATCGAAAATATGGCCCGCATACTTAAAGCCGGCCTGGACGAGATATCGAAACATTATCTCGACCCGGAGCCGCTTTCGATAACCTGCGCGACGTTCGGAGAAACCGAGGTCATAGCTAAACTCATCGCGGGCGTCGACGTGAAAAGGATAATGGCCGGCGTTAATTACACCGTTTACGCCAGGATCGAGCCGCTTTTGAACGAACACCGCTCGGGCGCGAACGCTCTGGTCGTAACTTCCGGGATAACCCATAACCAGGCTTTTATTGAACTCTTAAAGGCGAATTCCGGCTTCGCGAAGATCGTTATACCTGAAAATGCTCAATTCATGGGCGCTATTGGCGCGGCCGTCCTGGGCGCGTCTTCTTAAAAAAATCTGATTGAAATTTAATGCTTTAACTTATTTTCCACTTATTTATGAAACGCTCCGTAAAAAACTTACGAGATCTCAATGTGCGATGAACCAAAATGTGTGTAATGAACCAAAATGTTCGTTATATTGAACATTTTTGCTCGTTGATTTCGCAGGACCGCTGTACCGGATCTGCGTTTTTATTCAGGCGGTCGGGGTTTTAACCTTGCGGCACGGTTGTTGCTTTTTAACTTTTTGTTAGTTTAATGGCCATTAAATTTTATTCGGGAGGTTGATTAAATTGAACATTTTGATTATCGACGACGACCCCGGCTGTCTCGACAGCCTCAGCAGTTCTTTGCAATTATATTCACACAACTGCGAGGCATATACCAACGCCGTAAAGGCGGTTGAAATTTACCGCGAAAACCATTCGCGGTTCGATCTTGTTATTACGGATATGAAGATGCCCGTTATGAGCGGTATCGAAGTCCTTCAAAACGCGCTTAAAATAAACTGCGAGGCGAAAGTTATAATTATTACGGCCTACGGCGACGTTGAAACCGCGATATCCGCGGTCAACAGTCACGCCTACGCTTTTTTCGGCAAGCCCATCAATTTTCAGGAACTGCTTGAAACTATCGAGCGCATCGAAACCGAAAAGAACGCCAAAAAGCTCACTAAAGAAGAGCATATCAGACTGGCGGACGAATACACGAAACTGAAAAAAGCCTTTGAAGAACTTCGTTCGCTGCTTGAAAAAAGCGGCGGCGGGAACGAGGGGGGCAAATAACGATGAGCAGCATAATAGACGATGAAAAAAAAGAATTCGTTTCCGAATTCGTCAGCTCCAGCCGTGAACTGTTAGATGACGTAGAGCCTCATATCATCGCTCTTGAAAAAAGTTCATCCGCTTACGGCGAGGTTGACCCGGAGATATTGAACACGATCTTCAGGCTTTTTCACACGCTGAAAGGCACTGCCTCGTTCGTCGATCTGCAGACCATTACAAGCGTCACGCACGAAGCCGAAACCCTTCTGGATATATTCAGGAAGGAAAAAATCAACCTCCAGACGGAGCATGTCGATCTGCTGTGCCGCACGAACGATTTCATCAGAAACATTCTCGATGTGGTCGAAAAACAGCTCGATGATAAAGGATTTGAAGCCGTGGCGAGCGAGATCGTGGTCGATCTTAAAAATACCATCGCGTCGGTGTCCGCCGAGGGCGGCGAAGGCGACAAATTATCGCCCGGAAACTTCAGCGGCGTGGCCGGTCCCATTTCTATGCCTCAAAAGAACGCGGCTTGCTCCGAAAAAGAAAGCCTCGAAGGGGACGGCCCGGAAAACGACATTTTCGAAGAAGAACTTAAACTGGTCATAACTCCCGAAATGACGACTCGTTTCACTCAGGAGACCGGCGAGCTGTGCGAAGAGGCCGAACTTATGCTGCTGGCTTTCGAGCGCGTTCCCGATAAATTGGAACTTGCCGCGAACGCCTTCCGCGCGCTTCACAGCATAAAGGGGAACTCGGGTTTTTTCGGCTATGCCGAGCTCGAAAAAATAAGCCATGCGGCCGAAACCATTCTTGATTATGTGCGAACGGGCGATAAAAAGCCCGATAAAAACATTATGTCGGCGATACTGGCTTCTATAGATTTTTTAAGAAACGGCGCCCGGAAAATTTCCGAAGGCCTGAAAATAGATTCCTGCGAAACGGCGAAGCTCGCTGAAATTCTCGGCGCTCTCGGCGGCGAAAGCGATCTTCCATCTGAAAACGATCCGGTTCGGGCTGAGCCTGAAATCGGCGCATTCGAAGCCGCGGCCGAAGATCTCGAAAAACCGCCCGCCGCTCAATATAAAACATTAGACGGCCAGGCCGCCGACACTCAGGCTAAAACGGCGGTTTCACCATCGGTGCCGTCTTCTTTTCAGCAGCAATATATAAGGGTAGACACCGAAAAACTCGACGCGCTGCTAGACCTGGTGGGCGAAATGGTCATCGCTGAATCCATGGTCGCCAATTGCCCCGATCTGCGCGGGCTGCAGCTCGAAAAATTCGACAAGGCGGTACACCATCTGAATAAAATAACGCGCGACATTCAGGAAACTGCGCTTGCTATGCGCATGATCCCGCTGTCATCCACTTTCCATAAAATGGACAGGCTGGTGCGCGATCTGGCGAATAAATTCAACAAGAAGATCGCGCTCGAAATCGCCGGCGAAGAGACCGAAGTCGATAAAACCATCATCGAGCAGATCTCAGACCCTCTGGTGCATATTATACGTAACTGCATCGACCACGGGCTCGAATCGAACGACGAGCGCCTGAAGGCGGGAAAATCTCCCGTGGGAACCGTTAAGATCGAGGCGAAACACTCCGCTGGCGAAGTGTGGATAATAATAGAAGACGACGGGCGGGGCCTCAGCAGGGATAAGATCATTAAAAAAGCGGTTGAAAATTCGCTGATAGAAGGCGACGGCTCGGATATGAAAGACGAAGAAGTATGGAAACTTATATTCGAACCGGGTTTTTCGACGGCCGAAAAAGTGTCGAATATTTCAGGGCGCGGAGTGGGAATGGACGTGGTTAAAAGGAACATCGAAAAACTGCGCGGGCGTGTCGATGTAAGGTCCCAGAAAGGCGCGGGCACCATGATCATTTTAAGGATCCCGCTCACTCTGGCCATAATCGACGGCATGGAAATACAGGTGGGCAGGGCGCGCTATATCATACCGATCAGTTCCATCCGCCAGTCGTTCAAAACTCGCGCCGATAAAATCACCCATACTCCTGACGGTACGGAGGTAGTCAATGTACGCGGCGAGCTTCTTCCGGTCGTCCGGCTGCACAGGATGTACGGCATAGCCTCCATTTACGAAAGGCTCGAGGACGGCCTTCTGATAATCGTCGAAAACAACGAGAAAAAATGCTGCCTTTTCGTCGACGAGCTTATCGGTCAGCAGCAGGTCGTCATAAAAGGCCTGTCGAATTATCTCGGTCACGTGTGCGGTGTTTCCGGCTGCGCGATCATGGGCGACGGCGAAATAAGCCTGATTCTGGATATCGGCGATCTGATAAGCAGCGTAGAGGCCGCCGCGGCTTGATCCTGCGACCGCCGCAGGTACGGAAACCGCCGGAAGTATATTAATGATTTTGAATATTCTAGTAAAATAATAAATAAATAATTCAACTTGAGTTAATTTTTAAAAAAAGAGGTGGAGTTTATGTTGAGTAATTTTACGATCGGGGCGAAACTGAGGATCAGTTTTTTCGTAATCTCGGCGATATGCCTTTTTGTGGGGTATGTCGGCTTTGCCGGCATGAAAGATCTGACGCATTCCTTTGCCGGCATGGTCGAGGTCAATATTCCTTCGATCGTTCATATGGGTGACATGAA
>MGFH01000116.1 GCA_001791795.1 Candidatus Wallbacteria bacterium GWC2_49_35
ATATAGGTTTTCGACGGCGTAAAACAATATGAGGCTTTTCAAAGATTCCGGCCCGCGGCCCGTCGCGCCGTCGACGCTGGCCAGGTAAAGTCCCCAGAACATGAAAAATACGCTTAAAAGATAAAAAGGGTTATTGGCGAAAAGCCAGTTTTTGAAAGATACTATGAAATCTTCTTCGGGCGGTATGCTCCCGCCGTCCCACGACTTCGACGAATTTGCCGAGGTTGAGCCGGAATCGAATCCGGAGCTTTTAAGAGGAGGCAACAGGTCTTCGATGTTGGGTCCCGTGTTTTTTTCGTTATTTTCACTCATAGCAACCCCTCCTTTCATGGTTTATTTTAATGCTCTTAATTCAATTATACAAAATAATGGAGGAGATTTCAATCTGCGGCGAAAATTAGATGATCAGCGGCCGGAAACCGCGCATATAAAACAGCGGCCGGAATCAGCGGAAGAACCGTCACTGCAGGCGGCGCTGAAAGCTTCAGACATAACCCTGCCGCAGGCGCCGCAGACGGTCGAAGCGTTTTTGACGTCGTAATCATGGAATTTGACGAAATCGATAATTTCAGCTTCATCGATCATCGAAAATAATTGCTTATCGATCTTTAAAATACAGTATAATTTTTTTTGAATATTGTCGGTCAAGATTAAAGGCATCGCCGGTCGTTTTTTAAGGCCGTCGCCGTTCACGCAGACGGTAAAATCAAATTTTTCAGCGGCATCGCCGTTCGATCCGAATAAATTCCGCGCCGATTTAAAGACGCTCGATTTGAATTTCGGGTTTAACTCATTAAACAGCGCCAGAGCGTTTTTTTCGAGATTATCGCCCTTCAGGAAGCGCCGGCCGGATACGATACGGGCGAATATATAATTACATTCAAGCATGAAATCGAGCGATCTATAACGCGCGTTCGCTATAATTTTAACGGCTGCGGCCGCTGAAGATGATGTTTCTATAAGATAAAAATTTTTGCCGGTGAATTTATCACGCTCAGCCGAAAGCTTCGAAAGCGTGTCGCCTGTTATTTTAAACGGGACGTTATCGATGAGACGCGAAATTTTAAGATGAGGCAGTTCGGATCCTCTGGAAATATTAACGGTCACGACCGCTTTCATCCTGTTTTCGTGCGCTGCGGGCCGGGCGGCAAATTGTTTATCTCTGGCGGCTATATCGGTATTTTTATATACGGCAGTATCTCCCGTGCACGCTCCGCAGCCGCAGCACTTTTCGGTGGAATTACGAAGGCAGCGCGGCATATCCTTGAAATTTTTCGCGCCGAGCCACGCTTTGTATAAAAATTTTTTGGTGACGCCGTACTCGCGGTCGTCCGAATTGAAAACCGCGTCAGGCCCTTTTTCGGCGTGAAATTCAGAGAAGGAGAACCCCGATTTTTTGATATTTTCGATGAACCTGTCAAAGGTCCTGTCGTCTATTTCTTCGTAGTATGCGAACCCGGCATTCACCGCCAGATCGTAAAGCGCGCGGGTTATCTCGCGCCCGCCGAACTCGCATATCGCGGTCATCGCGTATAATTTAGGGCCGATCGAGCTTCTGGCGGTGATCCTGTCGCTGCCGGAAAGGCTTTTCGAAAGCTTATCGATTATCTTATAAACGCGGCCGGGGTCGGGCGCAGGGGCGAACATCAGCGGCGTCTTCTGGCATAGTACGAGCGGCATGAACGAAAAAATAACCGCCGTCACGGGCGAATGCGCCTTTCCGGCCCTGATGAGCCGCGCGCTGAATTCGCTGAATTCAGTTATATCGGCATCATTTTCGAGGCCGGTGACGATGAAAAATAATTTAACCTGCCTGGGCTTGCTCGCAAACGCGCCATCGATAAATCCATTCACGGTACGATCGTCGAGATTTTTCGAAAGATAGCTGCGCATCCTGGCGGAAATACCTTCCACCGCGAAGGTC
Source organism: Candidatus Wallbacteria bacterium GWC2_49_35 (assembly GCA_001791795.1). Lineage (GTDB taxonomy): Bacteria > Muiribacteriota > UBA9980 > UBA9980 > UBA9980 > UBA9980. Next base: position 1,925 of record MGFH01000116.1, read on the forward strand.
GGCGAAGCGGACCCGGAAGATTGAAGATAGGAAAGAAGTTTCGGCATTTTAAGCGCGGTATCGATTCGCTGGCTCTTCACTTCGGCCTCGAGCGAGGCGCCGGCGATGCCTTCGACGATATCGTGCACGCGGCTGTGGTCGTTGAAGTTATATGAATAAAGATTGAAGCGCGATATGCCTGTTTCGGCGCTCAACTGCCGGCACAGCGAGACCGCGGCCGGGGCGCTCTTTTCGCGGTACGGCTTCTGGGTGTAGCCTTCCTTGCAGAAAGAGCACATCGAAGCGCAGCCGCGGGTTATTTCGACCGGAACGGTCGCGCCGCTGTCTGAATCGTCGAATATGACGCCGCCGAATTCGAACGCGCCGTCGAGATTTTCAACATACGCAGCGCGGGCCGGCTTTAATTCGCTTGAACCCGCCGCCGCCGAAATCTTTTTCAGCGCGAGCTCGCCTTTTGCGCCGCGATATTCAAATTCATGAATATAGTTCGCCGGAAAGTAAACGCCGGCGATCGACGAGGACGCTTTATCGAGAAGGCCGTATTTAGACCGCTTCCAATTCTTATCGTCAAGCGCGGCCTGAATGAACGCCGGCAGATTACGCTCGGCCTCGCCCATGAAAACGGCGTCTATCAGCGATGAACTTCCGTCGTCGATAAGCGCGGGCGCGGGATCGATAGAGCCCGTCACGCACGCGAGCGAAGGCGTGTTTATCCCGCCGGCGATTATAAGCGGACAATTTTCATCGGCGAGCCTGTCCTTTGATCTGAAAGGCGTTTTAGCCATCGCGAGCAGGTGAAATAAATTTATCAGCTCGAGCTGGAACGAGTTGGAAACGGCAATAATATCGAATTCCGGCAGCGGGATCCCCATGTTTTTAGAAACCGCACCCTGGAATTTGTTAATTTTAAGTTCGGCGAATTTTTTGCGTTCCGGAAAGAAGAAAAAGTCGGCTGAAATTTTATCTTTGAATAAACTTTTAACGAGCTCGAAAATGAATTTATGCGAAAATGAAAGGGACACGGTCTTTTCAGGCGTAAGCCTGGCTATGAGTATTTTAAGAGGGCGGATGTTACTGTCCATCGGAAATTATCAGGACCTCTCCTGCAAATATCGCCCCGGCGCTGTTTTTATGGTTGATCTCGATAAGTTTTTTCAGATCGACCTTGAATTTTTTAGCAATCTTGCTTAATGTGTCGCCTGTTTTAACCTTATATTCGACTTTTTTTGCGGCCTTTTTTTCGACGGCGGGCTTAGTGGACTCAATTGCCGGAACGGCGGCGGCGGATTCGTGTTTACGGACCGCGGCCGCGGTTTTAATGGCTTTAGCGACAAAATCTCCGGACGCCTTCCTGCCGTTATTTTTGATTGAAGAGTAATCGAGCGAGCTTTTCGGACAAAGGTAATTTATCACTCCGAGCGCCACGCGTAAGCATACTTCCTCGACGTTGGCGCTCGAGCGCAAAAACGAAATATCTTCATTATTAGAAAGATAGCCCATTTCAACGAGTATGGAAGGCATATTGAGGTTCCTGAGCACGGCGAAGTTGGCCTGTTTCGGTTCAGATGCCGGATATGAGCCTATTTTAGACACCCGGCCGGTTATGATCGTCGATAGTATTCCGGATTCTTTTATATTTTCTTTTTCCTTCAGGTCAAGCAATATAGACTGCACCTGATAATCCTGTTCGCCGGCGATATTTTCGTCTACGAATTCGGCGGAGTTCTCTATATCGGCGAGTATTTCGGAAGCCTTGTCGGAGGCGGTACCGTTCGACAGATAATATATCTCGAAGCCTCTTACCCTTTTTGATTTATTCGCGTTGAAATGCACTGAAATGAAAGCGTCGGCGCCGTATTGATTGGCCAGGAAAACGCGCCGGCCGAGCGAGAGGAACCGGTCGCCGCTTCGGCTGAGATACGCCCTGCACAGACCGGTTTCGTTGATGTTATCGGCTATCCTGCGGGCAAATTTGAGATTGAGCGACTTTTCGATGTCGCCGTACACGCTTTTCGCGCCGGGGTCTTTTCCGCCGTGGCCGGCGTCGATGAGCACCACCGGAATTCCGCGTTTTTTATATTCGTTTATCTCGGCGAGACGCGCCTCGTATTTGGAGTAGCGCTCGTAAGGCCTGTAAAACAGGACCGAAACGTAGAAGTTTTTCTTCGATTTATCATAACCCTGCATTATTCTCGACTGCGTCATCTGCAGCTGCCTGATAAGCACGCGCGTAGAATCTTCGGTTTTGAATATCAGAACGCCGTTCAAAAGTTCGTCCTTGATCTTTTCCCTGTAGGTCTTTATCAAAAAATCGCAGCGCGGAAAATCCATGATAAATTCAAGCCGGTTGTTTGATTCTATGGACTTTATATCAGGCTGCTGATTGAAATAAAAAACCACCTTCACCGCGTCTGACAAGAAAGATGTTTTTGAGTCGATCAGAAAAAGAGGAATCGGAGAGGCTGCGAAAACGGCGGAGGTAAGGCTCATTAATATTAACATGGCGGCTGCCGCCGTCAATAATAAGGCTTTATAATTATTTCCCTTTAAGATCGGTTTTACCTGTCCCTTCTTTTTTTTCGGTTTTATGGTACTCGGCGCGGTTGCACTTTCTGATATTGAATTCGCGGTCGATCTCTTCGCCCTGTTTAGTTATAACGACGGGCCACTTCTTGTGGCGGATCTCGATCTCGTAAGTGCCGACGGGCAGATTGAAAATTTTCAAATTACCTTCCTGGTCGCATCTGAATTTATATATGATATGCTGCGACGAAGCCGCTTTTCCGAAAACCTTTATCTCTTCGTTGGAATAAGTGTCGAAGTAATGGCCTTCCCTGTCGCTCCAGCAGCCGGTGATAAATCCGGTCAGAACGCCCATTTTCTGTTTCATTTTGATCCTGACCGGCTGGGCTATTTTAGAAGGATTTTTGATCGATATTTCGAGGCTTTCATTGATATAACCTTCACGCGAGGCCTGAATATCGAGAAAATCGAAGCCGGAAAGTTCTTTCGAACTGATGTCGACCTTGACGATCCCCGAAGGCGAGCTCGAAAAAAAGGCGCGCTTGTTTATGGTTATTGCGGCGGAATTAATGGCGCGGCCCGAATCGATATCAACCGCTTTTATCAGTATATATTTGACGCTGCGCGCGGCCGCCTTCTTAGCGGCGAAAACTTCGCCGTGCGCGCCCATAATAAACGACAGTAATATGGCCGCCGACAGGAAAAAAGAGAAAAAACGTTTTATACTCTTAGATAAATTCAATTATATACACCCTTTTCATATCAATTTTTTTTATTTTCAAACAGGTCATTATATAACAATTATATGCCGATTGTCAACGCAGTATTATTCTAACGGCTTTTAAGCATAATTAATAGGCATTAAAAAACAAAAAAGGACCGCACTACTGCGGTCCTTTTTTTATTGACATGGAGGTGAGCGGGTTCGAACCGCTGGCCCTCTGCTTGCAAGGCAGATGCTCTCCCAGCTGAGCTACACCCCCGTAAATTAAAAGTTCTTATTAAGAGGCCATATAGATGATTATCAGTGGGCCTAAGTGGAGTTGAACCACTGACCTCACGCTTATCAGGCGTGCGCTCTAACCACCTGA
>MGFH01000117.1 GCA_001791795.1 Candidatus Wallbacteria bacterium GWC2_49_35
CGCATATATAAATTTTGTGGCGGCCGTCGAACTCAACGCTTTTGAGCAGCTTCAGGTAACGTCGAAGCGGCGTCGGAACGACGAATTTTATGCAGTTTTCCATGTTTTTTTTCGAGTCGTATAAAAAAACGTCCGAAGTGCCCATGCCTATGTCGATGGCTAATATTTTAGACATTGCCGATCACTCCGTCGCCCGGTAAGGAACGAATTCTTTATTCGCCGCCCTTCGGCAGTAATTGCAAATCGGCGTGTTCACGTCGGTTTCGGAGGATACGAGAAACGATTCGCCGCATACTCCGCATACGGCGGCCGGCACGATATCGTCTTTGGCGGGAAGGTCCACTTTAACTTTTTGAAAAGACAGAACGCTTCGTTCGGCTCTGTAAAATTCGTTTATGGTTTCCTCTGAAAGCTTCGACCTCGAAGCGCTTTTATAATCGCGGCTCTTATTGAAAAACGCGAAAAGCTGCGGATATTTTTCCGCATCGATCTTTGCGAGGTCCATATAGACCCTGAAGCCGACCGAAGAGTCGCGGTTGTATAAAACCAGCGCGTATCGGCCTATATCGAGCGCGTCGAGGCGCATATATTTATTTCCGACGGTGCATCCCGTCATTACCTGGATCGAGTCGATCAGGCAGACGCGCGTTTCGGATATCGCGTTAAGCGTATAGGAATCGCGGTCGGGATATATTGAGTCGAGCAATTCGTAAGCGTAGTCGACCATGTAAACGCCCATTATAACGCCGGGCGCGTTTTTTATGTGGAAGCCGAGCACCTTGTCTATGGCCGGCTTAAGCCTTTCATAAAGCATAAAGGATCACTTCATTTCACAAAATTTTATTTATCCGTCAGGCCGAGGTTGAGAATTATATTTCCGCAGGGCGTGCTGACCGGCACGACCAGATGCTTAAGATGCATCGCGTCCGTTATTATGACCTTCTGGCCGGTAAATAAAGACGGCGGCGTGAGGTCGAATTTGTATCCGAGACCTGAAAGCTTCGCTACCGCCGTGCCGGTGATCATATTCGAAAGCTCGTTGATAGTCGAGCGAGCCAGTTCGTTGAACTCTTTGAATTCTTCGTAGTTCATCTTTGACACCACCTGAAGCGCGGTTTCCTGGGTCATATCGTAAATGACGCGCCCTTTCAGCTGTCCCGTCAGGCCGACGAGAGCAGCCACACCCAGGGATGCCAGCGGCTCGGACATAACGCCGAGCTTGTTTTTATCGATGCAGACGCCCGGCATGAACTGCTCCAGGACATATACCGAAGCTTCCAGAAAAGGATTGATATACTCGATTTTCATAAAAAACTCCTGATTTATTTTTTTTGATTGGATACCGCTATTAACCTGCTTGAAATTTTGGAAAGGGTCACCACTTCGTTTACGGCATCTTCGTTTATGGCGACCTTGGGCATGCCGAAAACGGTGCATGACGACTCATCCTGGGCCATGGCGTAGCCGCCCGCCCTCTTTATAAGGCCGATGCCGGTCGCTCCGTCGCGTCCCATGCCGGTCATTATAACCGCGACGCTCCTGGAGCCTACTTCTTCGGCCATGGACTGGAACAAAACGTCCGCTGAAGGCCTGTGGCCGGAAACGGGGTCCTCTTTCGAAAGGCATACCCGTAAAAATCCTCTGTCTTTTTTTACGCGCACATGAAAATTGCCGGGCGCCACGAGCACCCTGCCGACCTTTATGAGATCGCCGTCTTCGGCCTCTTTTACTTCGACCTGCGATTCGGTGTCGAGCCTCTGTGCGAAAGCCTTTGTAAATGTATCCGGCATATGCTGTACCAGGACCGTCCCGGGAAAATCGGGGGGCAGAAGCGGAATTACCTGCCTTAAAGCCACCGGCCCGCCGGTGGAGATCCCAATTCCGACGACGCACGAAGACGCTCCGGCGGCGGGGCGAGCCATGCCGTTTTTTTTATCGGCCGATATCGCGGCGGCGGCCGCCTCGTCTTTTTTTTGCGCCATTTTTTTTATGGCGATCCTGTTTTTATTGTTAAACGCCTCGATGACTTTTTCAAGTATTTCTTCGGCTACCTTTTCGATGTCTTTCGACAACCCGCCGAGCGGTTTCGAAACGAAATCAAACGCTCCGGCCTCCAGACAGCGAATAGTCAATAACGCGCCCTCCTGAGTGAGCCCGCTTAACATGATGACCGGGCGCGGCCTCGCGTCCATTATCTTTTTAAGACAGGTGAAACCGTCCATGATGGGCATGTCGACGTCGAGCGTGATAACGTCGGGATTGAGTGCCTCTATCTTCTGCAGGGCGGCCTGGCCATTCATCGCGGTGTCGAGCACCCTTACCTTTCCGGAATTATTGAGAATGTCGGTAATGATTTTTCTCATCAGCGGAGAATCGTCGACTACTATCGCGGTTATTTTATTTTTATCCACTACGTTACCTCTTTAATGGTGAAAACTAATCTGATCGCGTGCGTCAGTTTAGATCGCGCGTTAATGTTTCAGAGCTTTAGAGACCGCCGAAACGACCCGTTCTTCGTCGAAAGGCTTTACGATGAAGTCTTTGGCGCCGCTTTTAATGGCGTCCATAAGGGCTTCGCGCTGGTCGATCGCCGTTATCACTATCACTCTGGCGTTTTTGTCGATCTTTATTATCTCTTTCAACGCTTCGATGCCGGTGCATTTCGGCATGATGATATCCATCGTGACCAGATCGGGTTTCAACTCCTTGAATTTTTCAATGGCCTCAAAGCCGTCTGCGGCCTCTCCGCATATTTCGTATCCCCCGGATATAGTGAGGATATCTTTTAACATCATCCTCATGATCAGAGCATCGTCGACGATCAGTATTCTACTTGCCATAATAAAGGGTTCCCCCTGATTTATTTTTTGGTGAATTTAGCCAGAGCTTTTTCGAGCGTGTCAAATATCTTAATGTTATCGGCCAGCCTTGTCTTTTTCAGAAGCTGGATCAGATCGCCGTTCACCGTAGCTACTGCCAGAACGCCATTGTTTTTAACGCAAAACGCCGCGAGTGAGAGGAGGACCACCAGAAACCCGGCTGAACCGATCACGGAACCCGGCGCTATATCGACGATGTAATTGTAGTACTTCGAATCCACGTATGAAATCAGATCGTCATAAAAAAACGCCGAAAAAATATCGTCTATGTTTTCTTCGATTTCGTAAACTATTACGTTGCCTTTTATTTCGGAATTCATCTTCAAGCCCCGGAATTTTATATTATTTTTTCGCCCACGTTGAAATGCGTTATTTTAATAAGGCCGGTTTCAAGGTCGGCGACTATTTTGCGGCCGGTAGAGCCGCCGAGATCTTTCGCGTGGGTCCTGATGCCCAGACCGTCCAGCGCGCAAATGACCGCAGCCTGGTTGCGCGAGCCTATATCGCTGATCGTATTGGCGCTGAACCCGGCGAACATCTTCGCGCCGCCGCATATCTTGCATATCAGGTTTCTTTTGAGTGCGCCCTCGCTCAGCATGAGTTCCAGCAGGGCGGGAACGCCGCTGTCCGCGTATTTGGCGGCGTTAAAACTTCTTTGGTCCTGAGGCTTATCGGGAAGCAGGATATGAGCCATACCTCCAAGTTTCATGCGCGGCTCGTAAAAAAACACTCCGATACACGAACCCAGTATCGTTCTTAAGTGAAAAGGGGCCCGCGCCGTATGCATGGCCGCCATGTTGACGTTTATAATATTGCCTTCGTTCATTTACTGTCACCATCGATGCCGTTCGCCATCGATTTAAGCATTACCGGCAGCGAATCTGGAGTTGGAAGAATGAAAAAATATCCGGATATTTTAGTGTCGGCCTGAAGATACTCGGTGTCTATAAAAAACAGGTTGTCGCCGTACTCGGCGTACTCGGAAAAAACATTCGCCAGAACGGCGCCTCCCATGTCGCAGCAAACGACGGGGGCCGATGGCAGAAGTTTTATCATCAGCAGGTTGACCAGCGAGTTCGAAAAAGAAGAGCCGACGATATTGCATGTTTCAAGCACGACCGACTGCACCACTTCGTCGGTTTCGCAGGTCGTTCCGATGGGGCGTTTTAAGACCATGTCGACCATTTTGAAGGCGTCCTCGAGTTTGAAAATAAATAAAAAATGGCCGCGGATATCGCCGTTAAGGCTGGTAGCGGCGGCAAATACGATCTCTTCGTCGAGTTTCATTCCGGCGCTTATGTCTTCAATGGTTGTAAGATTTACATTTAAAACGTTAAGCGTGATCTCTTTTTTCAGCCATTTGGAAATGACGATCGAAGCGCTTTCGGCGCTCATCTGGGATATGATTCTGATATATTCGAGTTTTTTTTCGTCGATTTGAATGTTATTTTCGGCCATCAAAGGTTCTCCTCGGCTTTTACGCAACTTTTTATAACGGGCGCATAAAGGCGCGCCGCCTCTACCGGATCAATTTTCCGATGTTGGATTCAAGGTTGTCGTCAATAATAATTAAATGATCCGGTTTGATCAGCAGTTGATCGCTTTTAAAATTTTTATCCGAGGTCAGGAACACGACCCTGACATCGGCGAACTCGTCGTTGAGCTTCATTACCGCGCATAATGACCGTCCGTTCAGTTTTTCGAGGACCTGAAACGTGAACAGCATATCGCACCCGTTTTCGCAGATAAAATCAAGCGCTTCCAGGGCCGATCTTGTTTCGAATACTTTATAGCCTTTGTTTTCAAGGAACCGGCAGACTATATTTTTGGTGAATTTTGCGTTATAGGCCACTACCGCGGTTTTGGTTGATTTCCCCTTGCGGCCGGCCGCCCCGCCTGACGGTTTAGCGTCGTCCGCGGCCGGCGGTTTTGCTTTATAATGAGCGGTTTGGGAATCGGGTCTGACGCTTTCGGATTTGAATAGAAGCTTGTATACGACCGGATAGTTCAATATAATGTTCTTGAATTTTTCGACGCAGTTAATTTGCTGCGAGCTTAACACTTTTGTTTTCTTGTAATTGGTTTTGATAGTATTGAAACTCTCGGCTATCAATTCTAATGAATCAATTATAAAAGATAAGGTATCAATTGTCAATATAAATTTTTTTTCGCGTATCAATGACAGAAGGTTTTCGAGCGCTGCAGCCACTTCGCTTATCGGAGCGAAACCGTAAGTGCCCGCGGTGCCTTTCAGGCTATGGACGAGCCTGAAGGTATCGTTGATATCGAAGCCGCCGATATCGCACTTTGACCTTTCGAGCAGCTTATCGACAAAATCGGCGACTTTATCGATCGATTCGTCGATATAATTCAATTGCAATTGTATAAACTCTTCGTCATTGAATAACTCTTCATTATTCATAATTTTCTTTGTCCGTTCCTTTTGCGTTTTTACTTGTTAAAATATACAACCGCCGCATTCACCGGCCGGTTCACTGCTTGATTATCCGTTTTATGACCGCCGGAACGTCGAGAATAAGAGAAACCGTGCCGTCGCCTAAAACGGAAGCGCCCGATATCCCCTCGACGCACTTGAAATCTTCTGAAAGTGATTTTATGACGATCTCTTCTTTTCCGACGAGCTCGTCGACGCAGATGCCTATTTGTTTGTTGGACGAACATATTACCACTATGGTCAGGGCCTGATCGATCTTAGCCTTTTGCGGTATGCCGATGGCTTCGGAAAGCTGAGTGACCGACAGTATTTTATTTCTGAGAGTGACCGTGAGTTCGCCTTCTACGGTATGCACCTGGCGGCATGGCACTTTCGTTATTTCGAGCACCGATTCGAGAGGTATGGCGAATATGGCGTCATCGATTTTTACCAGCAGCGCCGACAATATGGCAAGCGTGAGAGGAAGTCTTATGGTAATGAGCGTTCCCGCGCCCTCTTCGGTGTTGATGTTTATAGATCCCTTCAGATTTTCGATGGCTTTTTTTACGATATCCATGCCGACTCCGCGTCCCGATATGTCGGTGACCTTTTCGGCGGTTGAAAATCCGGCCATGAAGATGAGATTCACGATCTCGCGTTTCGAAAGCGACGCGGCCTCGGTTTCGGTTATGATCCCCTTTTCGACGGCTTTTTTCATTATCTTTTCACTGCTTATGCCGCGGCCGTCGTCCTGAACGTCGATGCAGATGTTAGAACCTTCGTGATAGGCGTTCAAAATAATGGTGCCGGTGTCGCTTTTCCCGGCTTTCAGCCGTTCTTCGGGCGTTTCAAGCGCGTGATCGACCGAATTCCTGATTATGTGGGTGAGGGGATTTCCAAGTTCGTCTATGACTTTTTTATCGAGTTCGGTTTCCTCGCCCCTTATTTCAAGATTGACCCTTTTTCCCTGGGCCTTCGCCAGGTCGCGCACCACGCGCTGAAAGCGCTTGAAAAGCTGGCCCACGGGGACCATTCGTGTGTCCATAATGCCGGTCTGGAGGTTGTTTATTATTTTTCCGAGCTTATAGGAGGCCGCGTTGAAGTCGAGAATATAACTTTCATTTCTGAAAAGCGATTTGAGTTCGTTCAAAACGAGTTTGAGCGTCGGGAGAGAGTTTTCCAGAAACATCGAGTTTTTATCGTTATTCATTAAAAGCCTGTTGATAATTTCGGAGTGATCGGGTGAAGCGGAGCGCTTTTCAATTTTCGCGCGGCCCTTTTCCCTTTTTCCCTCCGCGTCATGGCGCGGAACGGAACTTATCGTCTGCATCGACTTGGCGAAATCGGCAGTTTCGCTTATCAGCTCGTCTTTTTTCCGTTCGATATTATAGATTATGTCTTCCATGTAAAATATGAACTTCTTGTTCTGGAATATCTTGTTGAGCTGATTTGAGATCTGCAGGAAATTCGCCTTTATTATAACCAGCTCGCCTATCAGGTTAATGAGATTATCGAGCTTGCCAAGATCGACGCGGAGCGTCTGGTTGGCTGTAGAGCCAATGCCGTCGGAATCGGCCGGAACCAGAGCCCCCGAAGGTGCTTTTTCAAAGGCCGCTTTTGTTTTGGGAGCGCCGGAGGCTGAAACGGAATCCGCTTTTTCGTTCTTTGCGTCGGAGCGGCCATTAACCGTATATTCCTCCGCTTTTACTTCGCGTATAAGATCTATGTCGCCGAATTTGATTATTTTAGAGTTGTCGGTTTCGGAGGTGATAAACAGGAAAGCGAAATTTTCGGCGTTGAGCTTTTCAAACTCGTCCTCCGTTTCAGGGAAAACTTTTATTACATCGCCGTTTTCCTTGAAATTGCTTAAAACCAGAAGATAGCGCATGGCTTTCATCGGGGAATCGCTTTCGATCGAAACATCGATGCGCAGGATCTTTTTGCCTGTTTCGGCGGCTTCGGCGACGACCGCGTTCTCATATTCGTTAAGCCTTAATTCAGGCATGGTAGAGGCTTCGCGTGTTTCGAGGGCGGCGGCCGCAGTCCGCCCGTCCGGTCCGGCGCTTTCGTAAGCCGCGTTTATGCCTTTAAGCCGGTCGATCTCATCGTTGAAATCGATCTCAGGGCCGTTCTGTTTCGCCGCCGCCAGAACGGTTTTCACTTTGTCGGCGACGCTGAGCAATACCGAGATAAGTTCGGAATCGACCATACTCTGCCTGTTTTTTATTAAAACCAGGAGGCTTTCAGCGACATGGGCGAGCGCCGAAATATTATTGAACCCGAGGGCCGCCGAGGAACTTTTAACGCTGTGCATGACCCTGAGTACGGTGCTGATGTACTCGGAATTCTGCGGGTCTTTTTCGAGCAGGAGGAGGGCTTCGTTCATCTGCTCGATCTCGTCGTAGGTTTCCTGGATGAAAACATCTATATAGGCTGCTCTGTCAATGGTCGAAAAGGCCGCAGCCTTGTTTTCGGCGGCCTGCGGCAGGGGCATTCTGAGATCGCGCACTGACATGAGGCCTGCGCCTGCTTTTTTCGTTATTTCTTCACTGCTTTCCTTTGTCTGATAAACCAGGTTGATTTTAATATCGTCGTTTTGAAGATCGATGCGGGAAATTTCCGGAAGGTTTTTAAGGTAAGGCGCCAGGAATACTATGTCGCCGGACTCTTTCAACAGGTCTAAAAGGTCCTGCGGCGATGTATTATGTTGAAAGCAGTCGCGGCCGATAAGAAAAGATATCTCAAAGACGTTGTCGGAAGAATGTTCGGCGATGAATAAGTTCAGATCGTCGAATTCTCCAAGTGTTTCGCGGATACCGGAAGATATTGAAAGCGTCACGTTGGCCTGAGGCATTCCGCCGCCGGAAGCCGCCGCGTTGTTCGCTGCCGGGGGCGCCGGCGCCGCCTGAGCGGCTTTTTTAGAAGCGGGCGTTTTCGATTCCATGATGCATTCAATGTCTTTTATTACATTTTCTATGCTTACCGATTCGTCGTCCGGCTCGCCCGAAGCCACTGCCCCTATGAGCGCGGTCAGCAGGTCGAAGCAGCGGAAAAGGACCTCGACGGCGTCGTCGGTGAACTTCTGTTTGCCCTGCCTGATAGCGTCCATCAGGTTTTCCATTTTATGCGTCAGGCGGTTTATCTTGGAATAACCCATCATGCCCGACATGCCTTTAATGCTGTGGGCGGCCCGGAACATATTATTGATGCTTTCGGTTTCGCTTTCCCTGTTTTTAGTTTTTTCCAGTTTGAGCAGCTCGGAATTCAAAAGCTCAAGGTAATCGCCGGATTCGGCTAAAAACAGTTCGAGGCTTTCTCTAAGGTCGTCGTTTAAGGGCATTCGTGGTTTCTACCTTTCTTCGTAAGGGGATATCTCGTAATTTTTGATCTCTTCGGTTTTAAATGAAGCCTCCAGGGCGTCCGGTTCATTTTTGGTTATAAATAATATTTTGAAATACAGTTCAAAATTTCCCTGATCGATCTCTTCCATCGTGGGTATCGTTTTTATGATCTCGCCGTGCGCCTTGAGGTCTTGAAAAAGCATGAACGCGTTGACCATTTTCATGGGAAGGTCGGGAACGAATTCCACGAGCATCGAATATAGTTTCATGCCCGCCGCTTTTTTATCGTTAATGACCAGATTTTCATAAGAGGTGATAAAGAATTTCTCGGTTTTAACATCGATAACGCGCACCAGTTTTTTTGCCGGGCCTTCGTCTTTGAATTTGACTATCTGATCTTTGATGTCGGCGTTGGAAAGCGAAGGCTTTATTCCTATGTTTATGGATTTCATGCATTCCTCGAAGAATTTGAGCACGTTGAAAAGCAGCTCGACCTTTTCTTCGGTTATGGTTTCGAGGCCGCTTCTGACCCTGTCAAGTATGGTTTCGATGTCGTGAGCGACCTCGGACATGTTTTTCATGCCGAGCATCGCGGTAGCGCTTTTTAAGGTGTGTACGGCCCTGAATATTTCTTTTATGGCTTCGGAGTCGGCCGCGTTCTCCTCCAGCCTGATTATACTCTGGGCCATGGCGGATATGTTCTTTTGAGAGTCTATGGCGAAAGATTCGTAATCTTCGAGCAGTTCGACCTCTTCGAAGATCTTTTCGATTTCTTCGGGAGTTTCTTCCTTCATTACGATCCCGACCGTTCTGATATTAGATTCGGTGACGGAAAGTTTGGAGGCGATCTCGCCGGGCGTGAAGTTCGACAGAATAAAGAATTTTATGCGCATATCGAAATTCTCCGGCGAAAAATCCTTTATGTTGTCGGGGATCGAAGCGGTTATGGGTATGACGCACAGAAGTTCGCCGCAGGATTTAACGCTTTTATAAATGTCGAAACGGGTTTTCTGCGCGCGAATGATATCGGTTTCGAGCATCAGGTCGACCTCGTATACGGGGCGGCCGCCGGTAAAGGCGTCGAGCAGTTTTCCTTCGTAGTTGAGCGCAATCTCGACTTTGGTTTTAGGGTCTATGTCCGAATCGATCTCGATCTTGAACTTTTTCGCCTGTTTTTCAGTTTTCTTTTTTAGCGCGTGCCTTTCGGCGGCGGCGGCGACCGCCTCTGACGCGCATCGTTCGCCGGCGGCGTCTTCCGCCCCGGAGACTACGGAGGCCGCGGTTGCGGATTCGCGTCCCATGGCTATATTGATCAATTCCGGACCGTCGATTATAAGCCCGACGTTGTCGCCGCTCAAAAGAGTGGTGCCCGAAATGCCGCGAACCTTGCCGAAACAGTCGTCGAGCAGCTTTATGACGACCTTCTGCGGAGGCAGGAACTTATTGACCCGGATGCCGATCATTTCGTCGCGCTCGCCTATAACTACTATATTTTTAGTGTCGGCCGCTTCCGAGCCGTCGAAGTGCAGGTTTAATACGGCCGTGAGATCGTATAACAGCAGAGGGTTCCCGCGGAACATTATGGCGGTCTGGCCCGACACCGTTTTTATATCGCCGGCATTGATCGACAGAGTGGCCACTACCATCGAGATGGGTATGGCGTAAATGATGCCGTTGACGTCGATCATCAGCGCGTCGGTTATATTTACGGCTGAAATGATGGGGATCTTGAATAAAAAACGCGTTCCCTCGTTTATTTTAGACTCGACCTTGACGGTCCCTTTTAGCCTTTCGACGCTGGTTTTGACGACATCCATGCCGACGCCGCGCCCGGAGACCTCCGAGACTTTCTCGCGGGTCGAAAAGCCAGGCAGGAATATGAAATCGTATTTTTCGGCGGACCCCATTTTATCTATTTTTTCCTGCGTGGCAAGGCCTTTTTCAAGCGCTTTGGCGCAGACCTTTTCACAGTCGATGCCGGCGCCGTCGTCTTCGACGTCGATATAGATAAATCGGTCTTTTTTATAGACGCTGATGGAAATATTGCCTTCATCCGGCTTATTTTTCGCTTCACGCTCTTCGGGGGTCTCCACGCCGTGGTCTACGGCGTTTCTGATAAGATGTATCAGCGCGCCGTTCAGTTCTTCGATAATGGCTTTATCGACCAGGGTATTCCCGCCGCTGGCCTTCAATTTTATCTTTTTTTCCTGAGTCCTGGAAAGATCGCGTATCAGCCGCTGGAGCGTCACCAGAGTTTCCTTGAATTCGACCTGGCGGACGTCCATGACCGTTTTATGGAGGTTATTGGCCGTCTGGCGGGAGGCGATGGTGATCTGCTTCACTATATTGAGGATAAGTTTGCTGATCGGATATTGCTTGATATAAGCCTCTTCCACTTCTTTTTCAAGAATGGCGAGCCTGGTGCCGGTGATTATGACCTCGCCGGTCTGATCGAGAAGCCTGTTCAAGTTGGACATTTTTACCTGGATGGTTTCTTCCATAATTCAGCTTCCTTTTATCGTTTATATACCGAAGGCCTTACGTATTTGAATTTCGATTTGATCCTCATCAGGCTTTCCGCGTGCCCGAGTATAAGATATCCGCCGTCGTTGAGCGCGTTGTAAAGGTTTTCTATAACGTGGGTCTTGGACTCGTTGTCGAAATATATAAGGACGTTGCGGCAGAAAATGCAGTCGAATCTCACCAGCCGCATGGCTTCTTTGAGATTGTGCCGCTTGAATTTAACCATTTTTTTATAGTGCGGCTTGACCAGGTATTTTTCTTCGCCGCCCGGCGCGGCGGGATGCTGGCGCTCAAAATATTTATTGATAGCGTAATTGTTCAGCCGCGACACGGCGTATGGTCCGTAAACCGCCTTTTGTGCCGTGTTTAAAACCGTTACGTTGATGTCTGAAGCCAGAATCTGGATGTTCCAGCCGGGCTCGCCGTCGAGAGCTTCAGCGACCGTCATCGCGATCGAGTAGGGTTCCTCGCCCGTCGAAGACGCCGCGGACCATATTTTTATGTATTTGTTCGGCGAAGACTGGCGGCTTTCCACCTCTGGAATTACGACCTCCCTCAAAAAATCAAAATCCGTTTCATGCCTGAAAAAATACGTTTCATTGGTGGTTATCGCGTCGATGAAATTCATTATTTCATCCTGGGCCCTGGCGTCGCCTTGCGAAATATAATCGTAATATTCCCGGTATGAACCGAGGTTCAGCGCTCGCAGGCGCCTGCGGAGCCTGTTGGAAACAAGCGATATCTTCGAATCGCGCAGATGTATCCCGGCGAGTTTGTAAATTAACTTGGCGAAAAGCTGGAATTCGCCCGTAGTTATGGGAGCGTAATATGGGTCCATTTAAGAATACACCGCCTTTGCCCTTCGCCGGTCTCGTTCACTTTTTTTTCAGGTAGTCTATCGCGTCTTTTTCGCTGGCCGTTATTTTAATTATCTTATCCAGGTGGACGACCTTGAAAACGTTGAGTATTCTTTCGGTCGCGGTGATGACGACGAGATCGCCGTTCAGCGATGAAAGCATCCTCTTGGACGAAGAAATGATGCCGATCAAATGTGAGTTTATATTTTCAAGGCCTTTCAAGTTGATAATGATCTTATTGGTTTTTTTCGCCGCCTCTTCGATTATCAGCCTCAGCTCGTCCTTGAAGTTGTGCAGGTCTTCTCCGTCAAAATCGAATATCAGGACGTCTTCTTTGTGCCGGGTTTTTAATGACATGCTTCACCGCTCCGTTAATTTCTTTTTTTTATCATGGTTATCCGGTTTCCCCTGGCGTTGAACTCGACGGAGTCCATGTAGGAGTTTATCAAAAAAATGCCTCTGCCCGAGCCGGCGTATTTATCGTCGTTCAGTTTATAATTTTTAAGGTCGGGCACCTTGAAGCCGCCGCCTTCGTCTTCTATAGAGATCGCAACCTCGTCCCTGGTGAAAGTAATTTCGCAGGTGACGTCCCTGTCTGGCGACGAATGGTTGCCGTGACATACCGCGTTAGTGAAAGCCTCCGTGAGCGCGAGTTGTATCTGCCAGCCGGAAGTGAACCCGTAAAATGCGAGCATGCTGTTGAGATAATAAGAAATGCCCTCCAGATGCTCGACGGCGGATTTTATCTTGAAGACGCTGACGGCTGAGCTGAGAAATGTGTAAAAATTTTTGTGCTGCAGCGACGCCGCGCTTGTCAAAAAGGCTTTCTGGATGATCTCGCGCACTTCGTTGATATTGACGGGCTTGGTCATATAGTTGAAGGCGCCGAGTTTGAGCGAGTGTACCACGTTGGTTATGGAACCGGCGGCGGTCAGCACTATTATCGGGATGTTCTGATTGATGTCCTTTATGTTCCTGATTATGTCCAGCCCGTCCAGGTCGGGCATGTACATATCGGTTATCACCAGGTCGAATTTTTCCTTCTTGAAGGTTTCGATGGCGTCGCTGCCGTTGATCTCGGCCGCCACGCCATGCCCTTCGGATTTTAAAAATTTAGTCAGAAGCCTCAGTATCGATTCGTCGTCGTCAATAACTAGTATGTTGCCGGTGATCCTGCTGGCCGTCATAAAATTCTCCTTCGCCGTGATCAGTTTTCAGGGCGTTTATCGGCTACCGCTTCCTCGATGTTTTTATAGATGGTAAACACACCTATAAGGTTCGCCACTTTCAATATCTGCTGAAGGGAATGCGGTATTTTAGCGAGCGACAGAAGTTTATTCGATTTATTGAATGTTCTTTGCAGCGAAGCGAGAAGGCCGATGCCGGACGACGATATCGAGTCGATCTGGGTGAAGTCGAATATCACGTGGGGCATTTCCGCGGGGACCGTTTCACCTATCAGATATTCGTTTATCAATACGTTCCTGAGGTACATCGCCCCGTGCTGGTCGAAGTTGCCTATGATCTGAAAAACGACGTAATTTTCTCCGTTGATGGTGTTGATTTCCATAAAACCTCGCTTTAAGTCGATGACGCGCGCGCCGCGCGGTGGTGGTTATTTTCGGCGACCTGCGCCCCGGAGTTGATTTTTAGCAGTATAAAAGCCAGGTCGTCATGCTGGGGATTTCCGCCCAGCTGCTGTTGGATCCGGCTTATTATCCTGCGGCCGATAAACTGGGAGTTTTCGTTTTTGTTATCTAGTATTATCGCGCTGGCCATGTCGATTGTAAAGTGCTGATATTTGATATTATAGTTGTCGCAAACTCCGTCCGTGTAGAGAAATAATATGTCGCCCTCGTTCAGCAGCGTCCTTTTCGTTTCGTATGAGGCGTCCTCGAAGATGCCTATGATCGTGCCGGTTGTTTCGAGCCGCTCGAACGAGCCTTCCGCCGCGCGGAACAGGACCGGATGTTCATGCCCGGCGTTGACGTAGCATAGCGAGTTGTCGGCCGGATCGTAGAACGCGAAGAACGCCGTCGCCATCGAGTTAGATCGGGTTTCGGCGCTGATGGCCCGGTTCAGCCTGGCGACCATCTCGCCAGGGGCGGTGGAGGTTTCGGCGAACGCCCTTAAAAATATCCTTATGGTGTTGGCGAAAATGGCCGCATGGATGCCGTGGCCCTCGACATCGCAAAGGTAGATAAGATGCCGTCCGTCGCTCAATTGTATGAAATCGTAAAAATCGCCGCCTATGTCGTAAACAGGCCTGTAAATGCTGAAAAGGTCGATCCTGGAGCTGTCCGGATTTTTTTTGGGGAAAGTGTTCTCGATGATCTTTTTCGCGGCCTGGATATCGATTTTTAATTCTATTTCCCGCAAGTGCTGCTGAACTGTTTTACTGACAAGGGCCTTCAGTTCGTTTGCCCGCAGAGGCTTCTGCAGGAAGGAAACTTCTTGTTCGGCGTAGAGCCTCATGGCCTTTTCGTCCGCGAAACTTCCTGTGATGACTATTATCATCAGATCGGGAAAGAGCGCTTTTGCGTTTTCGATCAGTTTGATTCCGGAATCGCTCTCTTCCATTTTTATGTCGGTTATCAGAAGAGAAATATAGCCGCTTTTGATGATATCGAACGCCGAGCGTGAATCGGCCGCGGTGACGACCTCATAGCCCCAGAATTCAAGGGCTTCTTTAAGAAAGTCCAGGATATAGGTTTCGTCGTCGACGGCTAATATTCTGAAAGGTTTTACCGAACTGGCCTGACTTTGTGACTTCATTAAAATATCGCTCCCGGCGGATTTAGTCTGAAAGTAAAATTTATTTATTGATGCGGAGACGTTATGACCGGTTCGTTGACGTTCTGTCTTGAGTTGAGAAGGCCTTTCAACGTTTCTACGATGAGCGGTATCTTAAATTCGGCCACGCCGTGCTTTTTTAATATTTTTTCGAGCGTATCGGCCGTCAGGTCAGCGCCGCCGTACACGACCATTTTGTTCAAAACCTGATAGCGGGCGAAAAGCCTGGCTATTTCGATGCGCTTGTTTATGAGTTTAAGGCATTCGCTTTTCACGTAATCTTTTTTCGCGTTTATTTCGTTGGTCGCCATCTGATCGGAAGGCCCGTCGGTGTTGTCTATCAGATAACTGTAATTGGCCATGGGAGGAATATTGGTCTGTATCGTCGATACGGGGTTTTCAAAGTTGTTCTGCACTATCATTTCAGTGGGTGTGAACATGGAAATATAATTTGAATTCAGGATGACCGGTATTTTCTTTTCTTCGGCCGTTTCCTTCAGCGCCGCGTCGATGTCGTCGAGTATCGAGTTGAAAAAGTTCCTGCTGTCAACGTCGTTCAAATAATCGACTTCGCTTATCTTCATGATAACTTCGTTCATGGCGGCGTATTTTTTGTCTTTCTGCTCGTCGAGTTTTTTCTTTTCGTCGTAGTAGTCGCGGTCGAGCTTCGACAGGTGGCTGTGATATTCCGCCGTGCGTGTTTTACGGGTGTTCTCGTCGGAGAGTTTCGTATAGTCTTCGGAGTATTTCTGGTTCGCGAGGCCTTGCTCGCGGCTTACCTTTACCCTCAGCTTGTTAATTTCGGCTTCGAGCGCGTCGATCTCGCGCTGGAGTTTATTGACTTCCAGTTCGGTGTTTTCTTTTAAAATTTTATATTTTTCCTGGCGCTCGCGTATCTGCTTCAGAAATTCTTCTTTGGATATGCCGCCTTTGAGGGGCCTTATGAATATATTTGCGTCGTATGAATAGTACTGCATTAAAGGATGAAAAGCCAGAAGAGCGGCCATGTCGGCGTAGCCGATCTTGAAATCGTTTGCGGCGGAAGGATCTTTCGATGTTTCTTTTTTGCGCTCGGCGGCAAGAGTATATTGCAGAGAAAATGAATTGAAAACAATTAAAATCAAAGTAAAAACGGTTAATTTTTTTAATAAATTCAACTTTATCACCACCCTGTATAATATATACCAGAATTAGATACATAAATCAAGACAAATTTATATTTATATAAAAACGAAGGCGTCAATAATAAAGTCCGCCCCGCGGCTGAAAACCGTGAGGCGGACCTGTTTATGAGAATGTATAGGGGCGTTTACGCCCTTATATCGATGTGATTGTCGCCGGAATTGCTTAATTTTTCGGTAATGCTGAATTTCAGCTGATTGTTTGCCTGCTCAAGAAGTTTTTCGGCGGTCTGTTCCTGGATCTGACCTGATTTTTTAAGCATTTCTAGCGCCACGTACAACTGGGCGTTTACCGAACTTACTCCACTCATAAAATCACCTTCTTGATAATACTTGCCAGCCTTATAAATACATTGTATCACATTTTCGGCTGAATTTCAAGCGTATCCGTTATTTTTTACGGCCGCGCTAGTAATTTATATTGAAAAACCATTCTTCGAGACCGTTTAAAAAAGTTTCGCCGCATTCGCAGCATTCGTTATAGGCAAAGTGCGATACTACCGATTCGGAACCGCATTTTTCGCATTTCATATTGTTCATTTAGATCACCTCATTACTATAGACAGGAACCCTTGTTGCCGATTTATTCATGTTAATATCGTTTGACTCGTTTTTTTCGGGATTTTTAAGATTTAGTTAAAATTTATAAAAATTTGCCCAGAAACCCGAATCGCTTAAAAATGTTTCGCCGCATTCAATACATTCACAATAGTTTAAATGGTTTAATACCGATTCGGAACCACATTTTTCACATTTTAAGTTATTCATTTAAATCACCTCTTTTTTTCCTCTCAAAGTGTTAATGCAAATAGCGTGCCAAGTCAAAAAACGCCTTTTAAGGCACTATTTTTGATGATTTAAATTATATTGGTCCAGTTGTTAGAGCATTTTATAAGCATTTTGCCGAAAATGCTTAAAATTTATACAATGGCGAAGAGACAAGTTTTTTTGCTTTGGCAATAGATGAATATAAAGAAAAAAATATGGAATTAGAATAAGAATATTTCTTTATTAAAACAAGACATAAAGAAGATTAATTTCGCTTTTCAAGTGCTACGGGGGCCGTCTGAAGCGGATCGTAACTTCTTGAGGACCTGATCCTGTTCAATATCTGTTTAAGCCTTTCGTTATAATCAGAGCGGCCGGAGGTTTCGGTTTCGGAAGTCGATGAAGAAAAAAAGCGTTCAGGGGCCGGCGAGGCCTGGAGCATTACGGCGGCAGTCGCCGGCGCGGTGAAGTTGATTTCGACTGTGTCCGCGGGGACGATAGATACCGCCTGCGTTGAGCGGTCTTCGGTTATAGGGAGCGGATCGCGTGTTTGAATCGCGGTCTCGGTGGTTTCGGTTGTTTTAAGCGGCGCGTGATAGATTATCGAAGTTTCCGGCGCGGCGGGCTTTACGGGTGCCGTTTCCGCCGATTTGATTTCCTGGACGGTATTTTTGAGCTCGCCGATAAGGGTTTCAAGCGTCTCGGGCGTGTGGACGGCCATGAGCGCGGGAGCGTTCATTTCAGTTTCCGCCGTGGCGGGCGGCATTTTAGGCAGAGACTCCGAAAAGTAATCGGTATTTCTGTCGATGACGCCTAAATTGAGTGAACTTACTTCGGCCGAACGGCTTTCGGCTTTTTCGAGAAGCTCGGCGTGGCTCGGGGAAGTTTCTTCGCTTTCGCCGGGAGCGCCCGAGGATATAACAGGAGTTATGAACATTACTATTTCGGTGGTTATCTTATCCGTTTTTACGTTGCGAAAAATTTTCCCGAGGCCGGGAAGTTTCGAAAGAATCGGGATTTTAAATACGGTGGTCCTTTCCTCGGAGTTGATCAGGCCGCCTATCACCGCGGTTTCGTTCGAATTCAGCCGCACTACGGTGACGGCGTTGCGCGTCCTGATGTGCGGATAGCCTTCCTTGGTGTATTCGACGACCGAGCTGACCTCGTTATATATTTTGAGGGTGACCTCGTTTTCGTTATGTATCTTTTCGACCTGGACCTGCAGTTTTATGCCGACGCTTTCCCACTGGACGGTTTTGTTGAGCTGGACGCTGTCGCCGGCGGCGGTTTTCGACGCGGATGTGATCTCGATGGGAATTTTGTCGCCGACCTGGATCTCGGCTTTTTGCTGGTCGGAAACCTTTAGCTGCGGCTGCGCGAGCACTTCGGCAGCGTTCTCTTTTATGAGCGTGTCTATGACCACCTGATCTTTGAGCCGGGCGAGAGATCTCATGTCGACTATCATGTGCGGCGTGTCCTTGAACTGTACGCCGAGGTCGCGAAGTTTATCGCGCTGAACTTCCACCAGCTTGAGATCGACGGTTACCTGCGGTTTTCTATAATCCATTCTGGCGACGATTTTTTTGGCGGTTTCGATGTTCTCGGGAGTGTCGATCATAACGATGCCGTTGATGCGGTCATTAAGCGATACTTTAGTATTCTTTCCGATGGTCTTTAAGATATTTATGACTTTTTTAGGGTCGTCGTTCTCTAAAATAAAGACGTGTGAGGCGACCTCCGACTCGTATTCGGCGGCCTTCGTCTTCGGGTATATAAGAAAGGTGTTGGCGTTCATTTTTTTCAGCATAAGCCCGTTGGTTTTGATAAACATTTCAAGCGCGAGCCTTACGGGCATATTCTGGGCGAAAAAGGTTATTTTTTTGCGCGGCACGCTTTCGTCGAGGAAGAGATTATATTTGGTCATTTTCGAAAAAATTTCCAGGACTTTCTGTATCTCGGTGTCGACGAAGACCAGCGAGTTGAGCGATACTTCGTAATGCCCTTCGGCGCAGGATGCGGCGCGCGGAGAGACCGCCGCCGCTAAAGCCGCGAGCAGCAGGACGAAAGCCAGTTTCTGAAAAATCCTGATCAGTTTCATGCGGCCATTATATCATAATATAGAAATCAAAGTCAATATTGTATTGACAATTAAACAAGATTATGATACGATTTTATAGATTATTCCCTGAAACGCAAATGCCGGGAATATTATTATTTTAATTTAGGAAAAGGTTTAAATTAATTATGGCGAAGATCAAAACGAACGAACACGCCGAAGAGCTTCTGGAAAAGGCTCTGGACAAAATATTCGCGAAAAAAGCCGAAAGCGCGCTTAAAGACCTTAAAGAAGCCTACGCAATCGACAGGCACAATCCGAAAACAGTCTCGGCGCTGGCTTTGTGCTACATGATGATAGGCGACAGGCCGAAGGCCATCGAAATGTACAAAAAATCCATCGAGCTGACGCCGGAGGACACCAGGCAGTATTATTATCTGGGCCGTCTTTACATCGAGGAAAACAAGCAGGTGGAGGCCATGTCGATATTTTCGACCGGCATATACAAGTGCAAGGAAAAGCTGAAAGTGAAGCCGGACATCGACACATACATCGATCTGGCGAAGATCCACGCTTTTCAGAATCAGCACGAAGAAAGCGTTTTAACGCTTTTTAAAGCGCTGAGGCTCGACGAGGGGAATTATGAAACCTACAGGATGCTCACCGAGGAATATTTCAATCTCGCCCTTTACCGCGAGTCTATCATAGAGGCCGAAAAAGCCATAAAACTCAACGATAAAGACCATGAGGCCTTTCTTTACGCGGGCCTGTCCTATCATAAACTCAATATAATGACAAGGGCGCTGGAGTTTTTCAGCAAGTCGCTGGCGCTGAACCCGGCCCAGCCCGAACTTAAATCGCTGCACGACAAGATCATCGAGCTCAAAAGCCAGAACGGCCCCACCGTAGAGGAAATAATTTATTTTTCGAAGCAGACCGACCGCCATCGCGGAACGGTCAAGTGGTTCAACGACGAGAACGGCATCGGCTACATAAAACTTCACGACGGCGGCTCCGAGGTATTCGTGCACTATCTTGCCATAAACAAAGACGGCTACCAGAGCCTTTACGAGGGCGACGAGGTCGAGTTTTCCATCGACACCGCTCCGACCGGCCGGATCGCCGTCAGAATAGACGTGCTGCCCTCGGCGGTCTCGAAGATAAAGAACGGCAGGGTAAAGTGGTTCGACGAGGACCGCGGCGTCGGAGAGATCATACTCGAAAACCAGGAAGCCGTGCTCGTCCATTATACGGCGATAACAACGAGCGGCGTTAAATCGCTCGCGGTCGGCGACGCCGTCAGCTGCGAAATTTTCGACACCGACAACGGCCCGCAGGCGTTCAACGTAAAACCGGCGAGAGCGTCGCACGCGGCGCTCATAGAAGATCAGGGCGACAACAAATTCGGCGGCCGGATCAAGTGGCTCGACAAGAGTAAGAATATAGGCATCATCGAAGAAGACAACGGTCATTTTCAGGCGATATTCAAGCCGGGCGAAGCGCTGGAAAGTAATCCCGGGATCAAGTCGCTTAAAACAGGCGCGAAGGTGCGTTTCGGCGTCGTCGACGTCGAGGCCCTCGAAAGCGAGAACGTGAAAAAAGCCGTGAATATAGAGGTCATAACCAATGAGTGACTGGTTCCTCAATAAGATAGTTCGCTGCTCCAAATGCGAAAAAGAACTGTGGTTCTCGCCTGAAGGCTATATGCTCTGCGGCTGTGCCGATTTCTCGCTCAACAGGATAAGCGCGAAAGATATAGAACACGCTTTCATAGAAACGATAACCGATAAACTTCTCAACGACGATATTTTCATCGGCAGGATAACCGAGGCCACCAACGCGGCGCTTGGAGCGGCCGGGAATTTAAGCCGGAAGCAGGTCTCGCAGTCGCTTCTGGACCAGTACAATAAAATTTTCTGCTCGGCGAATCATATCAATAAGCGCAAACTGGCCCTCACGCTGGTAAAAAGCATAAAGATACACCCCGACCTCGTGCTCGAGATCGTATATAACGAAATATGAATGTTTGATTTACTGGAAAGGATGCGTCTGGTGGCGCGGCTGGTCTTCAAAACCAGTAGGGGGCAGTGATGTCCCTGGTGGGTTCGATTCCTACC
>MGFH01000118.1:0-3530 GCA_001791795.1 Candidatus Wallbacteria bacterium GWC2_49_35
AACTCGACCCTGAATACGTTGAAATGGTCTCCAAGTCGGTATATAAGTCATACACCGACAAGGACAGGCAGAAACTCGGAATGCAGCCCACTCTCAAAACCCCCGTTTACTCGCAGGCGATGTGGACGATGTACCGTTTCGAATCGAAAAACAGGGCGAAAAGGCCCCCGCTGCTTGTAGTGCCGTCGCTTATCAACCGCAACTATATAATGGACCTGCTGCCCGGCCACTCGCTTATGGAAAGCCTTGTAGCCGGCGGAAACGACGTATTCATAATCGACTGGGGAACACCCGATCCGTCATACGGGCATATAGGGCTTTCCTACTACGTTTCAAAATTTTTAAAACGGGCCGTCAGACAGGTTAAAAAGATTACCGGCGCGGATAAGATCAACCTCATGGGCCAGTGCCTGGGCGGCACTTTCTGCGCCATGTACGCGGCGCATCCCGAATTCAAAAAAGACCTCGAAAAACTCCTGCTGCTCACCACGCCGCTCAACTTCGAAAATTCGGGACTGCTTGCCAAATGGACTACCAGCGAAGGTTTTGACATCGACAAACTGACCGCCGCGGTCGGCGCCGTCGTACCGCCCGAGTTCTTCCACAGCTCATTCCCGCTTCTAATGGTGCGCGGCACGCTCGCCAAATATAAAAACCTTATGGAACGCTTCGAAATTCCCGACTTCAAAAAAGTATGGCAGGCACTCGACATCTGGTCGAGCGATAACGTCCCCTTCACGCTGCAGGGCTTTCGAGACCTGATAAAGGTTTTCTACCTGCGCAACGCCTTCTACACCGAAGGCATACTCGTCGACGACAAGGTGGTAAGAGTTTTCGACATCACGACGCCGACGCTTTCGGTCGCCGCGAAACAGGACCACGTTTTCACCGAGACCGCCGCTGAAGCGATCCTCGAATCGAAGGCCGCCAAAGATAAAAAGGTCGAACACCACGTAATGGACGCCGGCCACGTCACGCTCATTGCGGCGCACCCGGTAAGGACAGAAACTTATAAGGTCTTCAACGACTTTCTCGCGAAATAACATAAAAACGAGTAAAAAAAATAAATATTTTAAAAAAAGATTATTCGTAAAGTAGAATATATTATAACAATGATATACCTCGGCCGGAGATAGATAACAAATAAATAAAAATTGATTTTTGACATTACGATGTTTGGAGGGGTAAATAAGTGAGGCAGGCCTACAATTTCGATTTTAAAATTGACTATGATTTTCTGAAAAACGAATTCCCGCTCGAGGTGTATGAATGGGTGAACTACTGGGCCCAGAAGCATCCCCAACGGATGGTAATAGTCGACTGCGACAAAAAAGAATATAATTACGGCCAGCTGCTTCACCTGGCGCGCGTCCAGGCGGTCAACCTTTTCGAACTCGGCGTCAGGCCCGGTGACAGGATCGCGACGCTCGAAATGAATTCGCTCAACCACTTCGCGACGATAATAGCCGCCTCGCTTCTTCGCGCGGTACTCGTCCCGCTCAACTGGCGCCTTAAAAATCCCGAACTGCTTTACATGATAAACGATTCAAAACCGCAGGTAATGCTTTTCGGAAAAAAATACCGCGAAAACGCCGAATTTCTGAAAGACACGGTCAAGGTATTCGATATCGACGAGCTGTCCACGCTCGAAGCCGCCGGTTCTAACGTCAGGGCCGAAATATTCAATTCGAAGGTCGAAGAACTCGAAAGGCACTTCTACGATTTCGGGCGCTATCACAATATCAACCCCGCGTTAATTCTTTATACATCCGGAACGACGGGCTTTCCGAAAGGTGCGATGATATCCGACCTGCAGACCAAGCAGAACGCCATCAATACGCTCGTCGACTGGGGCCTCGCCGAAGGCGAACGCTACATACTTTCGGCGCCGCTATTTCATACCGGCGGCTGGAACGTGCTGGCGCTTCCGCTGCTCATGGCGGGCGGCGAGATAATAATACACGAGAAATTCGACGCGGAAGCCATCCTGACCGATATCGAGCACCATAAAGTTACACTTTACTTCGGCGTTCCGACCATGTTTATCAGCATGATGGAGTCAATGGCTTTTTCGAGCGTGAGCCTGGCGTCAATAAAGTTTTTTATCAGCGGCGGAGCGCCGTGCCCGCCATACATCATCGAAACCTTCAGTAAAAAAGGCGTCATATTCCGCCAGGGCTTCGGCCTCACCGAGGTCGGCCCCAACTGCTTCACGCTGCCGTGCGAAGATTCGGTCCGTAAGATCGGATCGGTCGGATTTCCCATGAAAGCCAGCGTCGCCAAACTCATAGCCGACGACGGCTCGGAAGTCGCTTCAGAAGGCAAGGTCGGCGAGCTCGTGCTCGCGGGCGAACACGTCTGCATGGGATATTACGGCCGCGAAGACGACTTCAAAAAAGCCTACTATGACGGTTTTTTCAGAACGGGCGACTACGCGATGCGCGACGCCGACGGATATTATTATATCGTCGGACGCAAGAAGGAGATGTTCATCTCCGGCGGCGAGAACGTGTATCCGAAGGAGATCGAGGACCGCCTGACGATGCTGCCCGAAGTGCTTGAATGCGCCGTGATAGGCGTTCCTGACGAAAAATGGGGGGAGGTCGGCCTGGCCGCCATAACGCTTCGCGGCGAGCATTTCTCGAACCTGAACGACATGAAAGATTCGATGGAAACCCAGATACGCGATCATCTTAAAAAATACCTGGCGTCGTATAAAATACCGAAAAAAGTCGTATTCTACGGCGCTCTGCCAAAGAACGCCGTCGGCAAGATAGATAAAATGGCTTTAAAAAATGAATTTATAAACACCTCGCAGGCTAAGTAAAAAAAGCGATTCCCGATCTCAATTTATTTATAAAAAGCTGCGCGACAGCCGGCTCTGAAAAGCTGGCCCTGCTTCGCCATACGCGATAAGAGATAAAATTTTGATATATAACTCAATTTTATGTATAAAGTATAAAGTGCGCAACGCAATAAAATAATCAAGTCTAATAAGCAAATAAACAAACGAAAGGGGAATTCAAATGATATTCAAAAACGAAAAAAACGACGCGGTGATAGTGGCGGCCAGAAGAAGCGCCAACGCTAAATTCATGGGCGCGTTCGCCGACATGAAGGCGCCCGAACTCTTAGGGCGCGTAATCAAAGCGGCGCTCGACGAAGTAAAAGTGAACCCCGACGACGTCGACGAAACAATAGCAGGCTGCGTAGTACCGGCCGGCATGGGCCAGAACCCCGCCCGCCAGGCGATACTTAAAGCTGGCGCCAGCGAAGATCACGGCGCGGCAGTTACCGTCAATAAGGTCTGCGGCTCGGGAATGTACTCGGTCGTCGCCGCCGCCCGCGCGATCAAATGCGCAGACGTGAAGATAGCGGTCGCCGGAGGCATGGAAATCATGTCGCAGAACCCGCATTATATGTATCTCAGAAAAGAAAACAAGATGGGCCCGGCGACCGTCCTTGACGGCATGCTCACCGACGGCCTTCTCGACTTCCGCTCCGGCGAGGCTATGGGCAATTTCGCCGAA
>MGFH01000118.1:3538-8689 GCA_001791795.1 Candidatus Wallbacteria bacterium GWC2_49_35
CGCCGTAGCTTCCTACGAAAAAACCTTAAAAGCCTTAGCCGCCGGAAAATTCAAACGCGAAATAGTGCCCGTCGAACTCGCCACCCGCAAGGGAACGGTCGTTGTCGACAAAGACGAGATACCCGCCGAGACCACTTACGACGTCGCCGCAAAAGCACGCCCGGCTTTTAAAAAAGACGGCACGGTCACCGCCATAAACGCCTCTAAACTCGCCGACGGCGCCGCATGCGTCGTTCTGATGTCCAGAGATGAAGCCGAAAAGCGCGGCCTGAAACCGCTCGCGACGATAAGGGCCTATTCATACGACGACGTGCTGATCGACGAACTGCTCGTATCGCCCATCAAATCGATACCGTCCGTTCTGAAAAAAGCAGGCGTCGACATTAAAGACGTGGACATTTTCGAGATCAACGAAGCTTTCTCGGTGTCGTCGGCGGCCATCAATAAGACCCTCGGCCTTCCCGAAGAAAAAGTTAACGTTTACGGCGGCGCCGTCGCTTTAGGCCATCCGGTCGGCGCCAGCGGCTCGAGAATACTTGCCACCCTTATCAGCGCGCTCATCCAGGAAGATAAAAAAATCGGCGTGGCGTCGCTTTGCATCGGCGGCGGCGAAGGCATTTCCATGCTTATCACCAGAGACTGACAATTGAGCGCGAATTTATAAAATCAGCACAAAAAGAAAGAATGGGCGGGGGAAACCTCGTCCATTCAGCTATATTCAATATTCATAATTTATCACCGCTTTCAGTTTCTTATGAACGCCAGCGGATTGAGCGGGCGGCCATATTTTCTGACTTCGAAGTGAAGGTGTGAGCCGGTCGAAGTTCCGGTGTCGCCTACGGCGCCGATCGCCGTGGAAGAATTCACGCTCTGGCCTTTTTTGACTTTTATGACCGACATATGCGCGTATCTGGTGACGTAACCTTTAGGGTGCTTTATCTCCACCATTTTTCCGTAGCCGCCCAGCCAGCCGGCGAAAACTACCGTTCCGCCCATCGCCGGTTTTATCGGGCGCCCTTTTCTCGCGCCTATGTCTACGCCCGTATGCATTGCCGATTTACCGTACACAGGATGTATGCGCATACCGAATTTAGACGTCACCACCCCTCTGACGGGCCACTTAAAAACCCGGCGTTTGTTTTTCGCGCTTTTAATGATATCTGAAAGCGGATCTATGTTTTTAGATGAAGGTTTTTCAATTTTAGAGCCCGTTTTTTTAGACGCCGTCTTAGCCTCCTGACGGGTTACCGCGTTTATTTTTGCGGTTACGGATTTTGCGCTCTTCGACGATCTTAAGATGCCGTCGATTTCGTTTTCTTCGTCCGCCGCCCTTGCGCCGCCGAATTTTTTAGCTGCCGCCTGCGCCTGGGTCTGAGTCCTTTTTTCTTCCGCCGCGTTCCGGGCGGTGTCCTCGGAAGTTTGCACTATCATTATTTTCTGGCCGGCGAATAATCTGTAATTATCCGAAAAGCCGTTCATTTTCTTAATAGTTTCGACAGGCACCGAATACAGCCTCGCAAGCTCCGAAAGTTTTTCGCCGCGCGACAGAGTGTGAAATATTATTTTTTTGCCGTAAGGTATGTCGACCGCCTCGCCGGAAGCGCCTGTGGCCGGGGCCGAAGATGCCTGCTGCGATGAGATCTTTACCGGTTTAAGTTCGATTTTTTCTTCGAAGAATGGCGATTTCAATTCGGTCCGGGGCCTGTATTCTTCGATCTGCGAAGAGCGCTGAACAGAGACGACCATTTTATCGGGATCTGATCCGTCGCGCTGTTCGGACAGCGTGGAAACCACGTTCGAAAGCGTCTTGAGCAGGTGTCCCGCGCCGCTCGATACGTCTTTTTTATCTTTATCGCCTGTATTTAAAAACGTATTCTGGAATTTCTGCGTCAGGGCGACGCCCGGTTCCTCTTTAGAATATTTTATAAAAAGAATTACTATCGATTGAAAGAAAATCGATATAAACAAAACTATTAAAAGATAAGCGAATAGCTTCTTTAGTGTGTTCAAATCCTACCTCCGATACTACGACTAAAACTACGAGTGTTTCTGCGGATGATGCTGCGGCTGTGTTACGAACAAAAGTGTGTCTGTATTATAAAAATTTTTTGATAGATACTGCGGCTAAATATTATGACTAATGGTATAAATATATTGAAAACTGCTATTTAATTGTATCTTTTAAAGTTTTAAAATCATTCCTTTCAAAAAATGAGCGTAAATTTCATTTAAAATATCGTCATCAGTTTACAAAAGTTAATTAAATTTTCAGATTAAATATAACTCCAAACGACAAAAAAATGCAAGACCCGTAATAAAAAAAACGGCCCGAAGACCGTTTTTTTTTATCGGATGTTTTTTTAATTAATAACGACGGGACTTTTCAGTTATTTTTTCAGAGCGTTGACGCCGCCGACTATATCGAGGATCTCCGCCGTGATCGATTCCTGACGCGCCCTGTTCAATATGAGCGTGAGCTCGCCTATTATCTCGCTCGCCTTGTCGGTAGCGGAACCCATCGTGATCATTCGGGTACCCTGCTCGGAACATGACGATTCTACGATGGCATCGAAAAGCAGCATCTTGATATATCGCGGAAGCAGATAGTTAAGTATGTCGCTCGCGTTCGGCTCGAATTTAAAATCGTTTGCGACGGACGAAGCGGCCGCGCCGGCCGATGCGAATTCTTTCCGGTTGAAATCAAGAGGCAGTATTTTTTCGATGGCGATCTTATAAGTTATAGTCGAGACATAATGAGTATATAATACGTGTATATCTTTAGACGTGCCGCTGTCGTAAACGCGGAGGACTTCATCGACTACGGCTTCGATATCGTCGAATTTCGGGTCGGGCTTGTTGAGCGGCACGTTGAATATGACTTTATAGCCGCGTTTTTTCAGATAGTCGTAGCCTTTGGTGCCTACCGTGATGATAAGAGTTTCATAACCTTCTATTTTAGCGCTTTTTGCTATATATTCGGCTTCCTTGCAGATGTTGATGTTAAAAGATCCGCAGAGCCCTTTATCGCCGGTCACTACGACAAGGCATTTAACCCTTGGAGCTTCGGCCTTTTCGGCCTCGCTCATCACGAACGGGTGCTTGTGCTCGGATAGGTACGCCGCCATTTCGGCTATCATTTCTTTGATGCGCTTGAAATAAGCGCTGATGCCGGTAAGACGTACCTGCGCCCTCTTGAACTTAGCCGCGGAAACCATTTTCATGGCGCGCGTGATATGCTGAATCGATATGATCGATTTTATCTTTCTTTTTATTTCCTTTGCCTGTTTCATCTTTTATTTCTCCGCCGGCGGCTGTGGTTACCTGCTGTATTTTTCTTTGTTGAAAACGGCTATAAACTCGGCGCAGCTCTTTTTCAGCAGCTCGGTAGTGCTGTTGTCGAGCGTTTTTGTTTTTTTGATCTCGACGGCGATCTGCGGGTATTTGTCGTCGATATATTTGATGTAGCCGTCTTCAAAGGCGCTGACGTCGGCCGTAGCCAGATCGTCGAGCAGTCCCCATGTGCCTACCGCTATTATTGCTATCTGATGCGCGACTTCCATAGGGCGGTATTGCGGCTGCTTCAATATTTCGGTAAGTTTCTGCCCACGGTTCAGCTGGGCCCTGGTGGCCTTGTCGAGGTCGGATGCGAACTGGGCGAACGCTTGGAGCTCGCGGAACTGCGCCATGTCTATGCGCAGGCGGCCGGCGATCTGTTTCATCGCCTTGATCTGGGCGTTGCCGCCGACGCGCGACACGGATATGCCGACGTTGATGGCGGGACGGATGCCCGAATAGAACAGATCCGATTCGAGGTATATCTGGCCGTCGGTGATGGATATGACGTTGGTCGGAACGTACGCCGAAACGTCGCCGGCCTGGGTTTCGATGATCGGAAGCGCGGTGAGCGAGCCGCCGCCCTTCTTATCGCTGAATTTGCAAGCTCTTTCAAGCAATCTTGAGTGCAGATAGAATATGTCGCCGGGATACGCTTCGCGGCCGGGCGGTCTTCTGAGCAGCAGTGAAACCTGGCGGTAAGCCGCGGCGTGCTTAGAAAGATCGTCGTATATGACCAGGGCGTGCCTTCCGCTGTTTCTGAAATATTCGCCTACGGCGCATCCCGTATAAGGGGCTATGAACTGCTGCGAGGCGGGATCGGACGCCGTGGCCGAAACGACGGTCGTATAATCCATGGCTTTATTCTGTTCTAAAGTCCTGATGACCTGCGCGACGGTCGAGCGCTTCTGGCCTATGGCGACGTAAATGCAGTATACGTCTTTTCCGCGCTGGTTGATGATGGTGTCGATGGCGATAGCGGTCTTTCCGGTGGAACGGTCGCCAATTATAAGTTCGCGCTGGCCGCGGCCGATGGGTATCATCGCGTCGATGGCCTTGATGCCCGTCTGCAGGGGCTCTTTAACCGGCTGCCTGTCGACGACGCCGGGCGCCTTCGATTCGATGGGAAGGAATTCTTTGGCGGTGATGGGGCCCTTTCCGTCGAGCGGCCTTCCGAGCGCGTCTATGACGCGGCCGACGAGTTCCATGCCTACGGGCGCGGAGGTGATCCTTCCGGTGCAGCGGGCCGTGTCGCCCTCTTTGATCAGCTTGTCGTCGCCGAGAAGTATGCAGCCGACCGAATTTTCTTCAAGGTTCAGCGCTATGCCGAAAACGTCGTTGGGGAATTCGATAAGTTCGCCGGCCATGGCGTTTTCGAGGCCGTGGATGCGGGCGATCGAGTCGCCGACCGTAACTACGGTGCCGACCTGGTCGAGATGCAGCGCCGTGTCGAACTTATTGATTTCCTGAGTAAGTATTTTAACCACTTCGTCTGGTCTGATTGCCATTAAAAACATCCCCCATTCGCTTGTATCAAATAATAATTTACATCACAATAAAATAAAAAAGAATTATTCTTTTTCGACGTCGATGACGCGGGCGGTTTCGGGGCCCGAGTCCATCAGGCCGATCAGTTCGTCGCGGCGCATTTGCTCGTTGAGCGTGTGCAGCATTCTCGATACGCGCCAGTCGATGACGTCGTCGCCGATCCTGACGAGTATTCCTCCAATGATCTCGGGCTTGACCCGGTTCTGGATCTCGAGTTTAAGCCCGCTGAGAGATTCGAGGCGCGTTCTGAGTTCTTCCGACTGTGCGGCG
>MGFH01000119.1 GCA_001791795.1 Candidatus Wallbacteria bacterium GWC2_49_35
ATACCCGCACCGCCGAGCAGAGGATATCCGCGATCGAATCCATGCACGATCCCGCCGCGTTCAAATACGGCGCCGACGCCCGCGCGGCCCTTCTGGAGTTCGTTTCTTCGATCAACGGATTTAAAGCGTGGGCGGAGGAATGCGACCGCTATATCAATTACTCGTCCGACGGCAAGGTGACCATATATTCGTGCGTGCGCATCGAAGGCGTTTACAACCGCGACGTTCCGAACGGCGTATTCCTTCCGGACGGCCGTATGCTTTTACAGCCCGGCGTTTCCGGCGGCAAGCTGTACGATTTCTTCATTCCGCTCGAGCAGTCGTTCGTAAAACTCGCCAACGGCGGATGGGCGCTTTCGCAGTCCGACTCCGGCGCCGTGGAACCTCAGCCGGAACCCGAACTCGAACCGGAACCCGAACCGGAACCTTCCGAGCCTCCGTATGTATCCAAAAAGACCGCGTCGAAATAGTTAAAGTGAAAATAAAAAAAAACTTGGTTAAAAAGATTGACTTTTTAAAGATGGAGTGATAAAATGAATTTGTGATTTTAAATGAGATGAAAATCGTTAAGTTGCAATTGTGCTTTAAGTTCTTTAAACCATTTTTTTATAACATGGATGTTAACATGAATGAAATGTTTATAAAAATGAATATTAACCCGAATTAATATAACCAAAAATACTGATGTGGAATTCATCTTCCATATTGGTATTTTTTTATTTCCGGCAACAACCACATTATATAATCAAATTTTTAAAATTTCAGGAGGGTAAAATGTTCAATCAAAGGTCAGTTCTCAAAAAACTTGCGTGTCTTTTATCGCTTGTTTTCGTGTTCGCCATGATGGCGGGCTGCGGCGGCGGCGGAAGCACGAATGCCGTCGTCAACGAACAGGTTCCGCTTTCAGGCTCTAACACGGTAATCGCCGACACGATCAAAATGGAAAAACAGGGCGACAATCTTGTGATCAACTACCAGACATCTGCTCCCGTCAAAAACGCCCACATCGTCACTTCGAGTTTCTCGTTCAACAACGTTCCCCTCTGGTCAGATTTCCACAAAGTGATCAGCGAAGACGGTCTGAAACATACGGCCACCGTGAAAGTCGATAACAGCAAACATTTTATGATCTACGCATCTGCGCAGGATAAATACGACAACGGCGGAAAAGGGCTCGAGATAAAATAAGTTGAGAGTTTTCAACTGTAAATAATATTGCCAGTTAATTAAAAATCCAAAAATTTTCAAAATAAAAGGAGAATTAGATGAACAAGAAAATATTGATCGCGATCGCGATAATTATCATGTTATTTTCTACGGCGGCTTTCGCCCAGACCTCGCAATCGCTTACTTTAAAATCGGGGTTCAATTTCGTGAGCTTCACGACCTCGTTATCGCTCACTCCCACGCAGTTCAAAGCTTTAAACTCATCGATAGAAGACGTATATTTATTCAGCGCCGCGGCTGGCAGCTTTTTGAGCGTAAAAGACGGCACGCTCACCAGCCTCGCCGCAGGCAAAGGTTATATCGTTAAAAACAGCTCCGGTTCAGAAATATCAGTTACCATACCAGGCAGCGTTATTTCATCGATCGGAAACATCACCCTTAAAACCGGCTTTAACCTTGTCGGTTTTTCGAAAGTTCCCGCCTCGCTCACTTTCAAAACGATAATGGAAACCTATTCCATGATAAAGGGCATATATAAATGGAGCCCCATGGCTGGAAGTTTCATTCAGGTAGTGCGCTCGACCGACGGTACCGTGACCCTTTTAGACGCTACGGATCCGACATTCAAGGCCGGCGAATCTTATTTCTTCAATTTAACCAGCGACACGTCGATCAATTATGACGGAACAAGCATCGTAGTCGGCGCGACCGCGGTCAACCCGAACGCCGCTCCCGCCACCATCGGCGGCACGCTCAATTCCGCGGCCGGCATGGCCGAACTCGGCATCAGCTACCAGGCTACGGGCGAAGAATTCGACGTCACTCTCGTCGACTACGACGGAAACGCGATCCCTTCGATATCTCTCGAAGCCGGCGAAACGAATCCCAAAACCGTTAAAGACGGCGATTCGTATTCGTTCAAAACCAAAGACTTCACAAAATCATACAAAGTCATCGCCAAGAGCAAAACGACCACCAATAAAATGCTTTCGACCTTCGTTGGAAAAGTGAAAGAAAACGAAACGGTCCAGCAGCGCGACGTAACGCCCATCGCCACCGCGATGAGCCTTATCTACGCCGATCCCTCCAAGGAAGCGGCGACCTACAAGCAGGAAGAGCAGACCAAGAAGCAGGACCAGACCTTCATGAAGAAACTGGCTCCCATGGTTGCCGACCTCGAAACCAAACGCAGCGCTTCGCTGAGCAACGTCGATTTCTCGAACCCCGCGAAACTCGAACAGGCATACAAAGACGCGATACTCGGCTCCAACAATCCGCAGGAAATCGCTAAAATAAAAGACGGCCTCGACGCGGTCATCGGCAAGCTCGAAGAACAGCTTTCGGTTCTCGAAAAGCTCAAAGACGCGCTTACCCTCGTCGCCACGAGCGGCCGCCGTCAGAACGAATCCTATGTTAGAGAAAGCAAAACAAAAATTAAAAGCCTGTTGACCGCCGAAGCGGCCGATCCGCTTAAAGACACCACCAACAAACAGGTCTATAAAGAAGCCAAAATTTCTTACGGCCTGGTCTGCTGTGACCTCGGCGACATATTCAAAAATAATTTGTCTTCGACCACCGCTTCAGGCGCGCCTAACATGATGGCCGCATATCAGGCCATGGACGGCGTTCTCGACGCCCAGGCCAAAGCCGAATACGAAGAAGGCTATAACGCCGTCAAAGACCTTACCTATGATGAAACCGACAAAACCAAAGGCTTAGACGAGGCCGGCATGGCCGCTATCCTCAAAAACGCATCCGAACTCGCAAAAGAAGATTCCGCGAAACTCGACGAAGCCAAGAAAAAAGCCGACGTCTTAATATCCGAAATGGAAAACGACGGCAAGTCGCAGATCGACCTTCCTACCGGCGAATCTCTGCCGAAGGATAAAATACTCGAAGAAAAAGGCGACGCTCTTATCAACGGCGGCCGCCCGACGGAAGCCGTCGACATATTCGAAGATATCGAAGAGCCCCGCGTTAAGAACTTCGGCCTCGGCCGCGCTTATCTGCAGCTCAACGACCTCGAATTCGCTTATAAAAACCTTAAAGATTCAGTTAAAGATATCGCTAAATCTTCAAATGGTTTCGAAAGCCGTATGAACGTAGAAGCGCAGTTCGGAAAGATCAACGAAGCGCTCTTCGCTTTCGCCGCGGTTTTAGATAAACTTAAAAACGGCACCGAAACAGACGTTATGCAGATCAAATCGAAACTGCAGTCGGAAGAGCAGCTCGAAGGCTCCGCCGATCAGATCCTCGACGATCCGAACGTAACGCTCCGAAAACTCATAAGAGATATGAAACCTACGACGAGCTTCTTTGAAATAGGCAAAAAATTCGCTGACGGCCAGACCGGCTTCGGCGGACAGTTCGTCGATCTCACGCAGGAAACCGATACGCTTAAAAAGGCTTTTCAGAGCGCCAGCAAGCTGATGTTCAAAGCCAACCAGTATATCGACAAGGCGCGCAACGCCGCCACCGAAACCGAACGCAAAAAATTCATATACGAAGGCAAAACCTCCGGTACGCTCGACGCTCCCGCGGCCGATACGGCATTCAAATATCTGACCGACGCCGAAGCGGCCTTCAATGCTATACTCGCAAACACAGCCGTCACGGGCGTAATGAAAGGCGACGCGCATTATCACCTCGGTCTGGCTTTCATGGCTCACTATCGCGGCTACAAGGTTCTTAACATTGAAAACAATGAACTGCTCTCTAAAGCGAAAGAAGTATTCCTCAATATCCAGAGCAGCATCTATGACCCCGAATACGCGCATCTGCAGTTCGCCATCACCCAGATGATCAAAACGATGGAAAATTTCGAGAACGAAGCGGCCGGCGTCGTAGTCGATGACGATTCAATATACAAAGCCGCCGAAAAAATACTCGAACGCGCCGAAAGCCTCTATTTCGACGGCCAGTCAACCGTGGCTACCACCGAGTTCGACAGGGCGTTCGCTAAATTCGACGAATCCTACAAATCGACCGACACGAAGATCACGGCTAAAATGAAAGAAGCCGCCCTCTACTACAGCGGCTACTGCCTGTTCTACAAGTTCAAACTCATGGCCATGCCCGACGATACGGTCAAAGTTAAAGTTTTAGAAAGGCTCAAACTTTTCAAACTTAAATTCCCTAAATCCGAATTTCTCAACGCGGCCGCCGATATGATCAACGACGTTACCTCGAACGTATCGACGCTCGGTCCCATAGACGCCAGCATGGCGAAACCGGGTCCGGAATTCGGCAAGGCTGTTTCCATAATGGAAAAACTCCGCCTTTTCTACAGAAACAATTATTCGACCACCGAAATTGAAACGGCCTTCAACCAGGCTAAATTCATATTCGAAACCGTGGCGGTCCAGCTTACCACCGACGTCAAATACATCGGCACTTACAGCGATCCTAAATTCGCCGAAGCCCTCAAAAATTTCAGGGCTCATGCGAAATTCATGCTCGCTATTCTCTATATGGAAAGATTCGTAATGCCGTCCGCTAAAGAAGTTAAATACAAAAACCTCGCGCTGCAGTATTTTAACGAACTCGTAATGAACGACTACACACAGCCTTTCATTCCCGACGTTAAAAACTTCATAGCCCAGCTTAAAGAAGAAGTGAATATGGAGTTCGCCGAAGGCCAGCCGATATTCACCGATATGTTCCTCAACCAGCATGTGTTCGCGATCGACGCCGTAAAAGCCGGCACCGCGCAGATCACGTTGACGATAGGCGTCGTAATTCCCGACGCTGCAGCAGGCGTAACCGTATCTTCGGTCAAAGCCGAACTCAAAAAATTCGGAAACACCGTATTCGACGACGC
>MGFH01000120.1 GCA_001791795.1 Candidatus Wallbacteria bacterium GWC2_49_35
ATATTTATCCATGTAGGGGCTGCACTCGCCGTATATTAAAATTAATTTTTTTCCGCTTTCCAATTCTTTTTTTATCACGTTATCGAGCCGCTCGTGCAGGCGGTCCGGAAACATGTGCAGCATGGAATCCAAATATATCACGGGAATCGTGATCTTATTCTCGCACCGGAGAACCTCGATCTCAGCGCGAAAAATAGAGCATGCTATGGCCGTTATATTCGCTTCGTCAACTTTCATTTCATATACCTTCTCCGAACTCTTCGGCGGCTTCGACTATGGCTCTTATATTTTCCGCCGGAGTGCTGAAGGCGATATCAGCGCCGGACGACGCCAGAATAAAATGCGGGTCGGCCCTGCAGCCGTTCAAAATGCTCATGCACCTGGCGCGAATTTGTTCGGGCGTTCTTTTATTCAGCGTAGGCCCGTCTATATTTCCCAATAAAACTTTCGACGCGCCTATTTTATCGCGAGATTTACCCAGCCCGTCGGTCTGGTCGACCACGAAGCCTATCACGTTCGGAAGTTCGTTCAGAGAATCAATGAACTCAAGCATGGGAGCGCCAACATGGTGGATAACGACGGGCCCTTTAAGCTGAGCGAAGGCTTCTTTCATAGATGGAAGGGCTATTTCGTTCACTATTCTTTTAGTAACTATCATGGGGTTACAGAACGCGGCCGGCAGGGCCGCCAGATGAGCGCCGCGCTCGAAAAATCCGTTGACGGTTTTAATAAAAAATTCGTTCATGGCTTCGATTATTTTCTTCGCGCCGGCCTCGTCGAATAAAATGGTTTCGAGCCAGGCTTCTATTCCCATCGCCAGGGGCGCAAGGTCGACGGGGCTTAAAAAAACTGCCGCCACGGCGGTGTCTTTTCCGCGGGCGGCGGCGATTTTTTCAGCCGCTTCGTGAAGGTAGCCTATTCTCGGATGCTCCGCCACGGCGGACATATCTATTTTCATAAAATCGGCGAAAGAAAGGGCGGCTGGTTTTACCATATTCGGCGGACTCTGGCTGAAATATTTAACTTCGCTGCCGAAAGCCTCCGCTATAGAGGTTAATACAAACGGGGTCAGCAAAACGTCCGTGCCGAAAATCTCTTTGACGGCAAGCTGGCCGTCGGCGTATTTAGAGGCGTCGTTATAAAATTCGTATAAAGGGCAGCCCGTAAGTTTCGCGCCATAAAGGGAAAGAGTCAGAAGCACGGCGCGGCGGTCTGAAGGTTTTCCGGACACGGCGGACATCACTCTTTCGAGGCTATTCATGGGGGGCCTCCGTTTCGTTCATTTCTTTAAGAAGGCCGTCGAAAACGCCTGAGGCTATGATGGCGTTGGCCGCGGTGGCGTCGCCGCCCACTTCGCTTAAAAGTTCGGGCCGCAGACGAAAAACAGCGCCCCCGGCCACAAGTTTAATTTTACCGGAAAGGCCGCGGCGGTCTAATTCTTCTCTGACTTTTTTTATATTTATGGCGGTGGAATACATCATGGCCGAAACGCCTATGAATCGGGCGCCCGTTTCGACGGCCTTATTGACGAATTCTTCAGCCAAAACGTCGTTTCCGAGGTCGCGAACATCCCAGCCGGCCGATCTGAGAAAAATGGCGACCATCTTTCTTCCGAGCAGGTGGAAGTCGTCTTCTATATTGCCGAGCACGACGACGCCTTTTTTCCCGGCCGTTTCAGCAGCGGGATCGTTTCCGGCGGCTATTTTTGACATGAAATCATCGGATATTTTAGCGGCCACATAGGCCTGGGCGAGGGACACACCCTGGTTGCTCTCCCAGAAAAGACCTATCTGTTCGAGAACGGGGTCGAGTATCTGGATGACGGCGTTATTGTATCCGTGCTTTTCGCCGAAATCCTCGAGAAGCTTATCAGCATTAGCCCTGTCAGCTGTTAAAATCATATTTAACAACTGTTTACGGATTTCATCGATCATAATTCAAATACTCCGTTTTTCAAAGAATATATTTTTGTTTCAGGCGTAAAATAAGGAATCAAATCCTTTATTTTATGATATTTTATCTCATATTATATTAAAAAAGGATTAACCTTGTCAATAAAATTGATATAATAATCACTTTTAATTTAAGAAATCAAAGATTGCGGATATTAATCGATCCGGGTACACCTCATAAATAATTTTGTATTTTTTTTGAAATATAATTTGTGTTAATTTTATCGAAATTATGGTAAAATATAACTTGTTAAAAACGAAGTTTTGAAAATTCTGTTTTGTTTATTAATAAAACTATATATGGAGGCCGGTTTTGAATAATATCGTAACCTTTGCAAATCCCGCCGGGTCCGGCGACGTTAACGCGGTCGGCGGCAAGGCCATGAACCTTTTCAAACTCGCCGGATACGGCTGCTCGGTCCCGCCGTTCATAGCTTTATCTACGGCCTGTTTCAACGGATTCATCAAATCTATGGAAAAAGAATTCAACGCGGCGCTCGCCGGCCTGAACGTCGAAACTCCGGCCGCTATAGCTAAAAGTGCCGCTAAACTGCGCGCGCTGTTCAGGGCTGAAAATCTCGATAAAACCCTCGCATCCGAAATTTTAAAAGAAGTGCGCAAAAACGTCGGTGAAAACTGTTACCTGTCGGTGAGATCGAGCGCCACCACCGAAGATTCCAAAGATTTCTCATACGCCGGCCAGCTCGACAGCTTTCTTTTCAGAAAGACCGACGCCGAAATAATCGAAGCGGTAGCGGGCTGCTGGGCCTCGGGTTATTCCGACCGCGCCGTCGCATACCGCGCCATGAAAAACATCTCCCAGCGCGATGTCAAAGTGGCCGTCGTCATTCAGAAGATGATAAACGGCTCCGTATCGGGCGTCGCGTTCACGGTCAACCCCATAACCGAGGTGCGCGACGAAATGCTCATAAGCGCGGCCTACGGCCTCGGAGAAGGCCTCGTTTCGGGCGAGCTCAACGCCGACCAGTTCATATGCAGAAAAGCCGATATACTCGCCATAGACAGAATGGAGATCTCCTCTAAAAAAGAGAAGGTCGTCTTCGACTCCGAAAAGGGCTGCGGCACGAAAAAAGAAGCAATCGAAGCCCCGCAGGCCGACGCGCAGTGCCTTTCAAACCAGCAGGTCCTGGCGATAGCTGCGATATGCCGCAATATCGAGACCGCCAACAAAGGCGTCCCGCAGGACATCGAATGGACCGTCGATATCGATAATCCCCGCAAGATATACATACTGCAGACCCGCCCGATCACCACGCTCGGCAAACTCTCGCCGTCGAAGAGCGAATATAAAACTATATGGGATAATTCGAATATAGTCGAAAGTTATTCGGGCATAACCTCGCCGCTGACATTCTCGTTCGCGCTCAACGCCTATCACATGGTTTACGTTCAGTTCTGCGAAGTGCTGAAAGTGCCGCGCGAAAAGATCATAAATAACGATTTTTACTTCGCCAATATGCTCGGGCTCCTCAACGGGCGCGTATATTACAATATCAAGAACTGGTGCCGCCTTATATCGGTCCTTCCCGGCTATAACTACAACAGGCGGTTCATGGAGCAGATGATGGGCGTCAAATCGAAGATCGATTTCACGCCTGCGACCGCCTCCAAAGGCGGTTTCTTCCATAAATACTTCGTCGAGCTGCCGCGGCTGATGTGGTCCGGAGTGAACCTGGCATGGCAGTTTTTCACCATCGAAGACAAAGTAAATAATTTCATGAAGATCTATCAGGACATGTTCGATAAATACCAGAAATATAATTTTAACGCCGCGCAGTCGCACGATCTGGTCAACGTATATTTCGAACTCGAAAACGGCGTTCTCAGAAACTGGAAAGCGCCCATAGTAAACGATTTCATGGCCATGATATTCTACGGGATACTGCGCATGCTCATCGAAAAATGGGGGCTCAACGACGAAGGCGGATCTCTTCAAAACGAACTGGTCGCGGGCCAGGGCGACGTCGAGAGCACGCTGCCGCTTAAAAAGCTCCAGCAGATAGCGCGCTTCATTAAAACCGACGAGGAACTGACAAACCTGTTTAAAATATCCAACGAAGAAAAACTCACCGAAATGTTCGTTTACGCCGGCCGGTCGGCTTACACCGGAAATCAAAACAAATTGTGCGATATGATCGCCGAATATCTCGAAGAGTTCGGATACCGCTCCATGAACGAGCTGAAACTCGAAGTACCGCCTCTGATGGATAAACCCCAGTTCGTCTTCAGCATACTCAAAAACTACACCGCGTGCAGCCTGCCTGAAAACGACGGCTCGTCGAGCCACGAAAAAGATCTGCGCGAAAAGGCCGAAAGACTCGTCTCCGAAAAATTATCCGGAAAGCGCATGTTCGGCGTCATAAGCAAGCTCGCGGTTTTCAATTTCATCGTCAGTAACACCAAGCGGGCCGTCGCCTTCCGCGAATACCAGCGCTTCGCGCGCACCAAGATGTTCGGCCTCGCGCGCCGCATATTCGTCGGGATCGGCCACAGGCTTGTAGAATTTAAAGTAATAGACCACGCCGACGACGTTTTTTATCTCACCAAAGACGAAATATTTTCATACGTCGTAGGCACCGCCACCATACAGAATCTGCGCGATCTGGTCGAGCTGCGCAAAAAAGAATACGCCGAATACGAAAAAGGCGAGGATCTGCCCGACAGAATAGAAACCTTCGGCCCCGTCTACTGCAACAACCTGCACATTTCCGCCGATGCGCCCGTAATCGACGAAAACGCCGATCCGGACCTGATGAGCGGCCTGAGCTGCTGCCCCGGCGTCGTACGCGGAAAGGTAAAAGTAATTCTCACGCCCTCCGACGATATGTCGCTGAACGGCGAAATACTGGTCGCGGGCCGCACCGACCCGGGCTGGGTACCGCTTTATCCTTCGGCTTCGGGGCTTTTGATCGAGCGCGGAAGCATACTT
Source organism: Candidatus Wallbacteria bacterium GWC2_49_35 (assembly GCA_001791795.1). Classification (GTDB taxonomy): domain Bacteria; phylum Muiribacteriota; class UBA9980; order UBA9980; family UBA9980; genus UBA9980. Next base: position 4,903 of record MGFH01000120.1, read on the forward strand.
TCGCATTCGGCCATAGTGGCGCGCGAGCTCGGCCTTCCCGCCATAGTCGGCATCAACAACATCACTAAAAAACTCAAAACCGGCGACGAGGTCGAAATGAACGGCGCGAAGGGAACGATCAGGATAGTGAATAGGGCATAGTTTATAGGGCATAGTATCAGTGGAGAACGGAGAGTGGAGAGCTGAGAGTTAAGGATTTTTTTAATTTATTAAACGAGCATCTAAGTGATCGATGTGCTTATTTCGTGTAAAAAAACATTTTTATATTTTTTCAATGATATAAAACACGCCGTTTAGTGAATTTACTCAGATTATTTTTAATCGTCAAAAATCCTTAAATTCTCCACTATCCGTTCTCAACTCTCAACTTATTTTCTAGTTTTAATAATAAATGTCGGAATATTGAAACAGAGGGGTCTTATGAGTAAGATTGACAAGAACGGCCACAGCGGAGAAGAAAACGGCGGTAAAAAAGAAAAGGGCGGCGCGAAAAGAAATTTCGCTCATAAGTTCGCGGTATTTCTAATAAAGTACAGGGCGTTCCTGTTTTATTCATTCATAGCGGTCGCGCTCGTAACTTCCGTTTTCATCAAAAATATAAAAATCGACAACAGCATCGAGCTGTGGTTCCTCGAAAACGACCTGACGCTTAAAGCTTATAACGAATTCAAAGACATTTACGGCAACGACGAAGTAATAATCGCCATGATAGATTCCGGCGGCGACGATAAGATATTCGAACCGAAATTTTTGAGCGGCCTGCGTTCGCTATCGCTCGAAATAGAAGATAATAAAGACATCAGAAGAGTTCTGGGCATAGGCTCGGCGCCTTACATCGGGCTGCGCGGCGAGCAGGACCTCATCGTCGAGGACCTTTATGAAACCACCGACGAAACCGCCATCAACGCAGTCGAAGTGAAAAAACGCTTTGGCGAAAATAAGCTCTGGCCGAAACTTCTGGCCGATTCAAAATCGAGGAACGCGGTCATCATAGTTGAGCCGAAGGCCTCGAAGGAAATGGACGTTAAGCGGCCGGAACTTATCGCGTTCGTAAAAGAAAAACTCGATAAGCACAAATTGAATTACAAGATCGCCGGCATGGGCGTTATGTACGACGAGCTCAACCGGCTCAGCCTCCAGGACAGCGGCATATTCACTTCGCTTTCTTACGTGATACTCCTGATAACCTTATATTTTCTTTTCAGGTCGAGGCATCTCGTAGCAATCACTTTCGTCGTAATGATCCTGTCGGGACTCGCGTTTCTCAACGTTTACGGCTTCTTCCACCAGAGTTTCAACATGGTGACGATAGTTCTTCCAACGCTGATAATGATATTATGCATAGCCGACGTCAATCACATATTCAACAGATACTGCCTGCACCTTAAAGACATCGCCGAAGACAAAGAAAAAGGCCTTGTGATAGTTATAGAAGAAATTCTGTCGCCCAGCCTTTTCACCTCGCTCACCGAATGCATAGGATTCGCCTCTATTATTTTAGCGCCCATAGCGGTTTTAAGAACCTTCGGCGCCTTCGCGGCGTATTCTGCCATGGCTGAATACATTATCGTATGGGCCACCGTCCCGTATATGCTCGGCCTGATAAAACCCACCTCGACCGTCAAACTCGAAAGGCCATTTGAAAAACTCAGTAAAAGCATTCTCGATTTCGTGATACCTTACAGAAAACCCGTCTTTCTGTTTTTCATAGCCGTCATCGCGGTAAGCTGCTACGGCGTCACATTCCTCGACGTCGACACTTACTCGATGGGCTTTCTGCTGCCTTCAAATCCCATCAGAATGGACAGCGACTTTATCGAAAAGACCTACGGAAATTACCTTCCGCTCGAAGTCCGGCTTAAAACCAAACGTAAAGACGGCATACTCGAACCCGACTTTTTAAACAGGCTCGTTAAATCGCAAAAAGACATTGAAACCCTGCCCGACGCTTCTAAATGCGCGTCGATCACGGATGTCATAATGCGGCTCAATCAGGTGTGGACCGACGGAAAAGAGGAATCCTACCGCGTATCCGACAACAAGCTTCAGATAAGCCAGCTGATGATGATCTATGAAAGCGATCCCGACAACGACCTTGTGTACATGGTCGATAAAAAATACACCGAGGCACGCCTTACAATAAGAATCCCTATGGTGAGCGCCGCCAGCATGAAGAAAATCGAAGACAGGGTCGGCGCGATCCTCGATAAAAATTTTGAGAACTCCAATACCGAGATACAGTTCGGCGGATACGTGCCGCTATATATTAGACTTTTAGAATATATCACCTGGAGCCAGGCGGTAAGTTTCGGAACCGCGCTCGTATATATATTCATCGTCATAGGCCTTTTATTCATGCGTTTCTCGGCGCTTCTGTGGGGCCTCGGCCCGAACGTCATACCCGTTATAATGACGCTCGGCTTCATGGGCATCTTCGATATCCGCCTCGACATAGCGACGGTGACGATCGCGTCGATAACGCTCGGAATAGCCGTCGACGACACCATACACGAACTTTTCCATTATTACATTTATCTCGGCCGCGGCATGAAGCCGATCGAAGCCATCAAAGAGTGCCTCGCCGACGAAGGCCCTGCCGTCATCGTGACCTCGCTGATATTATGCCTCGGGTTTTCCGTTCTGGGCCTGGCCAGCATCAAATCGGTCATGTACTTCGGCCTGCTGATAGCGCTT
>MGFH01000121.1 GCA_001791795.1 Candidatus Wallbacteria bacterium GWC2_49_35
CGACCGCCCTTCGCCGCGCAAGATCCACTCCGAGCCGCGCGGAAGGCTCGGCGGCGTCGCGATCTATTTCGCCTTTTTAATAGGCATACTCGCGCCCTCGCAGCTGGGATTCCCGATCGAAACATCGATCTCGTTCGATATGTCCGTGGTCGGCTTTCTGCTTTCTTCGCTTATAATCGTCATACTGGGCGTCTTCGACGATAAATACGACCTGACCCCGCGCTTTAAATTCTTCGTGCAGATACTCGCCGCGACGATACTGGTCACCTTCGGCCTCAAGATCGAAATGATCTCCGGCATCAATCCCGGAACCCGCTTCGATCTGGGCGTTTTTAAAATCCCGGCGACCATCTTCTGGGTCGTGGCGATAACTAATATGATCAACTTCATCGACGGCCTCGACGGGCTGGCCGCCGGCATAACCGTTATCGCATCTCTCACGCTTATAATAATCAATTACCTCGACAAGCTCTCCATAAATTCCTGCGTGATGCTCGCTTCGACCGCGGGCGCCTGCGTCGGCTTTCTTAAATATAACTTCCATCCCGCGAAAGTGTTCATGGGAGACGGCGGCGCGACATTCCTCGGCTTCACGCTCGGAGTCACCTCGGTAATGGGCGCGTTCAAAAGCGCCACGTTCGCGATCGTCCTGGTGCCGTTCCTCGCCCTGCTCATACCGATATTCGACATGATATACGCGATCCTTCGCCGCATAACGCGCGAAATACCGCCCCACATAGCCGACAAGGAGCACCTGCATCACCAGTTCCTCGAACTCGGCCTCTCGCACAAGCAGGCGGTCATCGTTCTTTACATAATCGCGCTTTCGCTCTCGTTCTTCTCGATCGGAATGTCTAAAATAAACAACATCAAGGCCATGTTCCTTCTGCTGCTGATATGCCTTCTTTTCATAATAGGCATGATCAGGATGCGCCACATCATAAACGCCAACCGCAGCGCGGCCGCTAAAAAACTGATGGAAGACGGCGCCCCTAAAAAAGAGATCGAACCCGGCGCCCCGAAACCGGAAGATAAATCCGGCCCGGGCGAAGAAACTCCTCCGGCCGGTGATAAATAATGGGCGAATTCCTGACCGGCGCTTTCATTGAAAAAGGCATCTGCGGCCATGAAGACAAGCTCGATCTGATTCGCGCCGCCGCGAGCCGGAAGAGCGCCTCGCATTCCTTTATGTTCTACGGGCCTAAAAACACCGGCAAATTGAGCTGCGCAAGGCTAATGACGCTTTCGCTCAACTGCCTTTCGCCCGCGGACGGCCTCGCCTGCTTTAAATGTGAAAACTGCCTGAAGATCCTCAGGGGACGCTTCGAATACCTTACCTCACTCAACTATAAATTCGGCGAGATCCCTATCGACGACATCAGAAACCGCATAATAGCGCCATGCATGCTGAAGGTCCCCGACAGCGTCAGAAGCGTTTATATCATCAACGACGCGCGATTTTTCAATTCGGAATCGGCCAACTGCTTTTTGAAAACCCTCGAAGAACCCACCGCAAACGTCGTTTTCATTCTGATAACCTCTTCGCCCGACTCGGTGCTTCCGACCATCCGCTCGCGCTGCCAGATGGTGCGCTTCGACGCGGCCGCGCCGGAGGCCGTAAAGGCATACGCGCGCTCGGTAAACGGCCGGATGGACGACGAATGCCTCGACGTCATGATCGAGGCGGCCGGCTCGATCGGAGCCGCGGTGGCGGCTGTCACAGCGCCGAACGCCGCGGGCGATTCGGATGCGCTTATGGCCTACCTCGCCAAACTGGGCGGCGATTTCACCGCTCATGACGCCGGCGCTCTCATAAAGAGGGTTTACGACGCCCGCATCTTTTCCGAAGAATCCCTCGGAGATTTTTGTTCCGAAAATATCTTGCAATTAGAGGAACTATTTGATAAAATTGAACATGCGTGCCTCGCGAAACAATATTTGAGGTTTATGATCGTTTATTCGCTGCTATACCTTTCAAAAAAAGGCTCGAGGCGCGATTATCAGGCCGTCTGCCACGAACTTTCACACCGGATAGATCTTTTTTTTCAATTTATAGAAAGTTTCGTGACCGATTATATCGCCGGATTTAAAAACACCATACCCGCCCCGCTGATCAAAGAACTCACGGAAAAAGCCAAGCGCGAAACAGCCAGGAACAAGCGGGACGAGTTTTTAAAGATAGTTTCTTTGACTCTGGCCGCGCTCGAAAAACTTTATGTCAAAAAAGCCCTGCCTGCGGCTGAAACTTCAGGCGGCAGCGCTCAGGCGGCGCTCGAAAGGCTGCGCGGAAAAATAGCCGTTTCGTTTTCGCGCGAATCGCTCGAAAAAATTATTGAAACCATGATGGGCGGCCATTACCGCGATGTAGCCGCGAATATAAACGTGGAATTATACCTCGAACGCTATTTAATGTCAGTTATAGAAAAATAAAACTAAGGATTGTGACCCGTAAATGATCGAGAACAACGATAATATTTTAAACGGCGGCTCGCCTTCCGCGCAGGGCGAACAGAACCCCGGAAATAACCCGGAAACCGGCCTTGACCGCAATCCGGCTCAGCAGCAGGATACCGGAAAAGACAAAGCGCCGGTCCCGCGCCAGGAGCAGGAACAGGACCTGGATCAGCTCCCGGAACAGGTCGAAGAGCAGGAACCTGAACAAAATATCGTTCAGACTCAGAACGCCGAACCAGGATCCGAACCGGAGCCCGCCATCACTCAGCAGCAGCCGATCGAAGAACATCCCGCCGAACAGGACCAGCCGCAAACCACCGGGCAGGGACTTGCGCAGACGCAGCAGCATTCGCAGGAGCAGACGCAGAACCGCGGCCGGGGGCCGGCCCCGTTCCAGAATTCGAACCAGAACCGAAATCAGAACTTTCCGCAAGGCCGCGCCCGCCAGCAGCAGCAGAATGCCGAACCCGTTCCGCCGCCGCCCACGCCGGTCGGAAAACCCATAGCCATACGCTTTAAACCGATGGGCGAATTTTATTTCCTCTACGACGAAGGCCTCGAACTCAAACCGCGCGAAAAAGTTATCGTAAAAATATCCAAAGGCAAAGACATCGCCGAGGTCGCGATGATCGAATTCCCCCAGGAATTCAAGGTCACCGACCCGCAGCTGCGCATTCTCAGGCGCGTCAACGACGCCGATATCTCCCAGCAGGAGCGTAACGCACAGCGCGAAAAAGAGGCTTTCGGCATCTGCCTTTCCAAAATAAAAAAACTCGAACTGCCCATGAAACTTCTCGCCGTCAAATACATTTTCGACGGCAGCCGCATCACCTTTTATTTCAAGGCCGATTCGAAGGTCGATTTCAGAAAACTGGTGCGCGAGCTCGCGGCCATTTTCCGCACGCGCATCGAACTTCGCCAGATAGGCCCGCGCGACGAAACCGAATTATTCGGCGGCCTGGGCGTCTGCGGACGCCGCGTCTGCTGCACTTACTGGTGCTGCAAAGCAAAACCCGTCATAAACGTCGATTCACCTAAAACTCCATTCGCCGGCCTTCAGGGCATGTCCAACAAGGCCCTCGGGCTTTGCAGCCGGCCGCTGTGCTGCCTGCGCTACGAAGGCGACGCCGAACCGTGCTGCAAAATAGCCTTGCCGGCGGTCAATTCCAAGATCGTCATCGACGAGCAGAACGGCGTTCTCAAACTCATCGACATAAAAGCCAATCAGGTGTGCATTCAGATCGACGGCGAAGAGGTCGAGCTGAACATATCTTACGAAGATTTCCTGCTCAAACTGAACGAGGGAAAGGCCAAAAAAATATAAAAAAAATTGACTTTAAGGCTCTAATGATATAAAATAATGAAACGGATACACTGAAAATTAACGAAATTATTAAATATTAATTAAAGCCAGACAGCCGTCAAATTATAATACCGATCTAATGGTAATCAAAGTTTAACCAGGAGGCAATCGTGCAACAACGTTTTGGATTAATAGCCGGCGCCGGAAGGTTTCCGCTGATTTTCGCCGAAGAGGCCAGGGCGCAGGGGTTATTCCTCGTGGCGATCGCGCTTAAAGGCATCGCGTCGAACGAAATAGACCGGCTTGCTTCGCAGGTCCACTGGATCGAGATCGGCGAATTCCAGAAAATGATAGATATCTTCAAGGCCGAATCCGTAGCCGAGGTCATCATGGCCGGTAAAATACCCAAAACATACCTCTTCTCAAACATCACATTCGACGAACGCCTCCGCAACACCCTGAAAAAAATAGCCAATAATAACGACGATTCCATCCTGCTGGCCCTGGTCAGCGAACTCAATTCCGAAGGAATAACCGTCCGCGACAGTACGCTGTTTCTTAACAACCTGCTTATCGGCGACGGAGTCATCACCGGCGGCGAGCTCGACGAGAACGAATTGCGCGACGCGCGCTACGGCTTCAACATAGCCAAACAGATCGCAGGCCTCGACATCGGCCAGACGGTCGTCGTCAAAAACAGGGCGGTGCTCGCGGTCGAAGCCATAGAAGGCACCGACGAAGCCATATACCGCGGCGGCGCGCTCGGAAAGGGCGGGGTCATCGTGGCAAAAGTGTCGAAACCGAATCAGGACAAGCGTTTCGATATGCCGGTCATAGGCATGAACACCATCAACGTCATGGTGAAAGCGGGGGCGATAACCCTCGTGGTCGACGCCGGAAAAACCATTTTTCTCGACAAAGAAAAAGTGATAAGCCACGCCAGGTCGTCCGGCGTAAAGATCATCGCTCTGTAAAGCCTCACCGGTCCGGTAAAGATTCAGTAGGATTAGAATAGGTGGTTAATATAAAGAAAATATTTATTTCGGCGGGCGAAAGTTCCGGAGACATTTACGGCGCGCGGCTCGCGGCGTCCTTCAAAGGCCTTTTTAAAGGCGTTAAACTATACGGCGCGGGCCTGAGCAGAATGAAGGCCGCGGGAGTCGAGCTGGTCACCGACTCAAAAAAAAGCGCAGTGATGGGCATCACCGAGATCATAACCTCGCTTTACGCGAACTA
>MGFH01000122.1:0-6115 GCA_001791795.1 Candidatus Wallbacteria bacterium GWC2_49_35
CTCACATCAAACGCCTCAATCAGATCAGGCGCGCCGTTCCCGCGCTGCAAAAGGCCCCCATGTCTCATTTCAGCGAGTGGGGCTCGGGCATGTGTTTCGTGCGCGACCACAACAAGGGCGAAAGTTACGCGGTCGTGGGACTTGCCGCCGGAAGCGGCCAGGACATCTGCGTGAGCGGGGTCCTCAACGGCGTTTATAAGGACGCCGTCACCGGCAATGTCATTAACGTTTCCAACGGCTCGATATCGTTTCACGTAAAAGGCTGCTCGGCAGGCGTATGGGTGCTTAACGGACCCGGCAAGATCGGTTCCGACGGCGAGTTTTTAAAATGAGCTCATCGCCCCGGTGAAAAAATTAACCATTAGTTTATTTTTTTTAAAACATCTTTAAAAAGAAGATTTTCGAGAGACGTCAGGTGAAAATTGTTGACAAAATAGACGCCTATGTGATAAAATAACTTCATCAAAAATATATCTATGGAGGATTTCATGAAAAAACAGTTCTCGGTTATCGCATTGGTTCTTTTGGTCTCTTTCTTTTTTGTCGCTGCGGCAGCGGCTTCTAACGACGATGGTTATTCCGATAAGTCGGTAAAAGGCCTTTTCTCGAAAAAGAACGTTGAAAAACCCACTCAGCTCGTTCATTTCGCCGCAAAAAAAGTCGAAGAAGTAAAAGTCGAAGCAGCTCCCGTTGCTCCCGAAGTTCTTCCCGAAGTAAAACCTCTCTGCAAATGCGGCATGGTTGATTGCAAATGCGGCTGCGTTTCCGGCGCTCCCTGCATGTGCGAAGCGAAACCCGCTGACGCTAAAATAGGCTGCGGCACCGCCTGCACGAGCTGCGTCGGCTGCGCTAAAACAGAAGTCAAAAAAGTAAAAAAGGCTAAAAAAGCCAAAAAAGCAAAAAGAGCAAAAAGAGTTAAAAAAGCAAAAAAAGTCGAAGCGATAGAAGCTCCGAAAACTGAAGTTGCTCCTGCCGCTGCAGAAGTTACTCCCGAAGCTCCTAAAGTTGAAGCTCCCGCGGCTCCTGCTGCTCCTGAAGCACCTACGGTAGAAATTCCCGTTGCTCCCGAAGCTCCTAAAGTTGAAGCTCCCGTCGCTCCTGAAAATAAATAATTATAAACTTAAGCCTTAAATAATAGAAAAGCGCTTTTTAGAAGTTCTGAAAAGCGCTTTTTTATTGAGGGAAGGTGTCGATTTGAACGCAAAGAATAAATTCAACGGTTTTTCCAGGCAGGCGTTCGCCTTCCTGGCCGAACTTAGAGACAACAACAACAAGGAATGGTTCGAAGCTAACCGTGAAACATATCAGAACGAGCTGGTGATTCCGCTACGGAATCTAGTGAGCGACCTTAGCGAATTCATCATAAGCATGGATTATAATCTCGATGTGACCCCCGCCATAGGAAAGACTATCTCGCGCATCTACAAGGACGCCCGCAGGCTGCGCGGAGGGTCTCCCTACAAAAAGAGCATGTGGGTCGCATTTAAAAGGCCCCTCGAAGAATGGAAAGAGTCGCCGACATTTTACATCGAAATAATGGCCGATTCTTACAGCTATGGCATGGGTTTTTACAGCGCCCCGCGCGATATGATGGAACTTTTCCGCGAAAATATAGTGAAGCGGCCGGCTGAGTTTTCCAACGCCGTCAAATTTTATAAAAAAGAAAAGGAACTCGGCCTTTACGGCGATTACTATAAAAAGTTGAAATGCCCCGAAGGCCTTTCAGACGATGTTTTCGAGTGGTACCGCAAGAAAAGTTTTTACCTTTCAAGCGAAAACCCCTTAGACGGCCTTATCACCACGCCGAAATTCACCGGCATCGTCACGGCCGCGTTTGCGCGCCTCGCGCCGCTTTACCATTATCTGTGGAAACTCAAGCTGAAGGCGCGCGCGGAAAGCGAAAAACACGCCCTGAAGTCTTTTTACGAAAAACGTTAATAGCTCGTCGTGCGGTCTATAATTCCTTTGGCGCGGGCGAGCATGCTCATATAATAAAAAAACACGACCGAGAAGGCGAACAGGACCGCGGTTGAAAAACCGAGCCTGTAAACCAGATCGGCCGTCGAAACGCCGTGCCAGGCGGCGTCGATCGTCTGATCGGTGTTGAGTATCAGCCGGCGCGATATCTCCAGCCAGTATGAAATGGGTATCGCCGTCGATATCTTCTGAAGCCACACGGGAAGAGCGCTTATGGGATAAATTATTCCGCACAGGATGAAAAATATTCCCGAAATGCTCTCCGACATCATATTTCCGTGGCGCGCCATGACAAGCGTCAGTGCGCACATTATTATTCCCATAAAAAAAATAGATACGATCCCGAGAAGGAATGAAAACGCGAACACGGGCACGGCCGCGGCCGTCATATTGAATTTCAGCGGAAGGAATATGAGCCCGGCTACGATCGAAACGACGCATGACACGCCGGCGATTATTAAGCGGGCGAATCCGCGGCCTATGAAATATAAATACCAGTTGACCGGCGAGATGTAAATATATTTGATGACCTCGTAATGCTCGCGGTCTTCGAAGATTACCTGGCTTATTCCGAAAAGGACGTTGTACACGAACAGATAAACGGTGTTGCCGATGAAGAAAAAGTTGAGCAGATCGGCCGAAGCGGATGCGCCCAGCGCGAAGCGGAACATGAATATTATTATTAGAAGCGAGGCGAGCGGCCTTATTATGGTGATTATGGCGAATATCGCCGGGTCGGCCCAGTTCGATTCGAGCTGCCAGCCGAGCCATGCGGCGCTTCTGACGACCTTCGCGGACCTTTTTAAAGTATCGGTTACTGCCATCTGAGCGTCAGCCTCCCTTCGCGGCGCCCGAGGTATTCGAGCTTGTTGAGAAGATATTTGGCGCCCGCCAGATAAACGACGGTCAGCACGACCAATATGGCGACCTCGGTTTTAACCGGCAGAAACGCCGTTTCAGGGCCGAGCGCGAAGGCGAGCTGGCGCATCGAGTCGAGGCCGAGAGTGATCGGTATAAGGGATGCGAGCGCGCCGAGCGGATAGCCCAGAGTTTTGACGGGAAAGTAAAACCCGCTCATGAAAAATACCGGCTCCATGAAGACGGTCAGTATGTTCCAGGCGTCGCGGCCATAGATGAGAAAGAACGAGGCCATCATCATGCCGAGGCTGAAAACGGCCGCTATGGTGAGTATGAAAGTGACGAACAGCCAGAAATAAGACGCCACGTGCAGCGTTACTCCGAAGAGGAACTTGCCAATCAGAAAAGTTATGATAACCCTGAAGAAAGTCGAGAACGCCGAGCCGAACGCCATTCCGATAAGGACGGCCATCGTGCTCATCGGGCATAGCATATATAGCGTGAGGTTGCCCGATTCGCGCTCCCAGAAGAACTGCGCCGCCATGCCCCACAGCACGTTCATCCAGATGGCGGTCATCGCGCCGCCGAGTATGACGAAGCCGAGATAATCCGTGGGGGCGTTCATCGATTTATACACGAACGCGAACGCACAGATGGGAAGCAGCGGGAAGAAAAGCTCGAAAATGAGCCATGACGGCTCGCGGTTGACTCCGATTATGCGCACGTACGCTCGCGCCCATATCCCCCTTAAATTTTTAACGATCTCATCCGAACTCACCGGGCATCACTCTCCCCGTTCGACAGTCTTCTGCCGACGAGCTTGATGAAGGCGTCCTCGAGGGTAAATTCGGTTTTTTGAATATTATTGATCGAAAATCCATCCGAATTTATCTTTTCGATTATCTTAGCCAGGGCGGCGTCGGTCTGAAGGATGAAAACCATTTCGATCATCCCCTGCTCGTCGAGGACGGAGTGCGCGAATGAGGCGACGCCCGGGATCTTTCGCAGCCCTTCCGCGTCGAAGTCTTTATAGCCGACCGTTATGTTATAGGAAATTCCGCCCGACTCCTGCTTTTTAAGGCTGCGCGGAGTGTCTTCGGCCAGTATCTTTCCGTGGTCGATTATGGCCAGGCGGTCGCACATCTCGTCGGCCTCCTGCATGTAATGCGTAGTTAAAATAACCGTTTTGGGCTCTTCGGCAGTCTTGACCCAGTTCATGACGAATTTGCGCGTTTCGCGGGCGGCGTTGACGTCGAGCCCGAGCGTCGGCTCGTCCAGGAAGAGTATCTTAGGGTCGGTAACGAATCCCCTTATGAAGTTCATCTTCTGCCTCATGCCCGTCGACAGTTTATTTATTTTAGTGTCGGCCTTTTCGGTGAGGTTCATTATCTCGAGCAGTTCCTTTATGCGCTTCATGGCCGGCTTCGTCGGTATGCCGTAAAACTGCGTGAACATCCACAGGTTTTCAGCGACCGTCAGTATTCCGTAGCCGCAGTTTTCGCCGCCCGAGACCATGTTGATGACAGGCCTTATTTTATCGTATTCGTTGTCGACGTTGTAGCCGGCGACAAGTGCCTCGCCTGCGCTCGGCAGCAGAAGCGTCGATAAAATTTTAATGAGCGTGGTCTTCCCGGCGCCGTTAGGGCCGAGAAGCCCGAATATCATACCGTCGGGTATTTCTATATTAACATCGCGCAGCGCCCAGAAAAGCCCGCCCTTTTTTTCGCCGTCGTCGCTGAACGTTCTTGACAGATCGTTGGTCTTGATAGCTATTGCCATAATATTCCGTCCGTTTCAAATTTTAAAAAATTATTAAAATTACGCCGGCCCGCGCGGCTTGAAATTGATCGGGCCCCGATAATCACGGCGATATTATATTATAAAACGATAATTTTTTCAATTAATTTAAGCGGCCCGGCCTATATATTTGAAATTCAGCCCGTGTCCATGCAAATAAAAATACCCTTATTTACGCGAACTTTAAACCGATATTGTCAGAGACGATGATTTTATTAAAATTATTTATATCAAACACGCTCAAAACCATTTCGCTGTTAAGGCTTCGTACCGGCGGGCGTTCCCGCTTTCGGACGGCCGCCTTTTTCGCGACGGCGTTCGTTTGCGCGCTGTTCGTTTGTGCCGGCACCTCTTTGGCCGCGCCTTTCGAAACCCGTGTGGCGCCGGGCGAAAGCGCTAAACCCGCGCTCGTTTTCAAATTGAAGCCTTCGTTTCGCGCCGTCGGAGAAGAAATCCGGCTCGGCGATATTTGCGACATCGCGGCCGCGTCCGGCTATAAAGCCGACATGGAAAAGATCAAAAATATAAAGATGGGCTACGCCCCCCCGCCTTTTGTGGCGCGCCGGATCCATAAGTTCGAGGTAGACAATATAATCCGGCTGAAACTGGCCATGCCGGCCGGCAACCGTTACGAAGTCGCCGGCGGAGCTTACTGTGCCGTGACCGCTTTCGCCGAAGGCGAAACTGATAAAAAACTTAAAAGCGAATTGAAGGCAGGCCTTGAAAGTAAAATCAACGGGCTTTTCTACGAAAGATACCGCGAAGAATTCAGGCTCGGCGAAAACGATAAAATAGTGTCGACGATCAGCTTCGGCCTCGACCGGCACGCCGTTAAAAAGATCGCTTCGCGCGACGAGGTCAGCATCGATATTCTTAGTTACAAGGCTTCGGCCGCGATCGTTGAGGTGAAATACGAGGCTGAACTTATCACGAAACTGCGCGTTAAAATTATGAGAAGGACGACGGCGGCGGCGGCCGGTGAAAATTTTGCCAAAAACTCGGTTATAGATATAAATAAAATTAAGACTTGCGAAATTGAAATTTTTGCCGAAAAATATCATGAGTTATTTTTAATCGAAGGCGGCTGCGCGGAAAGTAACGCCGAACTGGCAAAAGCCGCGGCGCAGAAGCTGGAACTGAGTAAAAACCTGGCTGCCGGCGAGGCCGTCAGGAAGAGCTTTTTAAAAAAGAAACTTCTGGTCAAGGCCGGGCAGCGTGTTATTTTATATATCGAAAAGGGCGGGACGGCCATGTCGTTTTACGCGACCGCGTCTAAGGGCGGCGGAGCGGGCGACACGGTAGAGGTCGTAAACCCGAAAACACGCAGAAAATATCTTGCCGTCGTGACAGGCGCTGGCGAAGTCGAAGCGGTTGAAAATTAAAATAGTTTTTTACAAAGCCATTATATTAGTTCAAACAGTCGTAGAATCAGTCGAAGCACAATCGTTACATATTGATGAAGAATTTATACATTATATTGGAG
>MGFH01000122.1:6144-13457 GCA_001791795.1 Candidatus Wallbacteria bacterium GWC2_49_35
TTAAAATTTTTAAAAAAAGAAAAGCAAGAGAAAAACCATAAGAAAAGCAAACCAACAAAAAGACAAAAGACAAAAGACAAAAGAAAAAAGAAAAATCAGATAAGTTTTTACAAAGTCATATTTTAAAGCCATTATATTAGTTCAAACAGTCGTAGAATCAGTCGAAGCACAATCGTTACATATTGATGAAGAATTTATACATTATATTGGAGGAAGAATGAATCGAAGCGTTATTAAAAGCGTCGTTAAAAAAGTCCTGCCGGCCATCGCGGCGGCGTTTATAGCCTCATGTTTCACGGTGGGTCCTGCCGGCGCGGAATCTCTGTGGCGTCAGGCGGAGGAAGAATCGGCTGGCCAGTCGATATTTTCAGAAACGAAGGGCCATAAGATAGGCGACATATTAACGATACTGATAATCGAAAACTCAACGGCGGTGCAGAAAGCCACGACGCAGAACAAAAAAACGTCGACCATCGGCGCGAAAGCCGGCACCGGGCCTCTGAGTTTCATTCCCAATATTACCAGCAGCACTTCGGGCGATTTTTCCGGAGACGGCTCCACCACGCGTTCTGGAACCATAACGGCCAAGATATCGGCGCGCGTGACCAAGATATATCCGAACGGGAACCTTGCCATCGAAGGCAAACGCTCCATCAGGATAAACGACGAGGTCCAGGACATCACTATAAGCGGCGTAGCCAGGACGCTCGACATAACCTCTGACAACACTATATTATCAACCTTTTTAGCCGACGCGCACATAAAATACAAGGGCAACGGCGTCGTCGGAACGGTCAACAGGCCGGGAATTATCAAAAGGGTTTCCGATTGGCTGTTTTGATCCGCATACGGGCAGACATGCTGACAGGCTGGCGGAAAAGCCGGCTGGCAGGCGAATTATAATAAAAGCACAGGCGGTAATAAATGATTAAAACGGTAAAAAAGATCAAAAGTGATAAATTAATGAAAAGGGCCGTCGCGGTTTTTATCTGCGCGGTTTTTATTTTCAATTTTTTATCCGCGGCTTACGCGGGCGTCATAACGCGCATCAAAGACATCGCCCGCATCGGCGGCGTCCGTGAAAACCAGCTCGTGGGCTACGGCGTCGTCGTCGGCCTCGAAGGAAGCGGCGACAAGAATATCATGACCGCCCAGTCGATTGTTAACATGCTTAAATCGTTCGACGTCACGCTCGACCCGAAAACCCTCAAGGCCCAGAACTCGGCGGCCGTAATGGTCACGGCGAACGTGATGCCGTTCATGTGCGAGGGCGACAAGCTCGACGTGGTCGTCTCGTCCATAGGCGACGCGAAGAGCATCCAGGGCGGCGTTCTGCTTCAGACCCCGCTCAAGGGCGCCAACGGCAAAGTTTACGCGGTGGCTCAGGGCCCGGTCTCGATGGGCCAGCTCGGCTCCAGCCAGCAGTCGGCCGGCGGCGTGAAACTGCATCCGCTCGTGGCGCGCATACCGGGCGGCGCGATCATAGAACGCGAAATAACGAGCGATTTCGTCGAAGACGAAAAGATAGAGATAGTTTTAAATAAAAAAGACTTTTCGACGGCCAACGCGGTCGCCGGCGTGATCTGCGATAAATTCGGCGACGGCTTCGCCAGGGCGAAGAACGCGGGCGTCGTTACGGTTCGCGTGCCCTCGAGTTTCGAGGACAACGTGGTCGGCTTTCTTGCCGCGGTGGAATCGCTTTTGGTACAGACCGACAGCGCCTCGAAGATCGTCATCAACGAAAAAACAGGCACCATAGTTATGGGCGATGACGTGAGGATAAGCCCCGTCGCGATCTCGCATAACGGCATCAAACTTAAAGTCGCCGATAACGCGCCCCAGGGGGCACCCGGAGCGGGAGCGGCCCAGAACGCACCGGCGGCGAGAGCCGTGAAGCCCGGCGAGAAGAATATCATCTATCTTAACGCCGGCTCGACCGTGCGTGACATGGTGGACGCCCTCAACGAAATGGGCGCGTACGCCAAGGACATCATAGCCATAATACAGGCCATGAAGGCCGCAGGCGCCATCCAGAGCGACATCGAAGTTATATAAGAACGCCCGCGCCATGCCGCGCCGTGCCGCAAACTATTCCGCCGGACGAGGCGTCCGCGAAGTCCTGAAAAAGCAGAAACAGGAGTATAATAAAAAATGAATATTACGAACCTGAAAGTCGCTATAGTCCACTACTGGCTGGTGAACATGCGCGGCGGCGAAAAGGTGATAGAGGCCCTGCTGGACATATTTCCGGAAGCCGAAATTTTCACCCTCGTTTATGATAAGTCGAAAATATCAGATAAGATCAATTCGCGCAAAATTCACACATCATTCGTTCAAAAAATACCGTTTGGCGTTTCAAAATACCAGAACTTTTTCCCGCTGTTTCCCTTCGCGATGGAGCAGTTCGACCTTTCGAAGTTCGACCTGGTCATCAGCTCCGATTCCGGGTTTTCAAAAATGGCGCTGACGAATTCGAAGCAGAAGCACGTAACATACTGCCACACGCCCATGCGCTACGCCTGGGACAAATATTTTGAATACCTCGAAGAAAATAATCTGGGCTTCATAAAAAAACTCGCGATGCGCGTTTTCATGCATTACGTAAGACTCACTGACCTCGCCTCGAGCTTCCGCGTCGATAATTTCATAGCCAACTCGAAGACCGTCGCCGGGCGCATCAACAAGCACTACAGGCGCGAAGCCGAAGTGATATACCCGCCCGTCGACTGCGCCAGATTCACCGCCGCGCCGCCGCCCGAAGAGGCCGCTAAAGACCCGTTCTACCTTTTCGTCGGCCAGCTCATACCTTACAAGAAGCCGGATATCGCCGTCAGGGCCTTTAACGAACTGGGTCTGAACCTGATCGTGGCCGGCACCGGCCAGATGGAAAAGCAGCTTATGAAAATGGCCGCGCCCAATGTTAAATTCATTGGCCGCGCCGAGGACGCGCGGCTCTTAAACCTTTACCAGAACTGCGAAGCGCTTATCTTTCCCAACGAGGAAGATTTCGGGATCGTTCCCGTAGAGTGCATGGCGGCCGGCAAACCCGTTATAGCGCTTAATTCCGGCGGCGCGTCGGAGACCGTCGTCGACGGGAAAACCGGCGTATTGTTCGACGGCTGCGACGAACGATCGTTGATAACTGCCGTGAGACGGTTCATCGCCTTAAGAAGCGGTTTCAGGGCCGAAGACATCAGGGAACACGCGCTCGGATTCGACAACGAAGTGTTCAAAACCAAGATCAGGGCTTATTTCGAAAAATTATGAACCTGATGATACAGTTTTAAAAAATAGTAATGACTTAAGTGTTTTTACTATAAAAAAATCGAGTAATTTTATGGATAAAGACCGCGCGAAAGATTCTGAAAACCCGATACCCGCTCATCCCGTCTTAACGCTTGTAAATTCTTCCGATGAAATTATACGCGAAATACCGTGCGTCCCCGAATTTACCGTCTGCGAAGCGCTGCGCTCCGCCGGCGTCAAGCTCCGCACTTCGTGCGGCGGTAATGGGAACTGCGGCCATTGCAGGATCCTTGTTCTGGAAGGCGGCGCGGACGCTCCCTCGCAGGCCGAAATGTCGCTGCTAAACGCCGGCGAACTCGAGCGCGGATTCAGGCTCGCATGCCGGTTAAAGCCCGCCGGAAATTTAAAAATCCAGCTGACGGATTCGATCGACTTATCATCCGGCCAATCGTGCCTGTCAGAATCGACAGACAATGACGTCCCGCCATTATTTCTGCCCGCTCCGATACACATCCGCCCGCCGGACCCGCCAAAGCGATATGGTGCGGCGGTCGATCTCGGCACAACGCATATACGCATTTCAGTCTGTGATCTGAAGGCGAGACTCAGGGTGGCGAGCCGGACCATCGTCAATCCTCAAACCTATTACGGGACGGATATTTTAACCCGCCTTGAGTTTACCCTGCTGAATCCCGGAAACGCCCGCGAAATAAGTTCGGTAGCCGCTAAAGCCATGGGAACGGCCCTGGAAAGGATCGCCCGTGATTTTCAGTTCCGCGCGGCCGACATTGGCAGGATCTTATTTGTCGGTAATACTGCCATGTTGACGATACTGGCTGGAAAGAACTTCGATCTTCTGCTCGATCCCGGGCGTGGAAAATGCGAAATAGATTGCCGGCCTTTGAATGTCGAAGAATTGCGCCGGAACCTGGGACTTGAAACCGGAACGGAAATCGAGTTGGCGAAGCCGCTGGCCGGCTTTATCGGTTCGGACCTTCTGGCCGGCGTAATAGCGTCGGATTTAACCGGAGCCGGAGCCGGTTCGTTGTATATAGACTTCGGCACTAACTCCGAGATCGCCCTGTGGGACGGAAAAAAAATAATATCGGCTTCGGCGGCCGGGGGACCGGCCTTCGAAGGCGGCGGGATCGGATGCGGAATGCTTCCCGGGCCGGGCGCGGTGTACGCCGCCAGGATGACTGACGACGGAACGGGCCTGGTCTGCGATACTATCGGAGGCCTGGAAGCCAGAGGCCTTTGCGGATCCGCCATGGTGGATATAATCGCGGAACTGACCGGAGCAGGAATTCTCGACGACAGGGGGCGGTTCGCCCCGGGCGCCCATAAAAACGGTTACCGTCTGGGCGATAAAAACGGCGGTTTAATATTAAAAAAACGCGACGTCGATTCTTTTCAACGAGCGAAAGCCGCCATAGGAGGCGCTGTCGTCTGTCTTATGGACGCGGCCGGAATGAGAACCGAAGATCTGAAAAACATTTATATTTCAGGGGCGTTCGGAAAATATCTTGACATTAAAAACGCCATTCGGATAGGGCTTTTACCCGCGATCTCTCCGCGAAACATTTATAAACGCAGTAACGCTGCTCTATCAGGCGCCGAATATCTTCTTTTTCACCGCAATTCCATCGAAGTCATTGAATCTCTTAAAAACAGATCCGATTTTACCGATCTGTCCTTCAGCGATTCGTTCGACAAAAACTTCGTTAAAAATCTTTTTATCAAGCCTTTTTTGCGTTGACCCGCTTAACGCCCGTCCGTTAAAAAACAGGTTAACTTTTTTTACCTTCTCGTATGGACAACTATCAGTGCATATGTTATAATAATAATTGACCCCGGTTTATATTCGTAAGGCAAAAACCATCCGGATATTTTGTTTTGGCGATACCCCGTAAATGCCGTTTTTGTTAATTCGGCGTTTGAACGAAAAATGAGTTGTTCGTCATCGCGAAGGCAGGTTCTATGATGTTTGAAAAAATAAAAAAAGATTACCTCGAAGCGGTTTTTGACACCGACGGCGAAAAGGCCATGCGGGTGATACGCGACGCGGTTGCCGGCGGCGTGCAGCCGGAAGATATAGTCTTTAACGTCGTTGTGCCGACGCTGGATCTGATGGTTAAGGCTTTCGCCGAAAACATGGACGCGAACCTCGCGCAGCACTACATGACGGCGCAGATCGCTTCCGACGTCACGGAAGAAATGATCCCTAAATTCAAAAAAAATCCGGCGTCCGGAGGAACTATCGTCATCGGAACCGCTTATGGCGATTTTCACTCGCTCGGCAAGATGATAGTCAGCGGATGCCTGAAAGCCCGTATGATCAAAATCGTGGACCTCGGAGTGAACGTAGCCGCGGAGCGTTTCGTCGGCGAAGCGCTTGCAGCCGGCGCTCATGTGATCGCAATATCCGCGATGATGGTGCATACCGCTCACGGCGAAAAGGGCTGCCAGGGCGTGCGTAAATTATTGAAAGAAAAAAATCTTGAAAATAAAATAAAGATCATCGTCGGCGGCGCGCCTTTTCGCTTCGACCGCGAGCTTTACAAAACCGTCGGGGCGGACGCGAACGCGGACGACGGCGTCACCGCGGGCAAGATTATCGAGAACCTTATCAGGGAGGTGCTCGAATGATAAGTGCCAGTCAACGGCTTGCGGCCGCGTTAAAAGGCGAACGCCTGGACCGGATCCCGGTTTTTTGCAACCTCATAGATCAGGGCGCCCGCGAGCTCGGAATGAGCATCAGGCAATATTATTCACGCGGCGCGAATGTAGCCGAAGGCCAGCTCCGGCTCGTTAAAAAATACGGTCACGACAACCTCTGGAGCCTGTTTTATGTCGGACGCGAGGCGGTAATGCTTGGCTGCGATAAAATAAATTTTCCCGATGACGGCCCGCCGAATGTCGCTGATTTTATTATCAAAACCCCGGAAGATATAAAAAAACTTCATATTCCCGATGACATATACTCTCATCCTGAATTTCAGGAAGAAATAGAGTGCATCAGGATCATGAGGAAAGAAACCGAAGGCAGATACCCTGTAATAGCATATCTTACATCCGCGCTCACATTGCCGTGCATTCTCATGGGAATGGAAAAATGGTTTAAACTGCTTCTCTTCGGCCCCGCCGAACTCCGCGATGAGTTATTGAATAAATGCTGCGAGTTTTTCAGAAAGCATCTGGCTGCCTATAAAAAGGCCGGCGCGGATGTTTTTTTGTATTCAGAGGCTTTTGGCTCTACGGATTTCGTTCCGATGAAAATGTTCCGGGAATTCTGTCTTCCATGGATCGAAAAAGACCTCGAAGGCGTCGATCCGCAGGGAATGGTGTACTACTGCGGCAGTTCGAGATTGAATCCCGTGATCGATGCGATTCTGGAAAGGACCCGTATCGAGGCTTTTTATCCGGGCCCGCTTGACGACGCCGCGGAATCCGGAAGGATACTTAACGATAGAGCTTTATTCGCTGGAGTTTTCAACGATATAAGGCTGATCGAATGGACGCCCGGTGAAATCCGGAGCGAGGTGAAAAGAATAATCACCGCCGGCATGAAGAGTAAAAAATTCATTTTCGGAACTTCGGTCATCCCATGCTGCGTTCCGGAAACGAAAATCAGGGTATTGCTTGATGCCGCTCTCGAATTCGGCGTACACGAAAGAAGATGATCGATTGAGCGAAGAAAAAACGCTTTTAGTCGGATGCGGAATTTTAAGCAAAGAAATAAATTATTTGATCGAAAAAAACAACTGGCGCGTCGAAACCGTTTTTCTCGATTCGTCGCTGCATGTCGATTTTAACAAACTTTTATCTGCGCTCGAAGGCGCGCTTGAAAATTGCCGCGGCCGAAAAGTCCTGGTCTTTTACGGCGAATGCCACCCCCTGATCGATAAAATGCTTGAAAAAGCAGGCACGTTCAGGACCGAAGGACAGAACTGCATCGACATGCTGCTCGGGAATGAATTTTTTACAGAGGAACTGTCGAAAGGGGCGTTTTTTCTTCTGGAAGACTGGGCTCTTCACTGGGACCGCCTGGTCAAAAATTTTTACAG
>MGFH01000123.1 GCA_001791795.1 Candidatus Wallbacteria bacterium GWC2_49_35
CGATGTGGAGTTCTTTGCATCCGCAGACGCAGGCTTTGCCCATCTGGCGGCCGACGACGATAGCGTGAGCCGTGGCTCCGCCTACGCACGTTACGACGCCGTTGGATACCGCCATGCCGTGGATATCGTCCGGGCAGGTTTCTTCGCGGACGAGTATTACGGGAAGGCCTTTGGATTCGTGGATCTCGACGGCTTCGTCGGCGTCGAAAACTACTACGCCGGTGCCGGCGCCCGGGGTTCCGACGGTGCCTTTGGTGAGCACTTCGTATTTGGCTTTGGGATCGAACATCGGGTGCAGGAGCTGTTCGAGAAGGACGGGGTCTACCATTTTCAGTGCCTGTTTCTTGTCGATAAGGCCTTCCTGCTGCATTTCGACGGCGATGCGGACTGCGGCCTGGCCGGTGCGTTTGCCGTTTCTGGTCTGAAGCATGTAGAGTTTGCCTTCTTCTACGGTGAATTCGAAATCCTGAACGTCTTTGAAGTTGGTTTCGAGGATCTGTCTTACCTGAAGCAGTTCTTTATAGGTTTTCGGAAGTTCTTTGCCCATGTCGATGATCTTTTTGCCGGTGCGGATACCCGCGACGACGTCTTCGCCCTGAGCGTTCAAAAGATATTCTCCGAAGAATTCGTTTTCGCCGGTCGAAGGATTGCGCGTGAAAGCCACGCCTGTAGCGGACGTTTCGCCTTTGTTTCCGAATACCATAGTCTGAACGTTGACGGCGGTGCCTATTTCATCGGGTATTTTGTACATTCTTCTGTAGGTGATTGCGCGCGGATTGTTCCACGACTGGAAAACGGCGTTGCGGGCGCCTCTGAGCTGTTCGAGAGGTTCCTGCGGGAAGTCTTTGCCGGCTTCTTTTTTATATAAGGCTTTGAATTCTTTTACAAGCAGTTTAAGGTCGTCGGTGGTGAGCTGCGTGTCGTCGGCGACTTTTCTGTTTTTCTTCATCGCGCGGATGAGGTGTTCGAAATGGCTTTTTTCAACGCCCATAACTACGTCGCCGTACATGGCGATGAAGCGGCGGTATGAGTCCCACGCGAATCTTTCATTTTTGGTTTTTTTAACGAGGCCTTCGACCGATTCGTCGTTGAGGCCGAGGTTCAATATGGTGTCCATCATGCCGGGCATGGACATTTTAGCGCCGGAGCGAACTGAAACGAGGAGCGGATCGTTTTTATCGCCGAGTTTTTTGCCGTTGATCTTTTCGAGATCTTTTAAGCCGTCGAGCATCTGATCTTCTACTTCTTTGGGGACTTTTTCGCCGTTCTTGTAATATTCGATGCAGGCTTCGGTGGTAATCGTGATGCCCGCGGGAACGGGAAGGCCTATTTTAGCCATTTCAGCGAGGTTCGCGCCTTTTCCGCCGAGAAGATCTTTCATGGTGCCGTTGCCGTCGTTTTTATCTTTCGAGAATAGATAAACGTATTTTTTCGCCATTAATTAACACTCCTTATTTTATATATGGTGGCGGGCACATCTTTTGAGAAGTGCCCGCCGATTTTTCCTGGTTATTTGGCCGCCAGAGCGGTTTTTGCTTTTTCAACTATCGCTTTGAAGGTGCCGTTATCTGAAAACGCTATTTCAGCGAGCACTTTTCTATCAAGGCAGACATTCGCCTTTTTGAGGCCGCTTACGAATTTCGAATATGAAAGTCCGTGTTCGCGGGTGGCGGCGTTTATTCTGGTGATCCACAGGGACCTGAATTCTCTTCTTCTGGCGCGTCTGTCGCGGTAAGCGTAAACGTGCGCTTTAATGACGGCCATGTGGGCCTGTTTGTATGTGCGGCGTCTCGATCCGAAAAAGCCCTGCGCCATGTGAAGTATCTTTTTGTGATATTTATGTGTGTTTTTTCCGCATTTGATTCTCACTTTTAATTCCTCCTAGTTTCAGCTTAACTTATGTAAGTTATTACCGTGTGGTTATGCAAGGTTTAACAGTCTTTTTACAGTGCGTAATTCAGCGTTTTGCGTAACGTAGGTCGCAGCGTGCAGTCTTTTTTTCTGTTTACGCGACTTCGATGTCGTAAGCTTATGGCCAATATAAGCGCAAGCGCGCTTAATTTTGCCGCCACCGGTAACGTTGAAACGTTTTTTGGCACCGCTGTGTGTTTTAGCTTTAGGCATTGACTTTTCCTCCTTCTGGTCGTTTTATTATAGTTTAAAATAAAAACAAAAAGTATTAAAAATATACTTTTAATTTAATTTGATCTATACTATAAATTTATTTTGTATCGATCTTTTTATTTGAATATAAACAAATATCAACTAATAAGCGCATTTAATAAAGAATACCGGGGCGCGTCCTGCTTATTCTTTTACCGCGGCGGGTTCCGTGACTACGGCAGCTTCGGCGGCGGGGGCTTCATCGGCTTCGCCGGGCTTGTCAGGTTTTTTCGCTTCGGGCTTCGGCAGTACGACGGCCTTGGGAGCGAATATCGAAACGAGGTTGCGGCCCTCGCTGATGCAGCTTTTTTCTACCGTGGAACATTCAGTTATTGCCTGGGCGAGCTTTTCAAGGAGCTTTTTGCCGAAATCCTGGTATACGACCTCGCGGCCTTTGAACATCACTATGGCTTTAACGCGGTGACCTTCTTCGAGGAATTCTTTGGCGTGCTTGGCCTTCGTGTCGAAGTCGTGGTCGTCTATCTTCGGTCTGAGCTTGATTTCCTTCGTGACGACGGTGCGCTGTTTTTTCTTGTTTTCCTTGCTCTTTTTGTTAAGCTCGTATTTATATTTGCCGAAATCCATGACCTTACAAACCGGAGGAGTCGCGCTCGGCGATACTTCTACGAGGTCCATTCCGACCGAACGGGCGAGTCCCATCGCTTCGTCTATCGGTCTAACTCCAAGCTGTTTGCCTTCATGGTCGATAAGTCTCACTTCGCGAACGCGTATTTTTTCGTTCACTCTCGGCATTTGCTGAACGTTACTGATAAAAAAACACCTCCAAAATAAAATAAAAATTGGAATTCAAGACATAATTATACACTTAATGTTATGATTTGTCAATATTTTTGTTGACAATTTTCCAGAGCAAATTCAGGACTATTATCGCTTGAATTTAATCGTATGATAATGTATAATGAGTTATAATATGGAAAAAGACAAAATCATATATATAATGAACTGCGACAGCCCGGCGTTGTCGTGTGCGCGCGTGCTCGATGATATAGATGGCGGAAATGCAGGCGCGCTCATTTTGACGCGTTCCCGGCAGCAGGCCGATTACTATAAGGCGGAAGCGGCTAAAAAGAACGGCGGCAGGGTACCGCCCGGACTGAACAGCTTTTCCTTCAATTCCTTCGTCGAAACCTGCCCTTATGCCGATCTCAGCGGCGCCGCGGCCGGTTACGCCGATTACGAGGCCAAGTCGCTCCTGCTTTTAAAGGCTGCGGCCGGCGATCCCGGCCTGGCGGATTTTAAGATCGACCTCCGTTTTATGAATTATCTCAGTGAAGCGGTAAGCGAACTTAAATCGAATAATATTAATATCAACTTTTTGAAAAAGTCCGGCGCCTTTAAAAATCTCAGTTTTAAATGTTCGAAGCTGCTCGAAATTTATGGCCGCTATCAGAAGCTTCTTTCTGACAAAGGTCTTCGCGACTACCACGACAGGGTTATCAGTCTTTCATGCGACGGCGGTTTTTACGATTATATAAAAAATTCATATGATCTGATAGTCTTCGACCGGCCCGAAATGCTTTCTCCGATCGAAACCGATCTTTCGGCGCTTATCGTTGCGGCGGGCAGGCGCGTGGTCATAATTACAGATAAAACTGCCTGTGAAATAAATCCCCAGCAGATCGCCGTTAACAGGATAATAAAGCGGGCGGGCGAGATAGGCTGCTCGGTTTCCTTTGAAAGTCTCGATGCGGCGGCAGCCTTGGCAAGGCCGGAACGCCTCAGGTGTGAAAAGGCCCTGAACTCGCTCGGCACGACCTCGCTTGAAAGCGGTTTTATACGCGAAATACCATGCGGCGGCCTCGCCGAAGAAGCCGCTCTGATCGCGCGAGCTATAAGCGCGACCGCGCTGCGGGAAAATATCGCGCTTTCGAGGTTTGCAGTTTTTATGCCGGGATTTTCAAGGTCGCGTAAATATATTGGAACCGCTTTTTCAGCCTACGGCATAAGTTTTAAAGCTAACGAAGGCCGCGGCGCATCTGAATTTCCTTCAGTGGATAAACTTTTGCGCGTTATCGATTTTCTCGAATCCGGCGATGCCGATTCTTTCGTTCCACTGGTGAGCTTATCCGCGTTCAAAAGGTTCGAGCCTTTCAAAAACGTCAGGAACCTGGCGGGCGTCTTAAAAAAACTTCTGGCGGCGACTAAATTATTCTCGCGCGGCGAGGCCCATGACGAACGCAGCGCGGCGGCATCGATTGATGCCGAAAACGATTTCGGCGGCGGGGACGCGGCCGTTATGGCCCGGCTTTATGAGCAGATCGGAGGTTTCATGAAAAACGCCGCAGGGATAGTTAACGTCGAATATTACACGCTGCCGGAATGTTTTAATGTTCTGACCGGCCTGCTCGAACGCGAGGGATTTTGCGCGGGGGAAAACGAGAGCGGGCGCGGCCCTCTTTCGCTGGCCATATCGGCGATGCACTCGTTCGCATCGAACGCCGTCCGCCTCGGAGCGGATGAAAAATTTAAATTCAGTACGGCCCTCGGCATTTTTCGCGGCCTTGTCAGTTCCACATTCGTTCCGGATTCTTTCGACCCTCTGAAAACGACCGCCGCGTCTGAAGAAGCGGTTATTATCCACACGAAGCCGAATATCAATTTATTTGAATATGATTACCTGTTTATAGCCGGCGCCGTCGAAGGCGTATTGCCTTCTTTCGGAAGCGGTTCGGCATCTTTTTTCTTCGACTCCCCTGACCGTGCGCTTCTGAGCCTCTGCGAGCAGCCGCCGCAGATTTATTCCGAGCGCGCCCTCTTTCACCGCCTGCTCGCTTCGCCCGCCCGCGGAACGTTTTTAAGCGCCCCTTCTTCGCACCTTAACAGGCGCTTCATCAGGTCACGTTTTTTCGGCGAAGTTGAAAATGTCTCCGTTTACGACGGCGGCGGCGAAATTCTCTGCGGCGGCGATCTTCTCGAGTGCTGCTTACGGCTCGAGCCGGGCTCGGGTGAAATAGAAAAAATATCCGGTTTTTACGGCGTTCCCCGTGCTGAACTCGACGCGTCACTCCGCGAGATCGCGCTTTCCACCGAAACGCTTTGTGACAGAGACTCGAAGCTGAAAAGCCGTTTCATGTTCGACTGTTCCGCCATCCGCGAAGACCATCTGCTGGCTCATCTTTATAAAAGACCCGGCGTTTTGCGGGCGAGTCCAACGCTTATCGAAAAATTTTATTTCTGCCCCGGGCGTTATTTTTTCGAAAAGGAGCTGTGCCTGAAGGCCGAATCGAAGTACAGCGGCGAACTCGATCCGATGGATGAGGGCGTGATAATACACGAAACGCTCGAGCGTTTTTTCAGCGACGTAACGGCGAAAGAAGCTCTCCGGGATTATTATTTTAATGAAACCGGCCGCGGCGCGATGAAACAGGCTATCGAAAAACTTTTATTTTCAGCCGGATATGCCGCGGTCAAAAAAGGCGGGCTGGAGAGGCGTTTCGGTGCCGCGTATCAAAATATTAAAATGCTGCAATATTTCAACGCGCTGAACGGTTACGAACGCAGCGAATCTGAATCCGACGCGGTTTCGGGTATCAGCGGGTATTTCAAGAATTTTATCGACGATTATCTCGAATCCCTCACGGTCCAGAATTTTTATCTGGAGCCGGCCGCCGTGGAATTCGAGCTCACCGAAGGATTGTCGTGCCGCGGGCGCGAGGTCGAGTTCGCCGCGAAATGCGACCGGATCGACGCGTGCCTTACCGAAGAAAACGGGCAGCTATATTTTTTCGTGACGGACTATAAGACGGGGATCACCCCGCAGGCCTCGGAAATAAAAACCCTCAGGAAGCTGCAGGCGCCGTTTTATCTGTATTTTCTCGAAAAGAAACTGAACGCGGAGCTCGCCTCGCGCGGAACGGCGCTGGGCCGTAAAGCGTCTTCGGCCGCCGGAGCGGGTTTTGTATATACCTCTATATCTAAACTCGACAAAGACCTCAGGCCTGAAAAAAGATTTTTTATTTCCGCCCGCTTCGCAGCGCCGAAGTCTTCGAAAAAAGGCGAAGCGAAAGAGGGGGCCCGCGACGGCGAATTCAAAATAACGGTCTCGCAGAGGGCCAGGAAAGATTACGACGATATAATGGAGCAGGTTCCAGGCGTTATAGAAACCTTTATTGAAAAGACCGCCCGCGGCGATTTTCACGCCTCCGTTCTTGAAGGCCACGACTGCGGATTCTGCGGCTTCAACGGGATATGCCACAGAAACCGCAAGGCCGGCGTTTCGGCCGCGCGCGCCCTTGCCCGCACGGGCGAAGTAGATAACGGGAGGCGCATATGAGCACAGCCGCGTTCACGCCCGGGCTTAATTTAAGCCAGAAACAGGCTATGGCGCTGGATCTCGACCGTGACGTTTCAATACGGGCGGGTGCGGGGTCGGGAAAAACACGCACCATAACCGAAAAGATATTCGGAATTATCCGCGGCGCCTTCGATTCTTCCGCGCCGGACGGCGGCCTTGAAGTGCTGAAAAAAATACTGTGCATCAGTTTCACCAATAAGGCCGCACTCGAGCTTTCGGAAAGGATCATGGCGCGGCTCGCCGAAGCGGCGGCGGGATGCGCCGATCCGCCCCTGGCCGCTTACTTCGCATCGGCCGCGGAACGGCTCGACTCGCTGGAGATAATGACGCTCGACTCTTTTTTTACCTCGGTGTTGAGGCGTTTCGCTTTTCAGCTGAAACTTTCGACTTCTTTTAAGCCGGCAGCCGGCGGCCGTGCGGACATTTTATTCCGCAAGGCCGTTTTTAACGTCCTGGATTCGCTTTCGAACGGCGGACCCGCCCGTGGGAAAGGCGGAAAGGCGAATATATTCGACGATTTTTACTCGTTTTACAGAAAAAAGGACACGATACACGGCCTTTTCACGCGGATCTTATCGAAGGCGGTCTATCTTAACGATCCCATTTTTACTTTCGGCTCGAAGGATGAGTTCGAAAAGCACCTGCTGCAGGAGACCGCCTATATCGAAAAAACGATAGGCGATCTGGAATTTTCCGGCGTGCTGAATTTCGATAAATTAACGGCCGCCATGGATTATTTAAGTGCGATAGCGCAGGATTTGACCGGCGCGTCCCGGGAAAAGGCGATCGGCCTGCTCGAAGCTTACCGTCGCGCCACGGCCGAAAAATCGGCCGCTTCCGATTTTTTTAAATACGCCCTGCATGGATATAAAAATGTCAGATACAGCAAAATTGACGGCGGCGCAAGACTCGAAGAGCTGAAACTGATGATCGCGCTCGTCAGGGAGGCGGCGAAAAAACGCTTCGGTGCGAGCGAAACGCCGCCTTCCGCGGAAGATCGCCGTCTGTCGAAAATGGAATTCGATTTTTTCAGCGGCCTGTGCGAAATTTTCGATAAATGCAGGGCTGAATACCGCCGCCTCAAAGACGCCGAAAATCTCCTGGACTTCAATGATATTGAAGAAAAGGCTATCGAGGCGGCGCAGGACGAATCGATAAGGGATTCGATCTCGAAGCAATATCGGCATATACTAATAGACGAATTTCAGGATACGAACAACCTGCAGGCCGGGATAATAAAACTTATAAAAGGCTCGGCTAAACTTACTATCGTCGGCGACGGCATGCAGTCGATATACAGGTTCCGCAACGCGAACTGCAAACTTTTTTCGGATTTCGAGACGGACTTCGCCGGCGCAGGAGGCCTTAACGTGAATCTTGACGATAATTACCGATCGTCGCTCAACGTTCTGAGCTTCATAAACGATTTTTTCAGCTTTTTGAATTTTGACGCCGACCATCCGTTCTCGGATTTTAAGTACTCGCCGCTGGCGGCGCTTTCCAACCGGGCGGAAAACAGGTCCGTCGCGGTGGAACTGGGTCTTTTCGCGGTCGTTTCGGACCGCTCCTCCCCGGAAACCGACGGCGGGACGGATGAGAGCGAAACACCGCCGCCGCCCGCGGAAGGCGACGCCGCGGATGCCGCCTCTGAAGACGGCGAAGACGACGAGTTCGACGCCGGTCAGTTCGATTTTATCGCGCGCCGTGCCGTCGCGCTTCATGAAGACGAGGGATGCCGATACGGCGAGATGATGATACTGCTTTCGCGCATGAGCCGCGTCGACTCGCTCGCGGCCGCGCTTTCCGCCGCCGGCGCGCCCTTCGTTATTACAAAGAGCCGCAGATTTTTCGAACGACCCGAGGTTCTCGATATTTTAAACCTCGTTAAAACCCTGGTGGACCCTCTTGACGATCTTTCAATGACGGGCCTTTTAAGATCGCCCGTATTCGCCGCCGCGGATTTTATTATTTTCGCCATGGCACAGAGTTTTCGAGAATTATGCCCGGCGGAGCCGTTTTCCATTTACGCCGCCCTTAAAAAACTTTCAGCCGGCGCGCTCGATTTCGACCGGATACTTGCGCCGGACGCGCTGCCGTCCGGCGGATACGAGGCGGAAAAAAAACGCCTGATAAATATTTCGAATAAGATCGATCATTATCTGCGGATGTGCCAGCATAAAAACGCTTACGACGTCTTATCGTCCATTTACCTCGATCTGAACCTTAAATGCAAATATTCTTACGAGGGCGATTTCGGGCCTGCTTATAAGAACATCGAAAAACTTTTTTCGCACATTCTCGAAAACGATTACCTGCCCGACGGCCCAATGCCCGTCTTTCTGGAGAACTTTCGGAGCGTCGTCGACATTAATTTTGCCGAAGAGGAAAGCCAGGACGATGCGCCCGCCTCCGACGCCATACGCATAATGACGGTCCATCAGGCGAAGGGGCTCGAGGAAAAGATAGTTTTCATACCCGAACTGGAGACAGATTTTTTCAAGGCAGCCGACACGGCCGTACTGGTCGACGACCGCAAAAACCTTTCGTTTCAGCCGGGCGTATTCGTGAGGCTGAACGAGCGTTCGCTTCTGAAGGATTATCATGAAGCCGTCAGAAAATACGAACGGGTGCAGGAACTCTTCGAAAAAAAACGCCTGCTTTACGTCGCGATGACAAGAGCGCGCGAACTGCTTGTTATGTCGGGCTCGTTCAAGATCAACATCAATAAAGACGGCGAGATCAAGGCGTCGAAACTTCAAAAAAAGCCTTTTATGCTCTCGAACTGTCATCTGAGCTGGCTTGCCAACTTTCTCGGACTGGACGCCGGATTTTTTCTCGACGCTCCCGCCTCAGGCGCTGACGGCGTCAAAGAGCTGAATCGTGATTTCGGAAGGGTGCGCGTCTTTTTGAAACCTCCGGCCGCTCGCGAAACGCCGCCGCCCGCCGCTTCATCGCTTTCAGCCGCCGCCCCGGGCCCGAAATTCGACGCGGCGTGCGCGTTGAACTATAAAAGACTTTCATCTCCCGAAACCGCCGCTGCCGTGGCAGTTAAATTATCTTATTCAGATTACAAAAAACTCGTTGAAGGTCCGTTTTCCGCCGTTACGGCCCGGCCGAGTTTTTCCGCGTTCGATCTTGCGTCTTTTCTCGGCGATAAAAAGATAGGCGTCGCCCCGCGGCCCTCGGCAACGGAAAGCGAGACAGGTACTGCTTTTCACAGGGCCGTCGAACTCGCGCTTTCCTCTTCGCTTCCGCTGCCTCAAATAATCGGCCGCTCGAAACATATATGCCTTGCGGCCTGCAGATCAGCCGCTCCGTCTGCAGTGTTTCCGCGCGCGGAAGTTTTGCGCCGCGTAGAGAAAATGTTCGCCGGCTTTCTCGAAAATGCCGAAATGTGCGGCTTAATGGAACTATTTAATTCCGGCGGGCGCGGCGCGCTCAGAAAATATTGCGAACTCGAAATGCGATATGAAACCGAAAACTTTATTCTAGAAGGCGTGTGCGATCTTATGACGGTCGGTCCTGACGGTGCCGCGACGATTTACGATTTTAAAACCGCGGCCGACCTCAAGGTCGCCGCCCGCGACAGGATGGGCGAATACGAACGCCAGTTGGCTTTTTACCAGTTGTGCGCGCGCCGCCGCTTTTCCGGGATCGCCTCATTTAACGACCCCGTCGTCGTTTTAATTCAGAGCGGCGGAGTTTTTGAAGTCAAGACACTTCGCCTGCCTGCCGAAACGATCGAAAAAAAACAGGCCGAAATTATAAGACAATGCGGCGAACTCTTTAAATAAGAGCCCGCCGCGTTGCGTTATGTTTAATTTTTCGTCCGTTATTAAAGTTTAATAGTTAAAGTATAAATTAACACTTTTTAAAATTACGCTTTACTTTAAGGCGCTTAACCTCTCAACAAGCGCTTCTGCTTATCTGAATCTTCTTGCCCTGGAACCGGGATAATATTCGTATCGCATACGCGGGTCGGTCCTGGCCTTGATCTTTTTAAAACTCTGCATCAAAAGGTCGAGCTTGGACTGTGCGGCGTTACGGGTGTCAAAATCGTAGCTGTTGAGCGCGGCGCCGTAATAGTAATCGCCGGTTTCGACGCCTTCGGAATTTACTATCGCCACATACTGGGATTTGTGGGTGAGCGGCTTCGGCTGTTTGGCGCTGTCGGTAATGCATTTCAAATAAAACACCATGGTGTTCACATCGCCTTTCATGGCGTATGCCTGTGCCAGCCGCCAGTCGTAGCGGGCCATGTTGTTCCAGTGCTCGAGAGGGCCGAATATGTATACTTCGTAAGGTGAAAGCAGCGCCAGCGTCTGATTGAAGCTGCCTGTCTTTAAAAGCTCGTCGGCCTGCTTGAGGATATTTTGAAATTCGATATCGCCCATGTATGGCTTTCCCACGGGCGGAGGAGGCGCCGCGCCGGCCCTGGCCTCAAAAGAGATGCCGCCGGGAGCCTGCTGGGCGTAAGCGTCGTTGAGCGCCGCTCCCGCGATGATCAGCAGCAACGCCAAAAACGAGGCCGACGACAAAGAAAATAAAGAACCGAATAAATATTTTCTATACAAGAAAATCATCTCGCTTTCAAGAAAGAATGCTTCCTTAATTTAAGTTTAGCAAAAATACCGAAGCGTGTCAAGTTAAGAGGAAATATTGGAAGAAAAGTGTGGAATTAAATGAAAAACTTTGAAAAACTTTAAGCCCGGCCGGTAAGCCGCCGCAGTTTGTCCAATGCTGATCCGCCGCGTCGTCGTGTTGCGCGTTTCGTCAGGACGTTAACAGGCCTTCTTTTATTTTGACCATGACCGCTTCCAGCGCGGCGCGCCCGATCGCGCGAGATTTGTCGGAAATGCTGTAGCAATAAGCATTATCGCCGCGAGGGTCGATATCGCCGATCTTGGTGTAATATCTGACCTTGAAATCATCGGGCAGCAGCCCTCTGATCACGCCGTCGATCTTCGATTTGAACGCATAATTATTAACGTAGCCGACTATATCGCCCTTTTGGACCACATCGCCGATGCGTCGCGTGGTTTTGAATATGCCGTCTTTTTTATTGCGCAGTACCCTGTCGAAAGTGTGGCCCATGACGCCGCCCGGCCTTCCGGTGTTCTCTTCGGCGGTCCCGCTGATTATAATGCGTCCGAGGTTGTGGCCGCGGTTGGTCTCGATGACGGCGTGGCAGTCGCTTCCGGCGGTGAATCCCGGGCCGAGCGCCATCACGAAAGGTGCGTCCGTTATTTTGGTGCCGTAGTTTTTCTTGTTAACTATCGCGTCGATGAAAACGTGCGGTCTGAGCCTCGCAAGGCAGGCCGACTCGGGATCGACTATGATCGGAATATAATTGAGCGGCTCGAAGCCTATTTTCGTCAGCAGTTCGTTGACCTCGCTCTTGCGCGCGGTAACGCCTTCGATATCGATAAAACCGTCGGTGACGGCCGTGGAAAAGGCCACGGTGCGCCTGACCGCCGTGGGGTGAGGTATTTCCAGTATCACCACGGTAAAGCCGGCCCTGAACAGGCTGTAGGCGACGCCGCTTGCAAGGTCGCCGCCGCCTTTTATGACGCATTTTATCTTATGAAGCATTAGACTTTCCATTTTCCGGCCTTGAAGTTATTCTGCCATCTGTTCGATCAGCGATTGTATCATGTCTTTCTTAGGAGCGTCGGGATAGAGTTCCAGGTACTTTTTGAAAGCGTCGCTGGCCTCTTTTTTCTTGGCCTGAGCTTTGTAGGAAAGCCCTAGATTATAATATGCGTCGTAGTATTTGGAATCGATTTTGAGGGCCTTGTTCAGCATTTCGATTTCTTTGTCGCGCATGCCCTTCGCGCCGTAAGCCTTGGCGTAGTTGACGCATATGCTGGCCGATTCGGGTTTGATGGTATAGGCTTTATCTAAAAATTCCAGGGCGTTATCGTATTTGCCGAGTGCGCCGAAGCAGAGGCCCATTTTTTCATAAGCGCCATCGTGGTCTTTTTTAAGTTCTATGACTTTCTTAAATTCGACCATGGCCTCTTCGTACTTTCCGCTATTGAAAAGCTGTTCGCCGATCGTGTAAACTTCGGTCGGAGTGGACATTCCGGTTCCGGTGCTCGAAGCGCCGTGCACTTCTCCGAGCGAGGTTTTGAGTTTTTTGTCGAGCTCGGTGGTCGAAGATGAAAGTGAAATAGCGAATTTGGGCGACTTGTTGACGACCTGCTCGAGCGATTCGTCGTCGTATTCGGTTATAGCGCCGAGCATTATACCGTTAGGATAGCTGGTCGTATTATAACCGGGAACGAGCTGGTTAGCTTTGTGATTTTCGGAGACCGCTTCGTCGCTCAGCGAAAGTTTGTCGTAACTTATAGCGAGGTTGAGGTGCAGTTCGCCCCTGTTGCCGTTTTTTTCGATACCCGCCTTAAGCGTTTCCATGGCGTCTTTGAATTTGGACATCCTGTTGAGGACCGCGCCTTTATTGTTGTACGATTCGATATGGTCAGGTTTAATTTTTAAGACGTTGTCGAACTGGAGGACGGCGTCATCGAGGAAATTTTTGTTATTGAACAAAACGCCCATGTTATAATATAACAGATAGAAGTCCGGATTTATTTTCTGCGCCTCTTCGAGGGCTTTTTTGGCGTCGTCGAAACGGTTTTTGTACAAAAGTGCCGTAGCCAGATTGTTTTTGGCTATATAATAATTCGGGTTTATAGACGTCGCTTTTTTCAGGAGGGTTATGGCGTCTTCGTAATTGCGGTTTTTGATCCCGATGACCGCGTAATTGTTGAGCGCCAGCAGATGGTTCAGGTCTTTTTCGAGAGTCAGCTTAAGATACTGCTGCTCGCCATTCCCGTCGTTTTTAAATCTGCAGACCTGCGACATGTAATAATGGGCGTCGACATGTTCTTTGTCAAGCTCGATTGTCTTTTTGAGGTACTTTTCGGCCTCGTCCAGATAAAAAGCCTTTAAATAGGAAAGACCGAGTTTGAAATTTGCTTTGACGTTCTTATCTTCTTTGGCTATAGCTTCTTTATATTCTTCTTTCGCTTTTTCATAATCTTTTTTGGCGAAAAGCTCGTCGCCTTTTTTTATGAATTCTGCGGGACCGGCTTTTAAAAGAGAGTGTTTATCGGAGGGTTTGTCGCTCGCTTTTGTCTTTATAGTGCCGTCGCCGGCCTTCGGAGCCTTCGGGTCGACCTTGGGCTTCGGAAGGTCTTTTGCGATGGAGGTTCCGCAGTTAACGCAGAACTTCGCCTGCGGGTGGTTTTCGAATTTGCATGACGGGCAGATCTTTACGATTTCGATCTTCTGACCGCAGTTGGCGCAAAATTTGGTGTTGGGAAGGTTCTCGAACTGGCACGACGTGCATATGACGTTACCCGACTGAGAATAAGCGTAATTCGTGAGGGCGCCGGCATGCATCGCGGCCGCCGCGAACACCAGTACCGCCGCTATTAATAAAAATTTCTGTCTCATTGACTTCCTCCAAAAAATGTATTATAAAATTTTTAACTGAATTATCTTATTGCATTAAGAATTACTTCTTTTTATACAACCCCTGCGGGTCCTGATAAACATAACCGAGACCCAGGCAGAAAGGGCATTCGATCAAGGTGCCGCTTTCGGACTTGACCTGTTTAAATCCCTTGCACTGCGGGCAATCCTGCTTAAGGGAAAAATATAAAACCTCTTCCGGGGAGGTTTTATCATTTACACAGCCCGTAAGAGAGAATTGCATTACCAGGAAGATAACACAAAAAACGAAAAAAGTAAATATTAATTTTAAATTACCGCTTATAGAGCTCATATTCATTATTGTTTTTTGGCGTTCACGCCGTTTATTTTTGCGTTAAGCTGGCCGAGCTGCTCGTTTATCAGATACTTGAGACTGTTGTCGGCCCTTGAAAGCATTCCCAGAGTTTTCTGGAAAACCTCATAGGAGTCGAGGTACTTTTCCGATTTTTTATACATGATCGCCAGGTTGTAATAATTTATTGGATTTTTCGGATCGTATTCTATGGCGCGCCTGAAAAATGATATCGATTGCTCGTAGTCTCCGATCTTTTTAGCGCAGAACGCCAGTTTGTTGTAAATGTTAGGGAACGATCCGTTCAGCCTGTTCACCGTAGAGTAGTATTTATAAGCTTCGGCGTCGTTTCCGGCCCTGGAGTAATTTTCGGCGATCTTGTAATTGACCGTGTCAATGTCGGGTTTGAAATCGTTTATCTTTTCGAGAGCCGATATGGCTTCTTCAAATTTTCCGGACATTTCGAAGGCCGTCGAAAGGTTGAAGTATATTCCGACTTTGGAATAAATATCTATTACAGGTATTTTTTTGTCCAGCACTTCGCCCGGC
The DNA here is from genome assembly GCA_001791795.1 of Candidatus Wallbacteria bacterium GWC2_49_35. GTDB lineage: Bacteria > Muiribacteriota > UBA9980 > UBA9980 > UBA9980 > UBA9980. Next base: position 14,820 of record MGFH01000123.1, read on the forward strand.
ACCGCTCCGGTTTCTTCGGGAACCTTATTCATTAAGGAATCCTGGAAAGAAAGAGCGGCCATCTTGAAATCGCGCGCCTTAAGATACCTTGCGCCTTTTATGAACAGCTCCCCGGCGTAGATGTTTTTCTTTTCTTTTATCTCGGATATTCTGGCGGTGCACATTGCGTGAAGTTCTTTGAACTGCGCGTTGTTCTTATCCATTTTCATACATTTTACAAGCGTGGCGGCGCAGCGATCGAAGTTGTTTTTCCGGTAATCGTAAAGCGCATTATGAAAGAGCGTCGACGGATTTTCGACTGAAAGATCGTTCAATTTTTTTATAACGGCGAGGCCTTTTTCGTTCGCGCCGGCCCGGAAAAGGTTGACCATGAGGCCTTCGAGCGCCTTTAGCGAACGCGGATTTATCCTGAGCGCTTTTTCATATTCGGCGGAGGCTTCGTCGAATTTTCCGTTGCGGTCGAATTCCAGCGCGGCGTTAAGATGTATCTGGTCCTCGCGATTCATGAATTCGAGCTTTTCGAGCCTGTCGCGTATGATGTGATCGGATGTTTTGTTTATGGAATGGGCTTTTTTATATTCCTCACGGGCGAAGCCGATCTTGCCTTCCCTTAAATACCTGTCGCCCAGGCTCAAATGATCGACGTTCGTCTGGAAGAAAAGAAGATAAAAAAATGGAAGCGCGCCAAGAAAATATTTTAAAAATCTGATATTCATAAATTTCATTTCACCCTATATAAAAAATTAAAAACTCTATTTATATTATATCGGCGAAAAAATAATTTTTAGAACCGGTAATTTTATTTTACGGACCATTATTTTTTTATTTCTTTGAACAGACGAAACAACTCGTTCGATTTTATCTTTTGTTTGACCGCTCCGTTACTTTTATTGGTGGTACCGTCGACGGTCTTTAAGATCGACCAGTAGCCCCGGCCGACGTCATGTGATAATTCGTCGATCGCGTTTTTCTTGGTAAGTCCGCTGGCGATCAGAACGGCGTATTTCTGGCGGATTATTTCCTTTTCCGCCTTGCAGAGGCGCTTGCCGCGGTTGACGAGCTTATTGTCCGGAGGTATCCTGAGTTCGTCGAGAAGTGAAGACTTTTCTATCGACGCCATCTGGCTTATATGGTGATCGAAAGCGGGCCCGCTTTTTTCAAAACCGCAGGCGTTACGGCCCAGGCCTATAGCGATCTTCGCGGTGGAAAAGCTTCCCAGAAAAAAGTCGCATACGAGATCGTCTGGGTTGCTCGAATAAAGTATCATTTTTGTGAGCAGGGCTTTCGGCAGCTGGTTCTTATTTTTATTCCCGCCGTGTTTATACTCTCTATGTATCACCCAGACGTCTTCGCGGTCCTTGTAATTAGCGGATCCGCCGATCGCGTTTTTTTCGGTATCGGAATAAAAGGCGTAAGTGTTGAAAGTCGGTCTTGCGCCTGGTTTGACGTAATACAGAATGTGGTAATGCGATGAAATATATTTCAGGCTGGTATGCACGCCGAAATTATACTTCCAGATTATGTGGTTGACCTCTTCGAGTCCGGTATCGGCTAAAGCGTTTAAAATATGACGTAATTGCGTGTAGCCCGAAACGATATACAGCGATCCGCCCGGTTTTAAGACCCTTTCGGCTTCTTTGATCCATTCGCGGGTGAATTCAGGATATTCGCCGTGAGGCACGTCGATATATCCGTCCAGGACTTTAGTTTCGTTCCTGTTGTAATGTTTGTGAAGCTGATCGCCGGCGATCCCGTAAGGCGGGTCGGTGATTATAAGATCGACCGTATTATCGCCGAGATATTTTCTGGCGCCGTCGATACAATCACAGTTATAAAACATATTATGAAAAACACATCCTGAAAATCTTATTACCTGCAGGGCATTATAATTCAAATCCCCATTTCAAGTCAAGTGGTTTTTAAAAATTATATCGCGCCGTAATTTTTTACGTTTACCGGAAGCGGCCGTGACAAGTTTTTTTGTCGCCGCAGCCTTTTCGTTCACTGTTCATATCCGGCAAGGGAAGCCAGGACCGACTGCTCGCGGGTTAACTTCTCGTCGCCTATTAATTTCGCTTCCGACGCGAAATGATCGATAAATCTTTTTACTGCCTTACGATAGTCGCCTGATATCGATAATTGTTTAGAGCTGCGCTCCCATGCGCTCAAACCGTTCGGTTCTTTCGGTCTCGATAACGGGTCGTCTCTGCTGCCGCGCTCGTTAGTGATCCAGTTCTTCATTAAATTTACATATCTTGCCAGCAGCACAGCTTTGCGCGCGTCTTTTTCAGCGCCGGCTTCCGCGGCGGACGACGGCGGTAAAAATTCAGCGCTCGTTGTTTTGAGCGCGCCCGAGCGTGTTTCATAGGTTGTCGTAAGTTGTATGCCGCCCGCTCCTTCGCCGGTATCGTAAAGTTTAAGAACGATTATCCCGCCTTTTACGCCGCCTTCCGAAATCGGCGATGGGAAAAGGGTGTTCACTTTCATGAGTTCGCCCGCGGCGAGATCGGCCTCGGGCGATCCGTAAACTTCCTCGATCCCGAAGCGTTTTGAGGAAAACGAAAGGCCGAGATTGAAAATAAGCGGATTGACCATGTAATCGAATTCGAGGTCCAGGCGTTTTTTGAATTCGGCGGAAGAATGCACCGAGTAATAATTTGCGCCGCGGACCTTGGATATATTTTCGATGAGGCCGGTATTGAAATCCAGGCCGACGCCTATGAACGTCGAGTAAATGCGTTTTGCCGCGAACTCTTTGGCAAGTCCCAGCAGTTCGCGCGAATTTATGGAACCGGTGTTGGGCATCGCATCGGTAAGGAATATGATCCGGTTTTCGTATTCTTCGGGGTCGAGCGTTTCCGAGCCTTCCAGAAGGCCGCGTCCAGTTTCATATCCGGCCTCCATATTCGTCGAGCCGCCCGTGTTGATTCCGAGGATGTGCATCTTTAAAGCGTTTATATTGGTCGCGGCCATCCGCCTCAGCGGCTTCGCGCAATAGGCGCGCTGATCGAAAAGGACCATGCCAAAACTGTCTTCAGGCTTAAGATGATCCAGAAGCCCCACGATCGAACGGCATGCCACGGCTAGTTTAGAAAGATAGCGTTCCGCTTCCTCATCGCTTTTGACCGCTTTATTTTTAGTGAACTGATCGTAATAATATTTATTGAATCCGGAGGACATCGAGCCCGAAATGTCGAGAACCACTACCAGGTTGAGTTTTTTTCTTTTGATCTTTGAAATATCCATATCGGATCTCAGCCCGATCGTAATAAAATTTTCCCGTTCGCCGTTAAGCGGATTTTTAGACGATACCCACGAATATACCGGCTTGAAAAGTGCCGGTTTATCAGTCATGGCAGATGTTTTAGACGGAATTTCGCCTGAGGTGTTAAAATAGTAATCATAAAACAGGCCCTCGTGAGTGATATCGGTTTCCAGGGGCATGTAGTGCCTTTTAATATTTTGCCTGAAACTATCGATATCCTTAGCCCCGCCTGCCGAATATCCGAAATCGCCGCTCATAGAGCAAAATTGAGGCATGGAAACCGCGGCCGCGACAAAAAGTATGATGACGGCGATTATTGCGTCGATAAAAAAATACGGCTTTGAGAACGTCCATCTTAAAGAACTGAAGATATCTCTAACGAGGAATGGAAATGCCGGGAGGATAAAGACAAGATAAAAAGAGGCCGTTATGCCGTCCGGCGTTTGAAAATTGTTGTAGTAATTATAACTCCAGTCGTCGATTCGGCCCGAAAAATAACCGCATAGATAAAGCCAGACAATAAACGAGGAAAATCCGAGCCCCAGAAATAATTTATCGATAAAACGCATGGCTCCGAATAAATTGATATTTTTTTTCATGGCGGTCCTCCTGTTCTGCGAATGTTTTACTTTGGCTTTCTTATGCAAAACATACCGCATTATATGTGCCATGTGCTAAAACTATCAATAACGCGGGTTTTAATTAAAATGGAAAGCGATTCATGAAAAATGTCGCAATTTGCATCGTGCAGAATGCGATTGCGCCATTGAGCCCGGCGTGAAATGCCGAGCGGCGGCGGAGGTCGCGTTTAAAATTCCAGTTCTTCGGGTGGTTTGGGCGTATCAGGTGTTTTTTCGCCGAATTTCCGGAGAAAAAATAAATTTCTTTTAAATTTATCGATCTTGGTGTATAATATAAAATTAAAAAATTTGTAATTTTAGTTTAACGAATGAAAGTTGAAAAAAATCGACATATATATTGCCCATTCGGGCTCATCCGGGCCGCGCGATATCTATCGAAGGGCCGACAAGGATTTTTTATGAGACGGGTACCGCTTATTATATTACTGGCAGTGACGGCCGCCGCCTTTTTTTTCGTGCCGCTGGACGCGCAGACGCCTCCTGAAAAACCGGCCGTCGATTCTTCACAGTTAAAGATCGATCCGGTCGTTCAAAGTTACAACGATGTCAAAGAACTTATCGATAAGGGCGCCGACGTTAATTTAAGAGACTCCGGCGGCGTTACGCCGCTCATGCAGGCGGCGTACTTCGGAGACCTTCGTATCTCAAAACTTCTCGTGGATAAAGGCGCCGACGCAAAGGCTTCCGATAACGACGGAATTACCGTGCTTATGAACGCCGCATCGTCCGCAAACCTTGAAATTGTCAAGATCGTCGTCGATCGCGGCGCCGACGTCAACGCCCGCGACAAGGGCGGCGCGACCGCGCTTATGTACGCCGCGCTCTCTCCGCGCGACGAGATCGAAACGTCGAAATATCTTATCGCGAAAGGCGCCGACCCGGCCGCGCGCGACAATCAGGGAAGCAGCGTCTACTCGATCGCGCGCAACAGGGGAAAAACCGAACTCGCCAAATACCTCGAAAGTTTCTTCGCCGGCGAAAGTGCCGTCCCGAAGCATCTTTTATATGCTCTCATAGGGCTTGTTCTGGCTCTTTTCGTGAAGATGCTTCTTAACAGGTCCACGACAGGCCGTTCTAAAAAAACTGTTCAGAAAAAAGAAGCGGATAACGAAGCTGCTCCGAAACCGCCCGAAGCCCCGAAACCTGAAAAACCTCCCGTCGACCTGCTCGAGGCGATCGTCTATCAGGACCTCGAAACTCTGAAACGCGGCATCGCGGAGGGCGGAGATCCCAACCTTACCGATAAATCGGGCCGGTCGCTTCTTATGGCTGCCGCCGCCAACGGGTTTGACTCCATCGTAGCTGTTCTTCTTGAAAACAAAGCGGACATGAATTTTCAGGACGCCTCTGGAAGGACCGCACTCATGAACGCCGCTTTTTCCGGCAACCTGACCACCGTGAGGCTTTTGGTTGGAGGCGGTGCGAACGTGAATCTGCGCGACAGCGAGGGACGTTCGGCATACGTTATCGCGAGCGAGAAGGGAAACCAGAAAATAATGAACTTCTTGAAGACGGCCGGAGCCGAAGACGCTAAATCGGCGCCGCCGGCCGAGGAATCCCCCAAGGCGCCCGCTAAGAAGTCCGCTGACACTTCAGATAAGAAGCCGGCTCGGGCTCCTGACCAGGATCCCGGCGAGGCGCTTCGTGCTTGCGTGTCAGAAGGCGATCTGGAGGGGACTGTAGAATTGATATCTAAAAAAGCCGATGTGAACGCGGCGGACGATAAAGGGTCGACTGCGCTCATGATAGCCGCGGGCGCGGGCCGCCTCGATATGATGAAAGCTCTTATAGAGGCTAAGGCCGACGTTAACGCCGGGAACGCCAAGGGGGTCACGCCGCTCATTTTCGCGGCCGCGAAGGGGCAGGCGAAAGCTGTGATCCTTCTTGTCAAGGCCGGCGCCAATTATAACGCTCGGACGAAGAACGGTATTAGCGCGTTAAAATATGCAACTGAAAAGGGTTTTGATGACGTCGCGGCTTTGCTGAAAAAGGTCGGCGCCGTGGAGTAAAATATTACTTTATGCCTGGAGAATGATAATGCACGAAAAAA
>MGFH01000124.1 GCA_001791795.1 Candidatus Wallbacteria bacterium GWC2_49_35
TAGTGTACCACCTCTCACTTGGTCCCCCAAATTTTATATTTATTTGTTTTGTTTTTTTCTGACCTCTACATAACTTATCGTCCCATTTTTTAATTCATTTAACTATTTAATTGTATTTTCCTATAATATTTGCGCCATTAAAAACGATGAATTCAATTTACAACGTTTTTTCTTCGTTTTTCTACTATTTAAAACTATTTTTGAATATTTTTGCTTTTTGGCCGTTTCTGATATCGGTCCGCGCAATGCTTATCGCGAAGACATTAAGCGCCCCGTGCCTTTTCAATAATTGCGCCATGCTTTTGACGGTCGCTCCTGTGGTAATAATATCATCTACTATTATAACATTTTTAAGCCTTATTTCATACAGTTTTTTCAAATTTATTTCAAAAGCGCCGGCTAAATTTTCGAATCGTTCTTTATAGTGGAGTTTATTCTGCACACGCGTTTCTTTCTTTCGCATGACGGCGTCGCAGCAGACGCCGGAGCCGCACAGTTCAGATAGTTTACAAGCCAGCAATTCGGCCTGATTGAAACCGCGTTCGCGTAATTTATTCTCATGCAGCGGCACGGGGATAAAAACATCAAACCCGGAAAGCGGGGCGAGCGGGAAAAAAGAGTCAAACCGTGAGGCCAGTTCGCCGGCGAAAAAACCTGCAAGCGCGGTTTTTTTATGATACTTAAAGGCGGCGGTCAGATCTTTAAGCACGCCTTCGTAGGGGCCGATCGAAAAAAATCCGCGGATATCGGAGCATGCGATATCGTTAAAGGCCTCGAGCGAGCGGATATAATTAATGCGTCCGCGGCATTCCGCACAGACCGGATAATCTTTTTTCGAGGCGTGCCCGGCGCAGGACGCGCATGCAAGCGGGAAAATAAGGTCGGCCAGGCACGATGCGAATGAGGAAATCGCGCCGCTTAAAGAGGCGGCGCCTTTCACCCGAAAAACGCCGCCTTTATTTTTATTATTAATATCATTATAATTATTATCGTTCATCTGAAAGAGCCGTTAAACTTGTAAGTTATCTTAATATACCGCGCTCGGATGTTTTTGCGAATTCGACGAAACTGGATACGAGTTTGAACTTTGAAGTATCGAAGGTTTCGCAGATCTTCGCAACAGCCTCGACCTTGGTCAGGCCGGAGCGGAAAAATATTTTATAGGCTTTTTTAAGCGCAGAAACGGATTCTTTATCGAAACCGGCGCGCGTGAGTCCGACCGTGTTCAGGCCGCAGATCTTGATCTCGTCGCGCCCGTCAGCGGTGCAGTACGGCATAACATCCATGGTAATTTTGGAGAGTCCGCCGATCATGGCGTAGGTGCCGACCTTGACGAACTGGTGAACGCCGGCCAGGCCGCCTACGATTACGTTGTTTTCAAGAGTGACATGGCCCGCGAGTGTCGCGCAGTTGGCAAGAACGGCGCGGTCGTGTATAACGCAGTTGTGAGCCACATGCACGTATACCATGAAAAGATTGCCGGAGCCGATTATGGTTTTGGCGCCTTCGCCGACGGCGACGTTGACGTCGACGTATTCGCGGAACTGGTTATTATCGCCTACGACGAGGTACGATTTTTCGCCGGCGTATTTGAGGTCCTGCGGAAGGCTTCCGATAACAGCGCCGGTAAAGAATTTATTGCCTCGCCCGATAGTTGTGTTTCCTTCGATCACGGCGTGCATTCCGACCTCGTTATCATCGCCCATAACCACGTTCGGGCCGACATATGAGTAAGCGCCTATTTTGCAATTCTTGCCGATAACGGCGGTCGGCTCTATTATGGCTGTTTTATGAATCAATTCCATGACTAATCCTCCAGCTCCGTATCGCGCGGCGCATCAATGAGCGAAAACATCAGTTCGCCGCCGGCGACAAGTTTGCCATCCACGGTTACTTTGCCTGCTACTTTTCCGATATTGCCTTTGATTTTTCCGACCTCTATCTCGAGTACGAGCATATCGCCCGGCAGAACGGGTTTTCTGAACCTGAAATTATCGATGCCGGTAAAATATGGAAGTTTACCGCGGTTTTCCTTTTTGTTCAGCATGAATACGCCGGCCACCTGCGCGAGCGCCTCGACGATCAGAACACCGGGCATTACGGGCTGCACAGGAAAATGACCGGAAAAGAAATGCTCGTTGATCGTGACGTTCTTAATGCCGACGGCGCCTTTTCCTTCGCGGATCTCGGTGATCTTATCGACGAGAAGGAAAGGATACCTGTGCGGAAGTATTTTAAGAATCTGCATTATATTGAGCGTGGAAGGCATTTTTGCCGCCTGCTGCTGCTCCATGAATTTTTTCTTGATAACTCTAGCGAGCTTCACGTTAAGCGCGTGGCCCGATTTGATCGCGACGAAATGTCCTTTAAGCGAAAGTCCGGTCAGGAAAAGGTCGCCGACCAGATCGAGTATTTTATGGCGGACGAATTCGTCTTCAAATCTTAATTTTTCGTTCAGTATGCCGTTCTCGCCGACCACGATGGCGTTGGTAAGATCGCCGCCGAGGGCGAGTCCCTGTTTGCGGAGCTCTTCGACTTCCTGCGTGAAGCCGAATGTGCGGGCGCTCATTATTTCTTTTTTAAAAGTTTCGGCGTTGATATCGAATTGAGCGTACTGGGTGCCTATTACGGGGTTATCGTAATCTATGGTGAACGATATTTTAAAACTGTCGCACGGAAGCGCTATAAGCTGCTTTGCGCCTTCGTTGATCTGGATCGGCTCGGTGATCGAGTACTGGTTCGTTTTTTCATTCTGCTCGACGATGCCCGCCTCTTCGAGAAGGTTGACGAACGTGAGCGCGGAGCCGTCGATCGCGGGCGGTTCTTTAGCATTGAGCATGATTATGATATTGGTGACCCCGAGTCCGGCGAGAGCGCATAAAACATGCTCTACGGTGTGTATTTTATTTTCGCCCGTGCCGATCGTAGTGCCCCTGAAAACGTCGGTGACGTTTTCGATGGTCGCGTTAATGGCGGGGCGCTCGGTGACGTCGGTCCTTATGAAAACGACGCCGTGGTTGACAGGCGCCGGCATAAATGTTATTTTAACGTTCAAACCGGTATGAAGGCCAATACCCTCATAACTCGTTTCCCGCTCTATCGTTCTTTGAAATTGATACATCGGCAGTTCCTTCCAAAACTTCTATATTTTATAGAAAATAAACTTATAGATAAAATACTACATATTTATTTTTCGGCAAAAAAATAAATCGGTGGAGCATATATATTAAAAACCGAGTGAAAAATTAAAATTAATGACTTTGTTTTCTTTGAAATTCTTGTTCTTTTTAATGTCGAGGACGTCATAATCAATAGTGAGCGACGGCATGGGGCGAAACCTGATGCCCGCGTTGACCGAATTTTCGAACTGCTCTCCCATTAAGGAAAACATCGGCATAAATGAATATTCGATACCCATGAAAGTATTGCCTGCGTTGCCGTTGTAATCGTCGATGGCGGTCTGGATGGTCTGGTAGTTGAAAAGCCCTGCGGCATCCTTCAACCCGCCGTTTCTTTTGTATCCGGCATGAAGCGTGACGCCGAACGAGCCGATATGCTTTGAAAGTACGATATAATTTGTAGTGCCGAGCGTGGCGTTTTTGTAGTTATAAAGGCCGAGCGCGAGCTGAGGGACATAGTCGTCCTCTTCGAGTACGGGCAGTTTCAGGTTGAACGAATAATTGCTCATCAGTTTATTGTGGATGACGCCGCCTTCGAGCGCGCCGCCCATAAAGACGAGGTTAACTTTCGTGATCTTGTTGTCGGAGAGCGTATAATAACCGACGCCTCCGGCGGTATAGGCGGAAGGCGCGTAAATAAGGCCGGAAGGCCCGATGAGGTTAGGATTCGCCAGCGCCGCCGGCGGAATAAAAACGCAGGTTAAAAAAAATACCGTCAAAAAAATTATCGTGATCGCGCTTATTTTTATATTTAAATTATTTATTTTCATCACAACCTAAGCATTAAAATACGGGCTTTGAAACTTAAAGATTCGCGGCCGTTTTATTCGCCGTCTTTTACTTCGCCGGCCGCCTGGCGGCCCGACGGCATATTGAGTTTTTTCTTGATCTCATTGATATCTTTAACTATGGCCGGCAGTTTTCGCGTAGCGGCCTTTATCTTCATTTCCTCGGTATGCGGCTTGGCCGGAAAACCCGAGACGAAAGATTTAGGCTTGATATCGTTTGTAACGACCGAGCGGGCCGCGATAACGCTTCCGGCGCCTATTGAAATATGGCCGACTATCCCGCTCTGCCCGGCTATGGTGACATCGTCGCCGATATCGACTGAACCGGAAATTCCGACCTGGGCCACGATCAAAACGTTGCGGCCGATCTGAACGTTATGAGCTATATGGACCAGGTTATCTATTTTAGTGCCGCGGCCGATACGGGTGGAGCCGATCGTAGCACGGTCGCACGTGACGTTCGCGCCCAGTTCAACGTTATCTTCGATAACGACGTTTCCTATCTGGGGAATTTTATAATAGGCGCCGTTATTTTTGACGAAGCCGTATCCGTCCGCGCCAATGACGGCGCCCGAATGAATGATGCAGTTAGCGCCGACGGAGCAGTTCTCGCGCACCGTGACGTTGGAATAAAGCCAGCTGTTATCGCCGAGCGTAACATTCTCGCCGATGAAGCATCCCGGATAAATGACGCAGTTATCGCCGATCACGGCGTTCTCGCCGATGAAGGCGTTAGGGTAGATCTGGACGTTTTTACCGACGGCCGCGCTTTTTGAAATGTGCGCTCCGGGGTGTTGCGTTCCTTTTATTTCAGCTGCGGGAAAGAAGAATTCGAGAAGGCGGGCAAATGCGTAATAAGGGTTCTTAGAAACTATATAAGGCACCCTGACGTCTTCCACCTTGACTTCTGGTGAAATGATAACAGCGGATGCCTTGGAAATGCTTAACGATTTTATATATTTAGGCTTTACCGCGAAGGTGATATCGCCGCTCGCGGCTTCGTTGATGCCGGCCACTCCTTTGATAAGGGTGTCGCCGTCGCCGAAATAACTTTCGTTTAAATATTCGCTTAATTCTTTTAAACTGACTTTTTTGTCGCGTTTTTCATACATCATAGTCTAAAAGGCCGCCGCCCCTTCTTTAGTGATCCGCGTCACCTTCAACGCGCCTTGAGAGTAAATTTCAACCCGGCGCATAAAGGCCGGGTTGAAATCGCTCAAAAACTATTTATCTGATTACTTGCCTTTTCCTTTTTTAGGAGTTTTAGCCGCGCCGGCGTTGAGTTTATCTAAAACCTTCCCGGTTATGTCGTCGCCTCCGACGAATACTACGCCTTTTTCAACTACGAAGTCTATGGCCTGTTCGGCGGCTACCGCGTTGATGGCTTCGAGTATCTTGTCTTCGAGCTTTTTATAGGCGTCCGCCTGTTTTTCACGAAGCTGCGCCGAGTACTGCTGGAAAACGTCCTGAAGTTTGACGAGGTCGGTATTAAGGCCTTCGGCCGCTTTTTTCTTTTCGGCGTCCGTTAATTTAGCGACTTTCTGTTCGATCGAATCTTTTTTCTTTTTGAGTTTTTCCTGTTCGGAGTCGAGTTTATCCTGCAGAGCGTCTTTTTCTTTCTGCAGGGAATCGTTTACGGTTTCGGCTTCCTTAAAGTCGTTCAATATCTTCTGCATATTTACGACGCCTATTTTTTCGACCGGTTTCGCGCTTGCCGCGTTAAAAGTAAAAGCG
>MGFH01000125.1 GCA_001791795.1 Candidatus Wallbacteria bacterium GWC2_49_35
TATTCCAGGGCGGTCGGCGGTTCCAGGCCGGGCTTTAAATATGATGTTATATATACGGCAATGCTTTTGTTCGTCGCGGCAAATATTGCGGGCCTTTTTACGAGCGGCCTGGGCCTTGCGAAGATCGGCAGGGTCAAAAACGTGATGGCCTTCCTGGCTTTTTTTCTGGCGTTCGAAAAGGGCGCGCTTCTTATAGATAAGCTCAGGATGCTCTTTATTCTGCAGACGGTCAACTTTGTTTTACTGCTGACGGCCATATTATCGACCGCGCTTAACCTTACGGATATACTCTATTTTCAGGATTTTGTAAACTGGCCGAGCAAATACAGCGGCCTTTTCGAAGTTGCCATAACCTACGGCGAATTTCTGGTCATGATGCAGTGCGTATCGATATCGGTCGTGCTCGGCGCGAAGGACGCGTTCGAAAGCGTTCGCAGCCGCGGGCTTTTTCTGGCTCTTATCGCCGCGAATATGTTCGCCCTGGTTTTAACTTATTCCCGCGGCCCGTGGCTGGTAATGACGCTGACTATCGGCTTCATACTTTTGCTTAACCAGTATTATAAAACGCTCGCGGCGTTCGCCGGTATAGCCGTTCTGTCTTTAATGATAATTATTTGCCCTCCCGTTAAAAACAACGCTTTTTTAAATGAGCTTAACGCCAGAGTAATGAGCACGCTCGGCGGCTATTCAAGCGGGCGGGAGGTCATATACGCCGTCGCCTTTAAAATGATCGCCGATCATCCCCTGACCGGCGTCGGCATAGGCGGCGTCGAAAAAAACTACTCCGATTACGTCAAACGTGTGGAATGGGCCCCGGCCGAGCGCAAGGACATGGTATACGGCCATCTTCACAATCTTTATCTTCAGGTTTATGCCGAGGCCGGCATTTTAGGATTCGCCTCTTTTATGTGGCTGTGCGCCCTGGTTTTATTCGCCCTTGCTTCTAAGGCTTTAAAGCGCGCCGCGGCCTTCGGGCCTCTCGAAAGAGCCTATACGCAGGGTGCTTTCTGCGCTTTTGCGGCGGTCATGATCATGGGATTGAGCGAATATAACATGTTCAACAATGAAATAAGCCGTATTTTATGGTTTTATGCCGGAACGGCCCTGGCTTCGAGGCCGGCGGAAACGGACGGGTCGTCAAAACCTGATTAATTATAAGCGTCGTTTTTTTTATTTTTTTTCTTCAAATTATTGTATTAAAGGGCGAATTGAACAGTTTGGTTACCGGTCGCAATAAAAAAAACTTGACTCTGAAAAAAATAACTGATAAAATAACTTTTAATTTGACTGCGGGGTTCGCTTGACAACTTTATATCGCGTTCGTGAAAACGAAGGAGGTGAAACAAACAAATCCTATGCACGGATGTGGTATGGTAATCGACGAAACCCGGTCGGGTTGAAAACGGTCCGTACGCGAAAGCGGGCGGTCTAATCTTGAAAAGAAAGCAAAAGTAGACGGGAAGTTTAACTGAGTAGCATTAAAGGTAACTAGGCAAACTTAAGGCAAAAAGTTTAAACGCCCCCCCGAAGCTTGAGCGGACGAAGTAAAGGTTTAATTTAACTCCGGTCAGGTTAAAAAAAATCAAAATTTAAAATTTATCAAGGGGGATTTGAAAATAATGAAAAAAGGTTTATTATTAGCAGTTGTATTGGTATTCACGTTCACGGCGATCAGCGCCGCATTTGCAGGTCCGTTCTCCGATGTTCCTAAAAAACATTGGGCTTACGAAGCAGTTAACAGCCTCGCAGCAAAAGGCATTCTCGAAGGTTATTCCGATGGCAAATTTAAAGGCGCGAAGGCTATGACCAGATACGAAATGGCTTTAACGATTGCTCGTTTAGTTGACAAAAAGTTCGGTGGCGCTGACCTCGAAACCTTACAGAAACTCACGATCGAATTCGCAGACGAACTTGCGCTCCTCGGCGTTAAAGTTCAGGCTCTCGAAGAAGAAGTAAAAGTTATCCGTAACGATGTCGACACTCTGAAAACCGACGTTGACAATCTCAAAAAGAGCGGCTTCAGCAAATTCAGAGTTACTCTCGAAGATCGCATTCGTTTCGAAGACAACAAATACAAAAGCTTAAACGCTGGCGTAGCTGATCTCAGCAATTCGAGATTCGTAAACAGACTCCGCATGAACATAAAGGGCAATATCGATGAAAACGTTTCCACGTTCATATCGTTACAGGACTCGACCGTTCACGGTTTCGCTACCCAGAACAACGCTAACAATGGCGGCAACAACGTTACCGCAGCAGATACCGCTCGTGACCTCTTCTTAGGTTACATCGACATCAAAAACTTCGGTGGCAACCGCCTCATCGACAACTTCCGCGCTGGTCGTTTCACTTTAACGATGGGCAAAGGCTTTGTTCTTGACAACGAAGTTGACGGTTTCTTAATGAAAAAGACCCACAGAAACACCAATTTCGCGTTAGCATTCCTTGACACCCGCGCTAGCTTCGCAGCTCGCACCAACAACGACGGTCTCGATGCCAAATTGTTGACCGTTGACCACGCTTGGAGAAACGTAGCTATAGGCGGTTACTATTTCAACAGAACCAGCACCTATGCTCGCATCAGCGGCACTGGCAACGCTTACTCGGCTATGAACATGTACGGCTTAACCCTCGATGGCAAAATGGGCAAACACGTTGTTGCTTTCATCGAATTCCTCGATCAGAAACCCGCTAAAGACAGCTCACTCTATGTTATCAACAACATCGACGCTGCTAACAACTGGAAGGGTCAGGCTATGAAACTCGGCGTAGAATGGACCATCAACAATCGTTGGGACTTAACCGGTTTATATCAGGAGAGACAGAAAGACTTCTTAGTACTTGCTATCAATGACGACTATAGCGATTCCGCTTACTACGGCAACGGAATTTACGCTAACTGCGGTCTTCTCAATAACACCTGGTCGAAAGCCGGCGCAGCTGTTGCTGACGGTTTCAACAATTCCAAAATTGCTGGCCTCATCCTCGGCTACAAAGCTACCGAAAAAATGCATTTAGACTTATGGTACGAAGATATGAAAGCTAAAACGAAAAACGCTGTTGGCGCTTCCGGCAACTTCGACCAGAACACCACTCAGTTAATCGGTACCTACCAGTACAGAGAAAACACCGCCTTCAAACTTCGTTACAGAACGACCAAATACAAAACTGGCGATGCTGACTATGTCATTCTCGGCGCTGGCGCTCCCGCTGACCACGATCAGGTTCGTTTAGACCTCAATGTTAAATTCTAATTTAACATAACCAAACTAAACATAAAGCAGTGCGGGTAGATATATTTCTACCTCCTGCGATATAAAGGAAAACCCCGGCTGACATTTAAATGCGGTCGGGGTTTTTCTAATTCAGAGAATAGAGAATAGTTGAGGATTTTTGATATTAAAAATAGAATGATCAGTGTTTCTATAATCGCTTTATTTTGTCTAAAGTCATTAACTATTCTCTGTTCTCTGTTCTCTGTTCTCTACTAAAAGGTTGACATATTTTAAAAATGTGTGTTATAATTTCATAAAGGTGGTTCATAATGAAAGTTTTAAAAACTATAGCGGCAGTTTTCGTATTGACAGTAATATTTTCAGCATTTTCAGCTCTACTCGCGGCCGAAGAAATTATTTTTATTAACGGCGACCGGGTCACCTGCGATATAATTTCCTTAAGAGGCGGCACTTTCGAAGTGGAGGCAAGTTTCGGGCGCATCCAGATCCCGAAATCGGGCATTCAGAGGATCGAGTTCAATTCCTATTCGGTCGGAGCGCCCTCGGCCGTTTCGATCATCAAGCCGGACGATCTTATCAGTTATATCCAGAACTCCAGATTATCCTTTTATATCGATAACGAAAAAATGGGCGCGAATAATTTCGCCAACCAGATCAGGCTGCGCTGGGCTATGAAACTCGCTCACGTCAAAGAACTCGACGAATTCCGCGAAAAGCTGGTCTCGTATTCGCCGAAGACGGGCGCCGATAATCTCGTCGAAATATCGAAGGGAAAGAAGATCAAAGTGAGCGACTGGCTCGATTCGGTTCTTAAATCAACGCGGCGCGACATAAAATCGGCCGCTGGTGAGGCGTCCCCGGATGCCGGCGATGAGACCGGCCGCGGTAAAAAGTTAAAGAGAAAGTAATTCCTTCTAAAATAAAGGAGATATGCTATGCCGAATACAGTTTCGGGCGAAAAAAAGACAAAGGCGAAGTTTTTTGAACCTTCATTCGACGATACGGTAGGCAGGATCTTAGTCGAAAAGAAATGCCTGAGCGAAGGCGAGCTTCAAAATTATAAGAAGGCCTGCGCCGCCCAGAAAAAACGCCTTGGCACGATATTGCTTGAAAATAACATAGTTTCGCGACGCGATCTGTATTCCATCATTTTGTCCCAGATGAAAAATAAAGAGTTGCCGACGGTGCTCGTCGAGGAAAAATTCATATCCTTCGACGAACTAACGCGCGTATTTTTGATCAAAAAAGGCAATCTGCGAAAACTCGGAAGGTATCTTATAACCTCCGGCATATTATCCGAGCAGAACTTCGCGCAGGCGCTGGCGAAGTCTTTCGATCTGGCTTATATAGCGCCGGCTAAGCTCGAGACGGTTAAAATGCTTCCTGAAAATATCGATCCGTCTTTTTTAACGACGTTTCTTACGGCGGTAACTAAATATTCACAGAAAAACAAAGAAATAGAGTTCGCCGTATGCGATCCTTCGAATATAGCCGATATTTTAAACTCGACCGCGTTCGCTTCTTACAGGGTAAGTTTCGTCATAACCTCTTTCAGCGCCATACTTAAGGCGCTCGAAAATATATGCCCGAAGAACGCCCGCAGCGTTCCCATCGACGAATTCAGCGAGATAGAGGTCAGCGAGCAGCTGGACGAACTCAAAAACGTCAGATCGTTCAAAAAGCCTTCCAATTTCCCGCAGAGGGTGCTCGACATTATCGGCGACAATAAAAATTCGCTGATAAGGCCTCTTTTTGAAATACTTTATGATTCGGCCCGCGCGGGCGCCAGCGAAATTCATTTCGAGGCGTTCAGCGATAATATCAGAATATTTGTTAAGATCAACGGCCGCTTCTTTCATCTCGACCATTCAATAAAAGCCGAAAATTACGATTATATAGTAGCCAAGGTCAAATATCTCGGAAAGCTCGATTACGAGGAAGACCGCATATTCCAGGTGTCGAATTTCGCCATAAACTTATCGAGTTTGAGGCTTTTTGTCAACGCTCTCACCGTGCCCGCGCTGTTCGGCGAAAATATGGTCTTGAAGATATTGTCGCTCAACGGTTTTCCGCGGCCGCTCGAAAGTTATTTCAAATATCAGAAAAATTACTGCGCGAAGATCCGCGAGGCGCTTTCGCGGAAATCAGGGCTTATCGTTCTGAGCTCGCCCGATTCGTTCGGCCTGACCAAATTTTATTATACCATCCTAAATGAAGCTGTTAAATTGAATCCGGATAAAAAAATAGTCTCGATCGAAAAAGATCTCATATGCCCGATCGATTGCGTAAGCCAGGTCGAGTATTCGCTGGTGAACGAGCCGAGCCTTAAAATGGTACATGAAACGGCCATAAACCTGGGCGCGGAGATCATAGCGACAAGCGTGCCGCACGAGACGGGCGCCTTCGAATACGTTCAGAGGTCGCTTGCTACGGGTGCGCTGGTTATTTTGATTATGCACGAACCTTCGGCCGGGGCGGTTATAGATAAAATATCGCAGTCGAAGGGCGCCGGAG
Organism: Candidatus Wallbacteria bacterium GWC2_49_35; assembly: GCA_001791795.1. Taxonomy (GTDB): domain Bacteria; phylum Muiribacteriota; class UBA9980; order UBA9980; family UBA9980; genus UBA9980. Next base: position 5,751 of record MGFH01000125.1, read on the forward strand.
AGCTCTTTTCGTCGCTCGCGCTTATCGCCGCGGGTAAAAATGTTGATTTCATATGCAATTTCTGCCGCGAGGAAGATTTCGACGAATCGGTCAGGCGCGCCTGCAAAGTCTATCACGGCCGCGGCTGCCCGAAATGCTATATGACCGGGGTCGGCGCCCAGTCGTTTATATTCGAGCTTTTGAGCGCGGACGAAAAAACGCGCGAAGCGCTTGGCGAATCGCTGAAACCGAAGTCCAAATCGAAGGCGCCCGCGCCGGAATACGATAAATTCGACCTGCTGGTCAACGAACTCGGCAGGGAAGGAATAATTTTTAAGTGAATAGTGAATAGTGAACAGAGAATAGTGAAGGTATTTTGACGATTTGAAATTGTTTTTCTTAGTTGTAAGCCCTTTTTAATTGTAAAAAAGTCCACAACTGTTCTCTATTTTCTATACTCTGTTCTCTAATACTGTCATTTTTAGGTAATACACCCCAATTTGAATTTATAACCGCTGAATGTTGACAAAAGACATTTTAGCGGTTATAATTATTATGATTGATTTCAAGCCTCATATGAAAGGATGATTAATATGGCGAATATATCGAAAAATAAGATTTTTATATCGGTTCTAACCGTAATATTCTGCTTTGCGGCGCTCGCCGTTTTCGCGCAGACCGTACTGACCAACGTCGAGGCTGAGAGGATGGGCCTTAAAAAACCGAAAACGGTCACTGAGGCCCAGACCCTGATGCAGGCCTCCTATAAAGACTGCATGAAAGCCATAGAACAATTCGGCAGCGGAAATATAACCGGCCGCGAGTCCGACGAAAAGCTGCAGATCTATATGTACTACAAGGCCCAGTACGATATCATGCTCAAAAAGCAGCAGGAGCAGAGCGGCTCCAATACCGGAAGCACTTCAGGAAATAATACTAATAACACCAATAACAATGGCGGCAACGTAGCGAATAATTCCAACAATTCGAACGCGAACGAAGAAGAGGAATTTGATAATCCGCTTCCCAGCTCCGAACTTGTTACCGACCGCACCCTTCGCGAAACCGGGTCGCTCGCCGGGAAAAAAGGATTTTTCGCCGGCATAATCGACTTTTTCAGCGGTCTTTTCGGCGGCGGCAAGAAGGAAAAACTGCTCGACGTTCCGCTGCGCACCCAGCTCGATCCGGCCAACGGCGCCAACGGCACGCATTACTGCGCGCCCACGTGTCTGGCCATGGTGCTCGAATACCACGGCATAAAACTCAGCACTAAAGAGGTCGCTAAACTCTGCGGCACCGACGTCAAAGGCACCACTTATTCCGACGACATGCTCAACGCCGCTAAAAAACTCGGTCTGAACGGCAGTTTCGCCGGCGGCGGCGCCAATATAGACTGGCTCAAAACTACTACTGCGAGCGGCATACCCGTGATCGTTTACGTCGACACGAAAAGTTACGGCATGGCCGACGGCCACTGCATGGTCGTTGTGGGCGTTAAAGACGGATACGTTTACGTCAACGACCCCTGGACGGGTAAGCAGCTCCGTTACGGCACCGCGGCGTTCAACGCGATATGGACGACGAGAAGTTACTACGGCGTCGTCGTTAAAAGATAAACACAAAGAATAAAACGATCATTATATCAGTGAAGAGTGTAAAGTTGAGAGTGGAGAGTTAAGGACTTTTTTACAAAATAAAAGATGTGTAACCGCAAATTTTATATGTCAAAAAACCTTTAGTTCTCAACTCTCCACTCTGAACTCTCAACTTTTTAAAAATCGGGGCGGCGCTTGCGCCGCCTCGATTTTTACTATAAAAAAAAGAAAAAATCTTGCAAAAACCATAAATTTGTGATAAAATAATAGCAATTCACACACGGGCCGATTTTCGTGATGGTGCCCGGCGTCGCGTTAAAATGATGCGCGGCGGCGGATTTTACGAAAAAATGACGCCCGTGGCGGAATAAAACCATAAGGAGGAGTTACACAAATGTCAGTAGTTTCAATGAAAAGTTTACTCGAGGCGGGCGTTCACTTCGGTCACCAGACGCGCCGCTGGAACCCCAAAATGGCAAGGTTCATCTTCGCCGAAAGAAATGGCATCTACATTATCGACCTGCAGAAGACAGTTAAAAAGATCCAGGAAGCCTACAACTTCATCAAATCGGTAGCGGCGAACAAAGGCACGATCCTTTTCGTCGGCACCAAAAAACAGGCGCAGGAAACGATAAAAGAAGAAGCGACCCGCGCGGGCATGCACTACATCAACCAGCGCTGGCTCGGCGGCACGCTCACCAACTTCGAAACGATACAGAAACGTATCGACTATCTGAAGAGAATCGAAGCCATGAAAGAAGACGGCACCTACGATCTTCTTCCCAAACGCGAAGTTTCCGCCAAAGAAAAAGAACGCGTTAAACTCGAAAAATACCTCGGCGGCATCAAAAACATGCGCAAACTCCCGCAGGCGCTTTTCATAATCGACCCCAAGAAAGAACACATAGCCGTTTTCGAAGCTCGTAAGCTCAATATCCCTACGGTCGGCATAGTTGACACCAACTGCGATCCCGACGAGATCGATTATGTAATTCCCGGAAACGACGACGCTATCCGCGCCATAAAACTTCTCACCCAGACCGTTTCTAACGCGATAATCGAAGGCCGCGAAGGCCGCAGCGAAGACGCCGGCACGACCGCTCCGGCAGTCACCGACGAAAACGAGCTTCCGGACAGCACGACGATCGAAGAAGAATATTCGACTCCGAGCGAAAAAGCCGCCATCGAAGCCGTTATCGACAACGAAGGAAAGATCATAAAAGTCGAGAAGATCGGCGAAACCAAACGCAAAATGACCCGCAGCGACGCTTAGTCAAAATATATATCCCGTCAAAGAACATGCATGCCGGGCGTATGCATGTTTTTTGATAGGAGCGAACGCGTCCCGGCCGCGGTTTCTTATTGATAACTGATTGCCATCCGCTAATCTCGAACCGCTAATCGGCAACGATTATTTAAGCATATCCGGAATAATTACGTTTGAAATATATTCGAATTGTTGAATATATTCCGGTTTTAAAATTAAATAAGGACCCGCGCAGGCCGGATGAAATTCATAAAAAATTAAAAATGATAAAATAAAGAATTTAAAATTAACAAGATAAATTAAAAATTTATAAAATGGAAAGGGATTTGAACATGGAAATAACTGCCGCAATGGTAAAAGAATTACGCGAAAAGACCGACTGCCCCATGATGGACTGCAAAAAAGCGCTTATCGAAAACGCCGGAGACATCGAAAAATCGGTGGACTATCTTCGTAAAAAAGGCATGGCCACGGCTAAAGCTAAAGCCGACCGCACCGCCAACGAAGGCGTCGTTTACACGATCGTCGCTCCCGACCACAAAACCGGCATTTTAGTCGAAGTGAACTGCGAAACCGATTTTGTCGCACGTAACGACGGTTTTCAGGCGTTCGTCAAAGACGTAGCCGAGCACGTAATGGAAGCAAAGCCGAAATATTTGAAGGCCGAAGAAGCTCCCGCCGGCGAAAAAGCCGAAGCGGTATGCCTTCTCGAACAGCCCTATGCGAAGAACAAAGCGCTCAAAGTAAGCGACTTCATAGCTGAAAAAGTCGGTTCCATCAAAGAGAATCTCGGCGTGAAAAGGTTCGCCATATACGGTTCCGGTCTTGTTCATTCATACATTCACATGGGCGCGAAACTCGGCGTTCTTCTTGAAATGGAATGTGACGCGGCTCTGGCTAAAAACGAAGAATATATCGAAATGGCGAAAGATCTCACAATGCAGATAGCCGCGGCCAACCCGCTTTGCCTCGAACGCGCCGACGTTCCCGCGGACCTTCTCGAAAAAGAAAAAGAGATATACCGCGCCCAGATGGCCGACCAGAAAAAGCCCGCCGACATTCTCGAAAAGATAATCAACGGCAAAATGAATAAATTTTACGAAGAAAGATGCCTTGTGGAACAGGTTTTTGTAAAAGACACCACGATAAAGGTCAACCAGTACGTGACCGATAAAAATAAAAAAATAGGCTCGCCCGTTAAAATCAAACGCTTTGTAAGATTTGAAATAGGCAAATAATTTTTTTATATCAGGCGCCCGGTGCGGGTAACGAGGCTTTACGGCTTTTTGCGCGCACGGGCGCCGATTTTATCTTTAAAAAACATCAAAAAACCCCCTGTGGCGGAATATTTTCGCCTGGCGGGCGGCGTGAAAGGAAAGTTGAATTGACGGTAAAATACAAACGCATTTTATTGAAATTATCGGGTGAAACCCTCGGCGGAAGCGCCGGAACGGGTTACGATCCGGCCACGCTGACAAGGATATCCAACGAGATCAAACAGGTCTACGACCTCGGCGTCGAGATCGCCATCGTGGTCGGCGGCGGAAATATATTCCGCGGCATATACGCCAAAGACCTTGGTTTTGAAAGATGCTCGGCCGATTACATGGGTATGCTCGCCACCGTCATGAACGCCCTGGCGCTGCAGGACTCCATCGAAAAAACCGGCCTCACCACCCGGGTGCTGTCCGCACTCGAGGTCAAATCCGTCGCGGAGCCTTTCATCCTCCGCAGGGCGCTGCGCCATCTCGAAAAAAAGCGCGTGCTTATTCTGGCGGCGGGTTCCGGAAATCCGCTTTTCACCACCGATACGCCGTCCGCGCTGCGCGCTGTTGAACTCCGCGCCGACGTGCTTTTGAAGGCGACGAAGGTCGACGGCATCTATACGAAAGATCCCGTGAAATTCCCCGACGCCGTTAAATACGACACCATAACCTACGAAGAGGCGATCGAAAACCGCCTTAACGTAATGGATATGACCGCCTTTACGCTGTGCATGGAAAACGACATGCCCATTGTTATATTCAGCATACGCGGCGAAGGCAACATATTGAAGATAGTGAAGGGTGAAACGGTAGGCTCGCTCGTTCACGCCAATACCTGCAGGTAAACTATTTACTGTTCACTATACACTATTCACTGTTCACTAGTAAAAGGAGGGGGCAGAGTTGTTAGAAAAAATTTATTCGCAGTTAACCGAAAAAATGGAGAAAACGCTCACCGCTTTAAAGGATGAATACGCGACTTTTCGCACCGGCAGGGCGAACGCGAGCATACTGAACAAGATCAAGGTCGAATACTACGGAACGCAGTCGCCGCTCACGCAGGTCGCGACGATATCGGTTCCCGACCCGAAGCAGATCATCATAACTCCTTTTGACAAGAGCGCTCTCAACGAGATCAATAAAGCCATCCAGAAATCTGATATCGGCATCAATCCCCAGGTCGACGGCAATATAATCAGACTGAACGTGCCGCCGCTTACGGGCGAACGCCGCCAGGAGCTCGTGAAGGTCGTCAAGAAAAAATCCGAAGAATATAAGATAGCGGTGCGCAACCACCGCCGAGACATTCTTGAAAATATTAAAAAGTCCAAAAACGACGCGGAAATAACCGAAGACGATTTCAAGAAAGCCAACGATAAAATACAGAAAATAACCGATCAATATATTATCAAGATCGACGAAGTGACCGAGTCCAAAAACAAGGACATATTGACGGCTTAATAAAGCGAAAAAGTTGCGTGGGCGCGGCGTCCGGCTGGTTATTCTCCGGACGCCGCCGCGCAATAATGTTATTATAAAAAACGTGAAAACGCGCGGCGACGGAGTCGGGCGGGAGCAATCCCGTTCAGGCCCGCCGTTTAAGTGTTTTCTAAGAAAGTTATCATGAACGATTATTCGATAGAAGAACTTAAATTGATGCCCAAACCCTCGCATATTGCCGTCATAATGGACGGCAACGGCCGCTGGGCCGTCAGGCAGGGCCAGCCGCGCACTTACGGTCATATGAAAGGCGTCGCGACGGTCGAAAAGATCACCGAATTCTGCGCCAGAATAGGCGTGGGAGCCCTCACGCTATATTCTTTTTCGACCGAGAACTGGAAACGGCCCGCCGAAGAGGTCAATTTTCTGATGTCGATCTTCAATGAGTACATGAAAGCTAAACTCCAGAAGTTCTTAGACAACGATATCCGCTTCAACGTGATAGGGCGCGTGAACGAACTGCCGGCGGAAGTGCGCGAGACCATAGCGCATACGAAAGAAGCCACGGCCGGCTGCCGCGGAATGTTTTTAAACCTGGCGGTCAATTACTCGGGCCGCGCCGAAATAACCGATGCGGTCAGAAGGATAGCGGCGGAGCACACGGCGGAAGGCGATACCGGATATATCGACGAGAACTATATTAGAAATTTTTTATATATGCCTGCCATGCCCGATCCGGAGCTTTTAATAAGGACCTCGAACGAGTTTCGCGTTTCGAATTTTCTTTTGTGGCAGATCGCATACAGCGAGATATATATCACCGAAAAATTGTGGCCCGACTTCGACGAGCGCGATCTCGTCGCCGCGATACGCGACTACAACTCTCGCGAGCGCCGTTTCGGCGGCGTGACTCCCGCGGCGCCGCCGCAAAATACTATGGAGGCAGCCGACATAAAATGATGATCAGGGTCGTTTCAGCGCTTATATTGATACCTTTCGTTCTATCCGCAATATTTTACGGCGGTTTCCTTCTTTGCGCGCTTCTTTGCCTGCTGAGCGTTTTCGCGCTCAATGAATTTTTCGGGATCACCTCGCGTAAATCCGCCGGATGCTTTAAAGCGCCGGCTTTCGTTATAACCGCGCTTTATTATATCAACGTGCATTCTGCTTCCGCCGGCGCCGCGACGGGCGGAAGGGTGTTCGAATTTTCGCCGCTGCTGGTACTCGGCGCGGTATTTTTAACACTGTGGCTCCAATTCAATAAACGCGTCGAAAATTCCATTGTCGATATTTCAGTGACGGTTTTTGCATATATTTACATACCTGTTTTTCTGAGTTTCGCATTCTATATTCGAAGCCTCGAATACGGCGCGTTCCTTTTGTTCATGTGCATCGCTCTGGTGTGGGCGGCCGACACTTTCGCGTATTTCGGCGGAATGGCTTTCGGGCGCGGCGGCAAAAAACTCTCGCCGGTCATCTCGCCTAAAAAATCGGTCATCGGGGTTTATTTCGGGCTGTTTTTTTCATGCGCCGCGGCGTTCGCGTTCTTTAAATATTCGCCTGCGCCGCATGTGCCGCTGTGGGTTTACGTTTTATTCGCCTTCACGCTCAACGCGTTTTCGGTGCTCGGCGACCTGATAGAGTCGCAGTTCAAGCGCGACGGCGAGGTCAAGGATTCTTCGGCACTGATACCGGGTCACGGAGGAGTGCTTGACCGTATCGACAGCCTGCTTCTGACGCTTCCGTTCTCGTATTATTATTTTGTGCTGCTGTTTCCAAAAATAAATTAAATCGATAAAATAAAATGAATTGAAATTGAATTAAATGAAATAGATTAAATAACGCTTTATATAAATATCAATCAACAATGATCAACGATGAATTAAATACCTGGAGGTCATATAAATAATGGGTTTTATAATAGGGTTTCTGTCGGTTTCTTTCGTAATATCTCTTATCGTGGTTTTTCATGAATTCGGCCATTACATAACCGCTAAAAAGAGCGGCATTCTCGTGCGCGAATTTTCGATCGGGTTCGGCCCGCTGCTGTTCGGCAAAAAGGTCGACGAAACGCTTTACTGCGTGCGTCCCATACCGCTCGGCGGATACGTGGATCTCGCTGGCATGGACGAAAACGACGAGCTGGAAGACCATTCCCGCGCGTTTTACAACAAGAGTCCCTGGGCGAAAATGCTCATTCTTTTCGCCGGCTCCTTTATGAACTTCGTTCTCGCGTTTCTGATCTATTGGCTGCTTTATTCGGGCTACGGCTACTCGCAGAAGCCTTACTACATGATACCCGTGGTTTCATACGTCGCCGCCGCCTCTCCCGCTTACGAGGTCGGCCTGCAGAAGCACGACCGTATTTTAGAGGTCGATTCCTTAAAGGTAACCGACTGGGATAAATTCAGGACTTACGTTCAGCAGAAGCCCGGCGTCGACATCAAAGTCAAGGTCGAGCGCGGCGGAGCGCAGATTGATTTCACCGTGAAGGCAAGAGTGCATCCGAAGACCGGAAAGGGATATATCGGATTGATGGCCGACACGATATGCGAGATCGGCGAAGTCATTCCCGAATCGCCGGCTTACAAGGCTAAATTCAAAACGGGCGACCGCATCATGAAAGTGGCGGGCCTCGAGGTGAAATATTACAGCCAGATGGAAGACATATTAAAGGAAAACGAAGGCAAATCCATCAGTTTCGTTCTGATGCGCGGCACTAACGAAATGAGCATCGAATCGAAAATAGATTTCGCGGAACATTTCGGATTCCTTCCGCCGGTGATGTCCGTCATAGGCGACGTCATGGACGGATTTCCTGCCGCCGCAGCCGGAATCAAACCTAAGGACAGGGTAGTTAAAATAAACGACACAGAGGTCAACACCTGGGCTGAAATGCTCGGCTTCGTATCGCAGAATCCCGGAAAAGAACTCGCTATGACCCTCGTACGCGGCGAGAAGGAAGAGCGCGTCGAAGTTAAAGTGACGCCGCGTCTCGACACCGCTTCCGGCGAAGGAAGGATAGGCGTCGCGATGAAAAGCGTCGTCGGAGAAAGGCTCACGATCATAGAAGGCGCGAAGACCTCTTTCAACCAGGTTATAATGATAACGATGGAAATGATGCGCGGAATTAAAAAGCTCGTGG
>MGFH01000126.1 GCA_001791795.1 Candidatus Wallbacteria bacterium GWC2_49_35
GGAAAAAAACGCGACGTCGTAATCGTGCTTTTTATAATTTTTAACGTCGTCGACGATAAAAGTCTCGCCCATGAATTTCATTTTGACGTTCTTCGAACGCTCGGATGCGAACAGATGCAGATTGTCGAACTGAAATCCGCGCCTTTCGATCAGTTTTAAGAACGCGCCCCCGACGAGGCCCGTAGCACCTACTACCGCGACGTTAAGTTTCTTTTTAAGGCCCGATGCGACCTTTTTTTTCATATCGGATACTCCTCACTTGATTTAGATTAAATGATACATGCCCAAACTAAAACTTTATATTTTCAAAAAAATCCTCAACTCTCCACTCTCCGTTCTCAACTCTCCACAATAAATGAAGCGTTGTTCACTCGTCAAAAAGCCCGCCGCCCCTGTCGTCGAGTTCGACGGTGACGGCCCGGGACTTTATCTTATGAGCCATGTAGGCCCTTTCGATCCTCTTGATGACCGTGTCGCAGGACTGCGTGTGAAAGATCAGTATGGTGGCGCCGTTGCCGCACATGGTGATGCCGAGGTTATCGCACGTCTTGGCTATAATCGATATTTCTTCGGCCCCGGGAATTTTGCGCCGCAAAAAAGGCTGATGGAGCTTATCTTCCATGGCAAGGTTTAAAAGTTTGAAGTTTTTCTGGCACAGCGCCGATATCAGCAGCGCCGCGCGTGAAATGTTGAACACGGCGTCCTTCATAGATATCTTGTGGGCCATAAGCCGGCTCGGATCGCCAACGCTTATGTCGTATTCGGGGATAATAAGCGTCATTTTCAAATGTTCCGGAAACTCTATGCGGTGCGCGACGAAGGACTCGTCGACCGGGCTGGTGATCACGAACCCGCCGATGACGGTCGCCGCGAAGTTTTGAGGACTGCTCTGGTAGCATCTCATCAGGCTCAGAAGTTCTTCCGAATAAATTTCAGCGTCGGCGAAGACCGAAGACGCGATGAGAGCGCCGACGACGGCCACCGCAAGCGAATTGAGCCCGCGGTTCAAAGGCACGTGGAAATCGTTGGTTATGTGGATTCCGCCGTGTTTTAACTTATAATTAAGTTTTCCGATCAGAAAGTCTTTGACGACGCTCACGATCGCGTTGTTCTCGTCGGAAGGCAGTTTCACCGCCTCGTTAAGATTGGTGACGAAAAATCCGGGTTTCGTCGTCTCCTCGATCGTTATATAGTTATACAGGCCTACGGCGAGGCTGAGCGAATTAAACCCGGGGCCGATATCGGTGATAGTGGCCGGAACGCGGACCTTGACTTTTTTGCTCATAATACCAGCTCGCTTTCGAGATCGCCCAGCGAAGGTTTAATTACCTTGATGCGGCTGAGGGAATGCGGTTCGGTGTACATTATTTCAGACGAGTCGGACGCGCCGGAAATGACGGCGATTATAAGCTGATTGTCGAAGTCGACGCCGTCGGACTTGAGTTTATACAGACCCGCGACGGAAACGCACGATGAAATATCGGCTATAAGCGCCTCTTTTTTAGTCATCAACTGATAAAGCGATATGGCCTGTTCGTCGTTGACCGCGCTGATATATCCAGAAGACTCGTCGCGCGCTATGATAGCCTCGTCGATGACCGAGTTCTCATCCCTGGATATGCTGACCTCGTTCAATATCGAAGTGCCGGCGAAGCCCTGCCCTGAAGAGTACCGGGCCGGGCCCGCGACCGCCGATGCCTCTATTCCTATCATAACCGGAAGACTGTCTATTTTGCCCTCAGCATAATATTGCTTAAAGCCTTTCCAGGCGTAACCGAGCAGCGCACCCGAGCCGACCCCGGCGCAGAAAATGTCCGGCGCCCGGCCCAGCTGGTCGCATATTTCAAAAGCCATTGTTTTGAGGCCCGCGCAGTAAAACTCGTTTTTATGCGACACCACGTCGAATTTGTATTTATCGGAAAATTCGTAAGCCATCTTAATACCCGAATCAACGTCGCCGTCAAGTATTATGACGCTCGCGCCGTACATCTGGATGCGTTTTATTTTTTCCTCGTTGGCGAATAGTTTCGGTATCAGCACGACCGCCTTGATATTCGAGCGCGCCGCGTACATGGCGCATGAAACGCCCAGATTACCGGCGCTGCAGCAGACTATGCCGGGCCTGGCGTTATAGCGGGCGGCCGCAACTGCGTTGGATACTCCGCGGTCCTTGAACGAATACGAAGGATTGACGTTTTCCTGCTTGAAAAAAAGGTTTATATTTTCGCCGAGCTCGTCGCATATGGCTTTCGAGCGTACCAGCGGAGTGTTGCCCTCGTACAATCCATGGTAGGGGAGCTGTTGCTTATGTCCTAAATATTTACGGTATCTGGCGAAAAGTGTAGGCATTTTTCACTAACCTCAACGCAAAGCCGGCGGTACGTGTATCGCCTCTTTCGAAATATCCGCGAAAGCCTCGCCCATAGCTTCGGAAAGCGTCGGATGGGCGAATATCATCTTTTCGGTGAATTCCTTCGCGCTAAGACCTGACGCCATGGCCGCCTGAACGCAGCATATGAGTTCGGTCGCCGAGGGCCCCATAATATTGGCGCCCATTATCCCCCCGGTTTTCGCGTCGGCGAAGATCTCCGCGAAGCCCTCGTTGGCCTGCATGCACATGGCGCGGCCGAGGGAGTTGAACATGTACTTGCCTGAAACCAGTTCTATCCCGGCTTTTTTCGCTCTGTCGGGAGTGAGGCCGCAGGAGGCGATCTCAGGAATAGTGTATATGCAGGAAGGGACCGGCGCCGAAAGGCCGTGCATCGCTTCGCCTTCCGCGCGCGTCGCGTTGAAAGCGGCCGCGACGGCTTGATGCGACGCCAGATGAGCGAGCATTACATCGGAGGCGCAGTCGCCTATGGCGAAAATATCGGGGTTCGACGTTCTGAAATATTCGTCGACTATTATTTTTTTGCCGTCGGTTTTGACCGATGCGCCGTCCAGGCCGATATCGCTTATAACGCGTGTGCGGCCGACGGCCTGAAGTACGAGATCGAAAGACGCCGGAGCGTCCTCTCCTTCGAATTTGACGGCTACGCATGACTGCTGCCTGTCTTCCTTAATTTCGGATACTTTTTTACCTGTCTTCACGGTTATGCCGTATTTTTTGAAAATAGACGCCAGACGCTTTCCCAGAGAAGAATCTTCCGCCGGAATCAACTGCGGCATCAATTCCACGACCGTGACCGCTACGCCGAGGAACGCAAAAAAGTTGGCCATCTCCACGCCGATAACTCCGCCGCCTATCACCAGCAGCTTTTTAGGGAGCTTCGAAAGTTTGAGCGCCTGATCGGAATTGATCATATACGGCGAATTCGCGGGCATCAGCGGAAGGTTCAGAGGCCTGGAACCGGTTGCGATTATGAGTTTTTTGAAGGAATAATTTCCGGCGGCGTCCACCGTGAGGCGGCGTTCGCCGGCGATCCTGCCGAAACCGTTTATGAGCGTGACTTTATTGGCCTTTATAAGCTGGGCGATCCCGTCGCGAAGTTTCGAGACTATATCGTCCTTGCGTTTCATTATTTTTTCAAGGCTGAAAGAGGCTTTTTCGCACTCCACGCCGAACTCGTGGGCTTTTTTAACCTCGTGATAGGCGTGCGCCGAAGCCAGAAGGGCTTTCGTCGGTATGCAGCCGCGGTTCAGGCAGGTTCCGCCAAGGCTGTCCGCCTCTACCACTGCGGTTTTCATTCCAAGGCGCGCCGCCCTGATCGCCGCGGCGTAGCCGCCGGGGCCGCCGCCTAATACGATGACATCGAAATCATGATCGGACATAAAAGTACTCCTTAAAAACTAAAATATGATCGATTGACGATCAAATGTAAAATGTGAATAAAAGTCCTGAAGGCTTTATCCCGAAAACGCGGCCCCCCGGACAATAATCGGGCGAGACCGGCCTCCTGCTATTCGTGCAGAAGATAGAACAACCTCTGTTTCGCCTGGACCAGCGTGCCGTTTTCGACGCAGATCCTTTCTATAACGCCGTCGTGCTCGGATTTGATCTCGTTCATGAGCTTCATGGCCTCAACGATGCAGACGACCTGGCCTTTATTTACGCGCTGGCCGTTTTCGGCGTAAGGAGCCGAGGTCGGCGAAGGAGCGCGGTAAAAAGTGCCCGTGATAGGCGATTCTATAAATTTGAATTTCGACTCGTCTTCGGCGGCCGGAGCCGGAGCCTTTCCGCAGCCTTTTTCAGGCTCCCCGGAGGGCTCTTCGGAGCCGCCGGAGGAAAAGGACGAAGCTGCCTGACGGCTCGCAAGAAGCATGTTGACAAGCGCGGCGTTCGCGGCGGCTGAATTGTCGGACATGTCGCTTTTCAATGTCCTTTTAAGGCTGACCGAAAAATCCTGTTCGCTGTATTCGAATTCATCCACTTTTTCGGTTTCGAGATATTTGATAAGATTGAACAGCTCGCCCGGATTCGATATTTTTTTATCCGGCTGCGCCGGGGAGACCTGCGCCGAAGGCTTACTTTTCAGAGGAGCTTTCACGCTTTTTTTTACTGGCATTTTTTCACCTGCATTCAAATTTTATGATATGTCTATATCAATTTTAACTTTACGTTTCTTTTTCGCGCGCTGAAGTTTTTCGAAATTTCGCGCGGAAGGATTATGCGGATATTGGAGCCGCCCGAGGCCTGCGAGCCGGCCACGTTCTCCGGCGCCGGGGACATCTTCTGCTCGTCGTTTTTGACTATGAACTTTCCGTAGCCTTCGAGCTCGACGATGGAGCCTTCCTGCAGGAACTTAGACGAGACCATGGCGATGCCCAGCATCGCGCCGTTGGTTTTAAGTTCTTCCGTCCAGCGCCCGCCCGCGTCGGCGGCCACCGTCACGTTGAACGACATCGGCCGGCAGTCGAGCGATTCGGCGCTCGAACGGAACGCCTCTCGCCCGCAGAGGATTATTCTGTCGACGGGCTTTTCGCTTACGACATCGCCGAGAAGCTGCCTTGATTTCTGCACCGAGTTCTGATAAGTGAGCTTATAATAATTTTTCTTTACGCCGTTTTTACCGGGCCTTAACTCGTACGCCTCCGGCGGCGGAAGCGTTTCGGAAAGCCTCATCACCTGACGGCAGTTGACGGCCTCCTCCTCGATGACGATTTCTTCGCTGACTTTTATAAGGCGTATCTCCATAGAGTCGCGCAGCGGCTCCGAAAGTGAATTTAAAAGAATATCGCTTTTGGCCAGGGAAATGTTCTGGCTTCTTAAAAATGAATCGACGTCGTTTTCGTAGGTCTTTATTATATGCGTTTTAAGCCCGTCGTAAAACTGGACCACCTTGGGCCTGTCGAATTTGTCGTCGACTATCACCGTGAGCAGCAGAAGCACCACGAGCAGCAAAACCAGTATTAACCGGTTGTCCGTGAAACGGTTGACCCTGACGTTGCCATTTAAAGGTTGTATCATGGGTATTATTTTATTATATTATTCGGTAAATGTCAATTACAATTTATCGTCCCGGCCGGCGCGGGAGGCGCAGGCCGCGCTTCGCGGGCCTTTCATTTCGGCGATCTCCGAGAGGTAGGCGCCATACTGGTTATTTTTAAGTTCCCGCGCGTAATTCAAAAGGTCCTGCCTGGAAATATACCCTTTGTCGTAAGCGATCTCCTCAAGGCAGGCGATTTTAAGGCCCTGCCTGTGCTCGATGGTCTGAATGAAAACGCTCGCCTCGAGAAGGCTCTCGTGAGTGCCGGTATCGAGCCATGCCATACCGCGCCCCATAAGTTCGAGCGTAAGCTCGCCGCGCTCGAGATAGGCTTTGTTGACGTCGGTTATCTCCAGCTCGCCTCTGGCTGATGGTTTTATATTTTTAGCGATCCCGGCGACCTGATTGTCGTAGAAATAAAGACCGGTAACGGCGTAATGCGATTTAGGGGATTTCGGCTTTTCCTCAATGGAAAGCACCCGGCAATTTTCATCGAAGTCGACTACGCCGTATCGTTGCGGGTCCTTTACATAATAGCCGAAAACTACCGCGCCTTTTTCGAGAGCTGCAGCTCTTTTCAGCGTTTCGCTGAAAGAGAGGCCGTAAAATATATTATCGCCGAGTATAAGGCAGACACTGCCATTGCCGATAAATTTTTCGCCTATTATGAAAGCCTCGGCGATGCCGTTCGGCGCGGCCTGCTCCGCATATTCTATCGTAATGCCGAACCGGCGGCCGTCGCCTAAAAGGTCCCTGAATTTAGGAAGGTCGTACGGCGTAGATATCAGCAGCACTTCCCTTATGCCTGCAAGCATAACCACCGACAGCGGATAATAAATCATGGGCTTATCGTAAACCGGAAGCAGCTGCTTGGAGACTGCCCTGGTGATCGGATGGAGCCTTGTACCGGCGCCGCCGGCGAGTATTATAGCTTTCATAAGATCATAGCCTCCCGTCCGTGGCGAACTCAAAGAAACCCTTGACGTCGTAAACGACGGATTTTTTCTTTTTTAGCGACGCGATGTCGATGCTTCGGAATGCGTCGTGCGCCACCGCGAGAACTATCGCGTCATATTTGCGGTTCCTGATATCTTTTATCATGCTGATCTTATATTCCGCGCGCACTTCGTCCGAGCGCGCCCACGGATCGTATACGTCCATGTCCGCGCCGAATTCCTTCAGTTCGTTTATGATGTCGACCACGCGGGAGTTGCGGATATCCGGGCAGTTTTCTTTGAACGTGACTCCAAGGACCAGTACCTTCGATTTATTTATCAGAATGCCTTTTTTGATCATCAGTTTTATTATATGGCCCGCGACATAGCCGCCCATATTGTCGTTCAGCCTGCGCCCGGCGAGTATTATTTCGGGAATGTAGCCCAGGCTCTGCGCCTTGTAGGTGAGGTAATACGGGTCGACGCCTATGCAGTGGCCGCCGACGAGGCCCGGCCTGAACGGCAGGAAGTTCCACTTGGTGGCGGCGGCGGCCAGCACGTCGCCGGTGTCTATATTCATTTTATGGAATATTTTAGCGAGCTCGTTTATGAAGGCTATGTTTATGTCGCGCTGGGAGTTCTCGATGACCTTCGCGGCCTCCGCGACCTTTATCGAAGGCGCCAGGTGCGTGCCCGCGACGATTATGGACCTGTAGAGCGCGTCGACCTTTTCTGCGGCCGCCGGCGTGGAACCGGAGGTGACCTTTTTTATCTTCACCAGAGTGTGACGCTTGTCGCCGGGGTTTATCCTTTCGGGGCTGTAGCCGCAGTAAAAATCGCGGTTGAATTTGAGTCCCGAACTTTTTTCGAGCACCGGCACGCAGTCTTCTTCGGTGGCGCCCGGATATACGGTGGATTCGAATATCACTATATCGCCTTTCGAAAGGACGCGCCCGACAGTTTCGCACGCTTTTAAAAGCGGCCCCAGGTCGGGGATCTTATGTTCGTTCACCGGCGTCGGCACAGTCACTATATAGTAATTGCAGTCCGCCAGATCGGCGGACCTGGTGGTGAATTTCAAAAGCACGGAACTTTCGAGGTTCGCCGCATCCACTTCGAGCGTCCTGTCCACGCCTTTTTTTAATTCCGCGACGCGGCTTTCGCTGATGTCGAAGCCGGTGACGCCGTATACCTTTCCGAACTCGACGGCAAGCGGCAGGCCCACATATCCGAGCCCTATGACGCCTATTTTTATCCCGCCGTTTTTCACCGCTTTATTTTTCATAAGATCACTCCGTAAAATTTAATATACCAGTCTATGAATTTTTTCACTCCGTCTTTAACGCCAGTCGCGGGCCTGTAATCGAAGTCGCGCGCGAGACCGCCCGAATCGGCCCATGTCGCATGAACGTCACCCGGCTGCATTTCAAGAAGGTTTTTAACGGCTTTTTTTCCTAGAGCTTCTTCTATAGATTCTATAAAATCAAGCAGTTTGACGGGACTGTTGTTTCCTATGTTGTAAATTTTATAAGGCGCAGCGCTTGTTTCCGGGTCGGGAGACACGCCGCTCCATTCGGGATTGCCCGCCGCAGGCCGGTCTATGACCCTTACGACGCCTTCGACGATATCGTCGATATAAGTGAAATCGCGCTTCATATCGCCGAAATTATAAACGTCGATCGGCCTGTTTTCAATAATGGCGCGCGTGAAAATAAAAAGCGCCATGTCCGGCCGTCCGAAAGGCCCGTAAACAGTGAAAAACCGCAGGCCCGTCACGGGAAGTTTAAATAAATGGCTGTAAGCATGGGCCATCAGTTCGTTGGATTTTTTACTCGCCGCGTAAAGCGATACCGGATGATCGACGTTATCGCGCGCGGAAAAAGGCATACGTTCATTAAGCCCGTACACCGACGAACTGGACGCATAAACAAGATGCCCCACGGCGTTATGGCGAGAGGCCTCGAGTATATTAGTAAAACCTGATATATTTGAATCGATGTAGGCGTATGGATTTACAAGAGAATACCGTACGCCCGCCTGCGCCGCGAGGTTGCACACGGCGTCGAACTTTTCTTTTTTAAACAATTCCGCGATCCCCTCGCGGTCTTCGAGGTTTAATTTTATAAATCTGTAATTCGGAAAAACGGAGCTTTCCGCTTCGCGACCGTATTCGACGGCGCTTTTTTCGACGCCGGTTTCGGCGAGACGGGCGTATTTAAGCTCCGGATCGTAATAATCGTTGACATTGTCGAACCCGTAAACCTCGTCTCCCCTGCCGGCGAGCCTTTTAACGAGGTGAAACCCTATAAATCCGGCCGCGCCGGTGACAAGTATCTTCATCTTCAACCATTCCGTTCAATGAATCAAATTTGCCGGAGCGCTTCCGGCCTTTTCAAACCACTATTTTTAGAAGTTTTTCCCTGATGAATCTCGCCACGCCTTCCTCGTTGTTGTCGTGGCTTGTAATAACGAGCGCCGCTTCTATTATCGCCGCTTCCGCGTTTTTCATCGCCACGCCCACACCGGCGTTCTTTATCATCTCGAAATCGTTGTGCCAGTCGCCGAAGGCGATAAGGTTTTCTGCGTCCACGCCGTTCAATTCGAGAACGCGCGCGATGCCGTTCCATTTATTCGTGCCGGGCGCTTTTAAAACCAGGTGATGAAGGTCTTTGAAATCGAGGTATGTGTTGATAACGTCAAAGCGGGTATCGGTCGCCTTTGAAAAATTGTCCCAGACGAAATCTACCTGGCCGCGATCTCCGTATATCAGGGCTATATATACGTCCCCGGACGACAGAAGCGTTCCGAGTTCATCGTAGTCCGTGACGCGCGGGACGGCGCCCCATATTTTGACGCTTTTGAAGATGTCGTCGTCGCAGTTCAGGCAGAAGCCTTCTTTGTTGGTAAGAAACGCGAGCATGGCGCCGCTCGTTTTGCAGAAACCGGCAATGACGGCGGCCTCGCCGGGAGAAATACAGCGGCTGTGTATCAGCGACGGATTGGAAGGGTCGGTGTTGTCCATAATATAACCGCCCTCGAAACACACGTAATAGCTTATGATATCACGGAGCCTCTCGTACTTGTGAACTCCGGCGAACGAGCGCCCCGAACAGATGCAGAGCTTGTAGCCCGCCGCGCGCGCCTCGCACAACACGCCGTATGTAAAATCGGGTATGTTCTTATCGTCGGGCAGCAGAGTGCCGTCCATGTCGAGAGCCAGATATCTTATATTTTCGAGCCTAGCGGCCAGATCAGGTAATGCGCCGTCATTCATATCATGAAGATTTTATCACATTTCGGGCGAAGTGTCAAAGCATATTCTTCAGAGCGTTTTATTTCATGGCGGCTTTGACCATAGCGCCGGCTATATCTTCGAGCGGCAGGACTTCCTCCACCGCGCCCATGCAGATGGCCTCTTTAGGCATGCCGAACACCACGCATGTTTTCTCGTCCTGGGCGATGGTATGAGCGCCGCATTTTTTCATTTCGAGAAGACCTGCGGCTCCGTCCGAGCCCATTCCGGTGAGAATCACGCCCACGGCGTTCCTGCCTGCCGACCTTGCGGCCGATTGAAAAAGTACGTCTACGCTTGGCTTTTGGTGATGCACCTGAGGGCCGTCCTTGATCTTTACGAAATAGCGCGCGCCGCTTTTTTGCAGCAGCAGATGCTTTCCTCCAGGCGCGAGCAGCGCTACGCCCGGAACCAGGTAATCTTCGTCCTTTGCCTCCCTGACCTCGATCGCGCAAACGTCGTTCAGCCTTTTGGCGTAAAAGCTGGTGAAGCCTTCCGGCATGTGCTGCACTATAACGATACCGGGAGAGTCGGGACCGAGCGACTTTAAGACCGTCTCTGTGGCCTGAGTTCCGCCCGTGGACGCTCCGATAGCTATAATTCTGTGAGTGGTCTGAAGTTTGAATTCCTTAAATTCGTCGGAAACCGGTTTAAGAGGGAAAGGCTCTTTGCCGGCCGCCGGCTTTAGTGAGGCTTTGCGCGTGAAAACCTTCGCACCCGCGGCGGTTCTTATAGCACGCACCAGGTTTCCGGCAACGTCCGGAAGAGAATACTGCGATCCGGTCTTGTTGACGATCTCCACGGCGCCCAGCGCCATGGCTTTGATCGCGTTATCACTGTTTCTGGGCGCGAGCGAACTTACGATCACGACAGGTATCGGAAAATGTTTCATGAGTTTTTCCAGGAAAGTGAGGCCGTCCATACGGGGCATTTCTATGTCGAGCGTTATAACGTCGGGCATTAGTTTGACTATCTTTTCGCGCGCGACATATGCATCGGGCGCGCTTCCTACGACCGTTATATCGCTGAATTTGGATAGTTCTTCGGTCAGGACCTTCCTGACCACCGCGGAATCGTCCACTATCAATACTTTGATCAAAATAATTCTCCCGTATTTTATAGTTTTATTTTTTTACCGCCGTCTTCCACTAGCACTTCGCCGTCAGATATCATCAATCTCATCGTCCGTGAGCTCTTCCCTCCGACATCGTACGCCTGAAGCGCCAGGTTAAGACCGCTTAAAGCGCTGGTGAGGCTGTTGAAATTTCTGTAGCCTATTTTAAAAAAACCGCTGGTCTTGAGCGCGGAGCAGCCGGCCGCCTTTATTTCAAGGCGCTCTTTTTTCGCTCCCATCCTGACGCATCCGTCTATAAGTTTGATCAAGCCGGTATCGATGAACATAAACGGGTTTTCCTTCGACTTGTTCGGGTCTATGCTGGAATCAGGCATCATAGCGTGCAGCATGCCGCCGACGCCGGCCACCCTGTCGTAAATGGTAAGCCCTACACAGCTTCCAAGCGCATAAGTCACGAGGATATCGCCGTCAGCGCCCGAGACTTTCATATCGGCCATGCCAACAATCTTCAGCATTTCAAATACACTCCCGGCTGGATATATTTGAACGAATGTGAAACCGAAGCCAGATTTTCGGAATGCCCTATGAATAAAAGCCCGCCGGTTTCAAGAAGGTTATAATACTTGCCCACCAGTTTTTCCTGCGTCTGCTTGTCGAAATATATCATAACGTTGCGGCAGAATATCATTTTAAAAGGACCTTTCATGGGCCATTCTTCCATTAGATTGAGCCTGGCGAAACGGACCAGATTGCGCACCTCGTTTTTGATCTTATATTGATAAACGGGCTCGTTGAAATCGTTTCTCGAGGTGATGCAGTCGAAATACTTGGTGAGAAGCACTTTGGGCACGCCTTCCACGAGTTGTTTGTCGTAAACCGCCTCCCTGGCCCTCGACAGGATCTGCGTCGAAATGTCGGTGGCCAGTATCCTGACGTCGCGCAGCATAAGATTGCCCAGCTCTTCGAACAATAAAACTGCTATCGAATAGGGCTCTTCACCCGAGGAACATCCGGCGCTCCATATTTTTATCCTGTCCGCCCTGCCTTTATAGTCGGGCAGAACGTGGTCCTTTATATAGTCGAAATGGTTCATTTCCCGAAAAAAGCTGGTCACGTTGGTGGTTATGACGTCTATCAGCTGGAGCAGCTCATAGCCGTTCGCATCGTTCTGGACGTGCTTCATGTAGCTGTTGAAGTTCGGCAGCCTGAGTTCGTTGAGCCTTTTTGCAAGCCTGGCCGTAACGAGCTCTTTCTTTCCGGCGCCGAGGCTTATTCCGCACAGGGAATATATCAGGCCGGATATGCTGTCGAATTCGACGTCGCTTAATTTCGCTGAAATGTATTCCATATAAAATCCTGAACTTATCTAAAATTCCTGAAGTACACTGCTGTCTTCGTCGAACGGTATGACCTTTTTCGGGTCGTTTTCGGGGCCCTTAGCCGCCGGAGGATGGTTCTCGAACTCGGCGAAATCCATTTTCCGGTGCGGCTGAGCCGCCTGATGGCGCCCGGTCATGGCCGGCGCCTGGCCCATATCGAAACCGCCGGCCATGGTCCTGGATTTAACGCTGCTGAGTTTGAACTGCATGATCATGTTCTTCATCTGGTCGGCCTGGTAGGTGAGCTCCTGCGAAGCGCTCGCCGATTCTTCCGAATAAGCCGCGTTCTGCTGGGTCACCTGGTTCATCTGCGCTACGGCGCTGTTGATCTGGTTTATGCCTTCGCTCTGCTGCTCGGAAGCCGCGGAGATCTCTGACATGAATTCGTTGACTTTTCTTACCTGGCCGTTGATCTCATCGAGGTTCTTCATGACCTCCTCGTTGATATGAACTCCGTTGTTGGCGTGCTTGACCGACTCTTCGATCATGCGCGCCGTATTTTTAGCGGCTTCCGCGCTTCTCATGGCGAGGTTTCTGACCTCGTCCGCGACGACCGCGAAGCCCTTGCCCGCATCGCCCGCGCGCGCGGCCTCAACCGCGGCGTTCAGAGCCAGCAGATTTGTCTGAAAAGCGATCTCGTCGATGGTCTTTAAAATCTTCGCCGTGTTATTCGACGAATCTTTAATAAGATTGATGGCAACCGACATTTTTTTCATGCTGTCCACGCCGCGCTCGGTGCTCGTGCGGGCGCTTATGGTGAGGTTCTGACCTTCCTTGGCGTTCGCCGCGTTCTGCTTGGCCATCGAGTTCATCTGGTGGAGGCTGCTGGAAACCTCTTCGAGCGCGCTGGCCTGCTCTGAAGCGCCCTGCGCGAGCGCCTGAGAGCCTTTGCTTATCTGGCTGGACGACGACGAAACATTTTCGGCGTTGCCGGCTATCTGTTTGAACATTTCCTCGAGGTTTTCGATGAGAGCGTTGATATTGTCCTTCATCTTGTCGTACAGGCCGTTGTAGTTCTTTTTGACGCGGGCGGTGAGATCTTTTTCGGCCGCGGCCTGAAGCGCTGCGCCGCCGTCGGCGATTATAAGCGATGTCAGAGTATCGAGACACGTATTGATGCTGGTTTTAATCTCGTTGAAATCGCCCTTGTATTCTTCGGTTATTTTAGCGGGGATCTCGCCCTGGCTTATCTTTACAAGATAATTCGAGGAGACCTTGAGCGGGTTTACCAGCGAATTGACTATATCGTTTATGCCCGACGCCAGTTTCGCCCAGCGGCCCTGGAACTGCGAAACGCCGGTGCGTTTATCGAGTTTACCTTCGAATATGACGGCGATGCAGATCGTTTTGATCTCGTTGAGCATCGTATCGACGGTAGTGATGAGGTTATTGAGATTGTGCTTGATGTCGTTGAAATCGCCCTTGTATTCGGCGGTTATAACTTCGGAAACCTCGCCTTTGCTTATTTTGGCGATGTAGTCGGCGGCGGAGTTGAGAGGCCCGACGATGGCGTCGAGCGTGCTGTTGATCTCGAGAATGATCTCCTTGTAAACGCCCTCGTATTTTTCGGAATTGCCGCGCACTTTGAGTTTTCCGTCGGAGGCCGCGTGCGTCAGCGCCTCCACTTCGGTGATCAGGTTATTTAGATTATTAATGCAGTTGTTGAAAGAGTTCTTTATGATGTTGAAATCGCCCTTGTATTCCTCGGTTATGATCGGCGGTATCCTGCCGCTTCCAATCTGGGTTATGTAATCGGCAGCCATTTTGAGCGGCATGGCGAGCGAATTGACTATGTCATTTATGCCCGACGCCAGTTTCGCCCAGCGGCCCTGGAACAGAGCCGCGTTCGCGCGCTTGTCGAACTTGCCTTCGAATATGGTGGCGATGCATACGGTTTTTACTTCGTTGAGAAGATTGTCTATGATGCCTATAAGCGAATTAGTATTGTTTTTAAGCGCCAGAAACTGCCCTCTGGCTTCGACGCTCACCCGTTCGCCGGTGATATCGCCTTTGCTTATCTTGTCGATAACGCAGTTAACTGCGGCGAGAGGTTCGCCGACCTTTTTCGCCGCGTCGACGAGTTTTTCAAGCACCTGGCGGTAAAAGCCTTCATGGTCGTTCGGATTAACGCTGAAAGAAAATTCCCCGCCGGCAAGCGCTGTGGAGACGGTATCCATGTCCATTTTAAAGTTAGTGCACCTGCGGTTGAATTGATTCATGTTTTCCGCGAGAGAATAAAAGCAGTCGCCTTTGGCGAGCTCGACCGGCTGGAGGGCTTCGCCCTTCGAGAGGCGTTCGAGCGACGCGTTGATTTTGCCCGCCGAAGCGGACATTTTTTCGGTCGCGAGCAGGGCGCCCGCCAGCGCTATTATCCCGCCGCCGAGGGACGCCATCACGATGGTCGTGTTCAGCGCGCCGGCGAAATGAAGCGCCGCGGCCGTGACCAGCAGAGGAAAGAATATCATAAAGACGCACAGCTGCATCAATTTGGTTTTCAGGATTTCCATAATAGCCTCCGTATTTTTTATTAATTTATACTTTCCATGATTTGCGACATCCCGTCATATTCCTGAGCGGTTATGACGCGGTCTATGTCGAGCAACAGTTTGACCTTGCTGGCGCATTTTCCTATGCCGAGGATATATTCGGTGTTAACAAAGGTGCCGAATGAGGGGGCTTCGTCGATATCGCCGGTGGCTATATCTGAAACCTCGCACACCCTGTCCACTATGAGGCCCATGATGAGATTTCGGGTTTTAACGACTATGATGCAGGTCTGTTCGGTGTTATCGATCTCGGGCATGCCGAATTTGGCCCTGAGATAGATCACCGGAATTATGTGACCGCGAAGATTGATTACGCCTTTTATAAAATCGGGAGTGCGCGGGACCGGCGTGATCTCCATTATGCCTATTATTTCCTGCACTTTGAGGATCTGAATTCCGTATTCCTCTTTTCCGAGATAAAAAGTGAGAAACTTGCCGCCATCGATCTTTTTAACCGATACCGGGTTGACGTTCGATCCGACGCCCCTGTGCATTTCTTCGCCCATATGGATTTCATCCTTTCTGATAAAAAATTAAGGTCCATAATAAATTTTTACTTTATAACAAAATTTTATTTTACAATCGGCGCGGTCAGGCTATCCGTTTCGCCTCGACCGGATCTTTCTGGCGCGCTATGCTGACGAGCTCTTTCGTATCGAGGATAAGCCCGACTTTGCCGTCGCCTAGTATGGCGCCTCCGGAAACGCCCTCGATCTTTCCGAGAGCGACGCCGAGCGGTTTCGCGACTATCTGCTGCTGGCCCAGAAGCTCGTCGACGAGCACGGCGCAATGCTTGCTGTCGCCGTCGTCTATGACCACGAATAAAGATTCCCATGGATTTTCAACGGCTTTATCGATGTTGAATATTTTATGCAGCCTGAAAATAGGTATCATCACGCCGTGCAGCATGACCACCTCGCCGCGACCCGCCATGGTGAATATGTCCTCGATCTTCGGGCGGAAGGTCAGGTATATGCTGGCGGTGGGAATGATATAGCGCTGCGAACCAACCCTGACGAGCATTCCGTCGGTAACGGCAAGCGTCAGCGGGACTTTTATAGAAAAACTGCAACCACGGCCCGGCTGCGAAGAAATTTCAATGCGCCCGCGAAGCGATTCTATGGAAGTTTTGACCACGTCCATTCCCACGCCGCGGCCGGAGACGTCGGTGATCTGGTCGGCCGTCGAAAAACCCGGCAGGAAAACCATGTTGAATACTTCGGAATCGTTCATCCCTTCGTCGGATTTAATAAGCCCTTTCTCAACGGCTTTTTTAACTATCTTCGCCCGGTCGAGACCCTTGCCGTCGTCCTTGACCTCTATGACGACGTTGCCGCCTGAGTGGAACGCCGAAAGAAGCACGGTGCCTTTTTCAGGCTTGCCGGCCTTGACGCGTTCTTCGGGCAGTTCGACGCCGTGATCGACCGAGTTTCTTACCATATGCATAAGCGCGTCGTTTATTATGTCGACGAGGTTCCGGTCGACCTCTGTTTCTTTGCCTGATGTTATAAAATCTATGATCTTGCCGTTTTTACCCGATATATCGCGCGCGACACGGGCCATTTTTTGAAAAGTGGCCCTGAAAGGGATCATTCGCATGGTCATGCTGAGATCCTGCAGTTCGCGTATTATCTTTCCGGAATGCATTACTTTTTTTACGAGAAGGTGGTTTGCGCCGTTCATCATCAACTCGTCCTGGGCCACCATCGAGTGCGAAATAACGAGTTCACCGACCATGTCGATGAGTTTATCGATTCGCGCGATCTTGACGCGCACGGTCGATTCTTCCTCGTCCGAAGCCGTCTGCGCGCGTTTAACTTCCTTCGCCGCGGCGGAAATTTTTGCGGGAGCTTCGTCCTTCGCCGCCGGAGGCGAAGCAGGGCCCGTGATCGCCTGAACCGGTTCCTCCGCATTTTTGACTGCGGGAGCCGGTTTCGGAGCGGCAGGAGCGGTTTCTCGGACCGTTTTTTTGAGCGCGCCGGCGGGAACTATTCCCTTTTTAAGTTCGGGGCTCATCAAAAGCCTCAGCAGGTCGTCATAATTATCGGGTTTTTTATAGTCGCCCGATTTAAGCGAGTTGATGAGGGTTTTAAGCACGTCCACCGACCTGAGGCAGATATCGGCGAATTCTTTATTGAATTGAATTTCTTTGTCCCTTATTTTGACCAGAAGCGATTCGGCGTGGTGCGCGAGTTCTGAAACGCCCGCGAGCCCGAGGAACGACGAAGAGCCTTTCACAGTATGGAAAGCCCTGAAAACGGTGTTTATGGACGAGCCGTCCTCGACGTTGTTCTCGAGGTTCAGCAGGGCCTCTTCAGACGCCTGGATGTGCTCGAGGCATTCGTCGACGAATGTAAGGAACATTTCGCGGTCGATGCTCGCCGCGTCGAAATCGAAACTTACGTCGATGGCGGGCGGTAATTCCGCGGCGGCCGGGGGCGCTTCCGTTACCGCTTCGATCTTTTCGGCCTTCGGCGCTTCCGGCGCGGCGGGAGGAAGCGTTTTTTTCTGTGAGGCGCCCTTCGTCCTGGCGGCGGCCGCCTGCAGCAGACCTTCGAGGTGGGTCACGCACGATTCGACCATGGCGCTCGCTACATTGACTATCTGCAGCGCGTCTTCAACGGGACTGGTAATAATTTCGTTCAGCTGGTCGCAGGCGGCTTCGAGGACCGAGGCCGCTATGTCGTCCGTACAGTTTTTCGCTATTTCCGCGATCGATTTTTTCAGCTCTATAAAGGTTTTTATGTCGTCCGAATCGGTCTGCATGAGCGAATTCGATATGAATTCCAGTTCTTTAATGATCCCGGCGGGGTCTGTCGGGACCGGGCGGGTTTCCGCGGGCGGAACTTCTGTTTTGCCTGAGCCGCCGGATTTTGCGGGAGCGCTTTTCTGCTCGGCCGCGTTATCAAAGGGAACGTTCAAAAATTCGTCCGCCTTTTTATCGAAATCTTTTTCGGAATAAATGTTGGCTGCGGGTTTCACCGGAGCGTCGTTCACACGCAGACCATCGAAATGCTCGAGCGCCTTAGCCAGAGAGGTTTCCAGAAGTTCAAATAAAACCGAAACAACTTCGAGATCGGTTTCGAGCAATATCGAATTCGCTGAATTGAGGCACACCGACACCATTTCGGTTTCGGACCGCGCCTCTGAAAGTTTTAACACTTCGCTAACGTTTGATTTTATATCCGTGATCAGCGCGTTATAGCCGCCGGCCTTATCGGCCTGAATAAGAAGGGAGATCGAGTCATTTAAAAGTTTGCAGGCTTTATCGGCCCTGTTTTCATCCATGGAAATTTCGTTACTGTTCATAAAAAAGCGCCGCCTGTATTACATAATAAAAAAAATACGATATACTATCGCGCATATTAACCTCTGGCAAAAAATAAGGTATTTATGAAAATAAAAATATATTATTGGCGCTTAGAACCTGATTTTATCCGCCGCAGTTATTTATTTATTGTTACAACGGACTTTAAACATTAACGGAATAATTTTATCAGAAAAATTCCAACAAATCAATTTATTTTTATTAAATTTTGACCGTGCGGAAAGCGGCGGGAGCGATTTCGTCGCGGATCAAACCCTGTGCATATAGCGGAAAGTGTTCTCGTGAAGAACAATGGCTTTTACTCCCATTTCATTTCCCGCCGTTTCGAGCTTTTCGCGAAGGAATTTAAATTCGAGATTCGATTTTGCGACGTCGATGATCATGATCATCGAAAAAAGATCGCCAATGAGCGTTTGAGAAATATCCAGAATGCTGGCGTTCAATTCCGACACCACCGTGGAAACTTTCGAAACGATGCCCACGCGGTTGACGCCTATGACGCAGACTACGACTCTATCCTGACCATCCATAATTTACCCCCAAAATCAATCTAAGTGAATTATATCAATAATTTATTATATTATTTTCAACATACCTTAACTGTTCTCTATTCTCTATTCTCTATTCTCTATTCTCTGTTCTCTATCAACTGTTTTTACTCTTCTTCGCCTATCTGCAGAAGCGACATGAACGCCTCCTGCGGTATTTCGACGGTCCCGACCATCTTCATGCGCTTTTTGCCTTCCTTCTGCTTTTCGAGCAGTTTTCTCTTGCGCGAGATGTCGCCTCCATAGCATTTTGCGGTTACATCCTTCCTGAGAGCGCCTATGGTTTCGCGCGAAATGATCTTGTTGCCGATCGCGCCCTGTATCGGGATGACAAAAAGCTGGCGCGGTATTGATTTTTTAAGTTTCTCGCATAAAATTTTAGCCCGCTGATAAGCGAAATCCTTGTGGGTTATGAATGAAAGCGCGTCTATGGGCTCGTTGTTGAGAAGGATGTCTATCTTCACGACGTCGGACTCTTTATATTCGCCGAGTTCGTAATCGAGTGAAGCGTAGCCTTTAGTGCGCGATTTGAGTTTGTCGTAAAAATCTATGACCATTTCTGCCAGCGGCATTTCGTAATGCAGGCTAACTCTTTTATCGTCGATGTAATCCATGCTCAGGTAAGTTCCCCGGCGCTCGCGCGTCAGGTCCATGATCGTGCCCACATAGTCTTTCGGCGTGAAGATTATCGCCTTTATGAAAGGCTCGTACGATTTTTCTATCTCGGCCGGATCAGGCATTTTCGAAGGGTTGTCGAAATACAGTTCTTCGCCCTTTCTGGTTATGACGCGGTATTTGACCGAAGGCGCAGTGGTTATTACTTCCAGGCCGTATTCGCGCTCGATTCGTTCCTGAAAGACGTCCATGTGCAGCAGCCCCAGAAAGCCGCACCTGAAACCGAAACCGAGCGCAACTGAGTTTTCGGGCTCGAAATTGACCGAACAGTCGTTGAGCTTATATTTGGTGAGGGCCTCCCTGAGGACCTCGTATTTAGTGTTGTCTACGGGGTAAACTCCGCAGAAGACCATGGGCTTGATGTCTTTATAGCCGGGAAGAGCCTCTTTTGCGGGATTTTCAAAGGAGGTGACCGTGTCGCCGATGCGAAGGTCGCTGACGGTTTTGACGTTGGCCGCGATGTAGCCGACGTGGCCGCTCGAAAGCGAGCCGACCTCGGTCATTTTGGGCATAAGCATACCTGTTTCCATGACTTCGTATTCTTTGTTATTAGCCATGAACCTGATCTTCTGGCCTTTTTTGATTTCGCCGTCGAAGACGCGAATGTAGGCTATGACGCCTTTATATGAATCGTAAAACGAATCGAAAACCAGCGCTCTGAGAGGAAGATGGGCGTTATCTTTCGGCGGCGGCACGTTGATCACGATGCTTTCGAGCACCTGGTCGATATTCGTTCCTTCCTTCGCCGAGATCCTGGGCGGCTTTATGTGGTCGATGCCGAGGACCTTCACGATCTCTTCTTCGACGTGGTCCGGTATGGCCGAGGGAAGGTCGATCTTATTTATGACGGGAATTATTTCGAGGTTGTTCTCGAGCGCGAGGTACATATTGGCTACCGTCTGCGCTTCCACGCCCTGCGTGGCGTCCACGACCAGAAGGGCCCCTTCGCAGGCCGCCAGAGCGCGGCTGACCTCATAGGTAAAATCGACGTGGCCGGGAGTGTCGATGAGGTTCATAAGGTATGTTTCGCCCGATTTCGCTTTATAATCGAAGCGGACCGCGGAAGCCTTAATGGTTATGCCGCGCTCGCGTTCGAGGTCCATCGAATCCAGGAGCTGGGCTGACATGTCGCGCATGGCCACAGCACCCGTGATCTCAAGGATCCTGTCGGCCAGAGTCGACTTTCCGTGGTCTATATGGGCTATTATCGAGAAATTCCTGATATGCGAAGTACCCATTAATAATTTATCCTCATT